>NZ_JBFAIR010000043.1:0-93721 GCF_040654815.1 Streptomyces sp. NPDC050619 | reverse complement strand
CTCCGGTACCGGGAAGAAATCGCAGACTCTCTGGTGACCCTCTCATGACTCAGCGCCAAGAGTTGAGGGCAGATCCGCCACCGTGCCGGTGGCGAAGTTGAGCGACTGATCCGACCCGTCGCTCGGGTTTCGGGTCTCGGGTTGAGCGTGACCGGGCGGCTGAGCCACGGGGGAGCATCTCAGCCGCCCGGAGTGTTGGAGACGGGCCCGGGTTCAGGCACCGGGCCCGGCTCGTCTGTGAGGGCCGGTCAGGCTTTGGCCGGCCTGGCGGCCGTCAGGCCTTGGCCAGCTGCTTCTCGCCGCCCTGCTCGGGAACCTCCGCCTTGGCGTCGTCCCCGGACTCGCCGTCGTCGTCGAGGAGCGTCTTCTCGTCGAACGGGAGCTGTCCGGCGAGCACCTGGTCGACCCGAGCGCGGTCGATCTCCTTCGTCCAGGTGCCGATCAGGATCGTGGCGATGGCGTTGCCCGCGAAGTTCGTCAGGGCGCGCGCCTCGCTCATGAAGCGGTCGATGCCGACGATCAGGCCGATGCCGTCCACCAGGGCGGGCTTGTGCGACTGAAGACCACCTGCCAGCGTGGCCAGACCGGCGCCGGAGACACCGGCCGCACCCTTCGACGCGACCAGCAGGAAGAGCAGCAGCGGGATCTGCTCCCCGATCGACATCGGCGTACCCATGGCGTCGGCGATGTACAGCGAGGCCATGGTCATGTAGATCATGGTGCCGTCGAGGTTGAAGGAGTAGCCGGTCGGGACGGTGATGCCGACGACCGGCTTGCTGACGCCCATGTGCTCCATCTTCGCGATGAGCCGCGGCAGCGCCGACTCGGACGAGGAGGTCGACAGGATCAGCAGGAACTCGCGGCCCAGGTACTTGAACAGCGAGAAGATGTTCAGGCCCGCGACCAGGCGCAGCATCGTGCCGAGCACGATGAAGACGAAGAGGAAGCAGGTGACGTAGAAGCCGAGCATCAGGACGGCGAGGCTCTTGAGCGCGTCGATGCCGGCGGAGCCGGTGACGGCGGCGATGGCGCCGAAGGCACCGATCGGCGCGGCCCACATCACCATGGCGAGGATGCGGAAGACCAGCCGCTGGATGTGCTCCACCCCGCGCAGGATCGGCGCTCCGGCCGAGCCCATGGCTTGCAGGGCGAAGCCCGCGAGCAGGGCGACCAGCAGGGTCTGCAGGACCGTGCCCTCGGTGAAGGCGGAGATCATGGTGGTGGGGATGATGGAGAGCGCGAAGTCGACCGGCGGCAGCGCCTCGGCGTCCACCTGGTCGTGACCGGCGTTCTTGATCGCCTCGGTGATGTGCAGGCCCGTGCCGGGCTCCAGGATGTTGCCGACGACCAGGCCGATGGCGAGGGCGACCAGCGACATCACCGTGAAGTAGCCGAGCGCGATACCGCCGACGGCACCGACCTTGGCGGCCTTACGCACGGAGCCGATGCCCAGCACGATCGTGCAGAAGATGATCGGCGAGATCATCATCTTGATCAGGTTCACGAAGCCGGTACCGAGCGGCTTCAGCTCGATGGCGAAATCAGGTGCGGCCAGACCAACGGCGATGCCCGCGGCGACCGCGATGATCACCGCGATGTAGAGATAGTGAGTGCGGTCCCGCTTCGCAGCGGGCTTGGCAGGTGCCGTAGCGGGGGTGCTGGCGGTCACGGCTGCCCTCCTTGACGTCTTCGTCGGTATCACCGGAGTGCGGCTCACGTCCGGGTTTTGAGGGGGATTGCCGTGACTATCTCCCGCCCTGTGAGCGCGGTCACCCTTCCGTTCATTTAGTTCACGCTTAACGTGGGGGGCACACTGACGACATGCGCATACCCGTCCCGCGAGCCCGCAGCCTGGCCGGCCAGCTCTTCGCCATGCAGGCCGTGCTGATCGCGGTGGTCGTCGCCGGTTACGCGCTGTTCACCTACGTCAGCGACCGCAACCAGGCGGAGGAGGCGGCGGGCCGCCAGGCGATGGCGGTGGCGCGCTCGGTCGCGGACTCCCCCTCCGTACGGGAGGCGATCCGCACCTCCGACCCGACGGCCTCCCTCCAGCCGTACGCGCTGCGGGTGATGACCGACACCGAGGTCGACTTCGTCACGATCATGAATCCGCAGGGCATCCGCTGGACCCACCCCGACGCGGACGAGATCGGCCAGCGCTTCCGCGGCCACATCACGCCCGCGGTGCGGGGCAAGTCCTTCACGGAGACCTACACGGGCACGCTCGGCCCGTCGGTCCGCGCGGTCACCCCGGTCGAGGACGGCGGCAAGGTCGTCGGACTGGTCAGCGCCGGCATAAGGGTCGAGGAGATCAGCAAGCGGGTGCAGGGCCAGCTGACGGCCCTGCTCGGCGTCGCCGCCGGCGCCCTCGTACTCGGCGCCGTCGGCACGTACGTCGTCAACGCCCGGCTGCGTCGCCACACCCACGGCATGAACGCGGCCGAGCTCAGCCACATGCACGACTACCACCAGGCCGCCCTGCACGCCGTACGCGAGGGACTGCTGATGCTGGACGGGCAGTACAGGGTGGCGCTCATCAACGACGGCGGTCGGGAGTTGCTGGGGGTGGCGTCCGAGGAGGACGTGGTGGGTCATTCGGTGGCCGAGCTGGGCCTGCCCGCACCCCTCACCGGGGCGCTGCTGGCCTCGGAGCCGCGAGTGGACGAGGTGCACCTGACGGCGGACCGGGTGCTGGTGGTGAACACGTCCCCGGTGTCGGGAGGTGAGCGCCGGGGGACGGTCGTGACCTTGCGCGACGTGACCGAACTCCAGTCACTGATGGGCGAGCTGGACTCGGAACGGGGATTCACGCAGGCGTTGAGGTCGCAGGCGCACGAGGCGGCGAACCGCCTCCACACGGTCGTCTCGCTGATCGAGCTGGGCCGGGCCGAGGAGGCGGTGGACTTCGCGACCGCCGAACTGGAACTGGCCCAGGCACTCACCGACCAGGTGGTGGCGGCGGTGAGCGAACCGGTGCTGGCGGCCCTGCTGCTGGGCAAGACGGCCCAGGCGAACGAGCGGGGGGTGGAGCTGGTGGTGTCGGAGGACAGTTGTATCGACGACGGCCTGCTGCCCGAGTCGCTCTCGTCGCGGGACCTGGTGACGATCCTGGGCAACCTCATCGACAATGCGGTGGACGCGGCTCAGGGGAGTGCGCGGGCGAGGGTGACGGTGACGGCGTACGAGGTCCACCGTGAGCTGGTGCTTCGCGTGTCGGACACGGGGGCGGGAGTGGACCCGGCCCACGCCGATACGGTCTTCCAGCGGGGCTTCTCGACGAAGCCGGCGGGGCCGGGCGGGCGGGGGCTCGGGCTGGCCCTCGTACGGCAGGCGGTGGGCCGGCACGAGGGGTCGCTGGCGGTGGCGGAGGCCGAGGGGGGCGGAGCGGAGTTCGAGGTGCGGTTGCCGTTGGGGGACGGGGCTCGTACTTCTGCTCCTGCTTCTGAAGGCGCTGTATCGGGCAGCGCGGTTTCTGGAGGCGACGCATGACGACGACCGAGCAGCAGCAGCCCATACGTGTCCTGGTCGTCGAGGACGACCCGGTCGCCGCCGACGCGCACGTCATGTACGTCAACCGCGTCCCCGGTTTCACGGCCGTCGGCAAGGCGCACACGGGTGCGGAGGCGCGGCGCGCGCTGGAGCGCACGGCGGTGGATCTGCTGCTGCTGGACCTGCACCTGCCGGACGTACACGGCTTGCAGCTGGCGCGTTCACTGCGGGCGGCCGGGTATCAGGCGGACGTGATCGCGGTGACGTCGGCCCGGGATCTGACGGTGGTGCGGGAGGGGGTCTCGCTGGGGGTCGTGCAGTACGTGCTGAAGCCGTTCACCTTCGCCACGTTGCGGGACCGGCTGGTGCGGTACGCCGAGTTCCATGGGGCGGTGGGGGAGGCGAGCGGGCAGGACGAGGTGGACAGAGCGTTGGCGACGCTGCGGGCGCCGGGGCCGGCCGCGTTGCCGAAGGGGCTGAGCGGGCCGACGCTGGAGCGGGTGACGGGTGCGTTGCGGGACGCGGAGGAAGGGCTGACGGCGGCGGGGATCGCGGAGGCGGTGGGGATCTCGCGGATTACCGCTCGCCGGTATCTGGAGCATCTGGTGGAGGCGGGGCGGGCTGAGCGGGCTCCGGTGTATGGGCAGGTGGGGCGGCCTGAGTTGGTTTATCGGTGGGTTCGGGGGGTGGTGGGGAGGGGGCGTTAGGGGAGGTGTCGTTGAGGTCGGCGGCTCGGGTGCGGGCTTGGGCGGCTTCGGTGGGGGCGTTGGCGCGGGTGTAGGCGTCGGCTGACTGGAGGTAGGCGGTGCGGGCGTCGGCGGGGCGGTGAGCGGCCTCGTGGGCGAGTGCCAGGTTGTTGAGGGTCCGCCCCTCGCCGTACCAGTCCTCGAACTCCCGGCGGAGCTCCATGGACTTGCCGTACGCCTCGATCGCCTCCTCCGTCCGGCCCGCCCTCCGCAGAGCGATGCCGAGGTTGTTCCACGCCCTGGCCTCGCCGTGGCGGTTTCCGTTGGCCTGATGCAGGTCACGGGCGCGTCTATGAGCGCCAATCGCCTCCTTCGCCCGGCCCGCCCTCCGCAGAGCGATGCCGAGGCTGTCCCACGCGATGGCCTCGCGCCGGCGGTCTCCGACAGCCTGGAAGATGTCACGGGCAGCGGCATGAGCATCGATCGCCTCTCCCGCCCAGCCCGACTTCTGCAGGGCGTTGCCGAGGTTGTTCCACGCGCTGGCCTCGCGGCGGCGGTCTCCGACAGCCTGGTACAGGTCGCGCGCCCGAGTGTGGGCATCGATCGCCTCTCCCGCCCGGCCCGACTCCAGCAGGGCGTTGCCGAGGTTGTTCCACGCGATCGCCTCGCGCAGCCGGTTCCCAGTCCGGTGGGCGGCCTCCCGCGCGGCCTCCGCGACGGCGATCAAGTCGTCGAAATACCGCCTCCAGACCAGGTACGACCCCAGACACTCGGCCAGCAACACCGCCATGCCCGCCAACCGTTCCTCCCGCGCCCACCCCACCGCCGCAACCAGACCCGCACGCTCCCCGTCCAGCCACGCCAACGCCTGTCCCCGGTCCCCGAACCGCTCCGGCTCCTCCATACCCGGCAGCCACCGCAACCGGTCATCGGCCGCATCCGCAAGCTGGTAATAGATGGCGAGCACCCGCTCCCGCGCCGCCTCCCCCTCCTCCCGAAACCCCTCATCCTCAGCCACCACACCCACCCCGAACTCGCGCACCAGGTCATGCACCCGCCACCATCCGCGCCCGCTTCCCCGCTCAACAAGGTGCGCACGAGCCAATGCCTTCAGATCCCGTACCGGAGGCGCCTCGGCACCGACCAGCGCGGCGGCGACCCCATCGCTCACCTCGGGCCCAGGCGCGAGGGCGAGCAGGCGCAGCAGCCGGGCCTGGGCGGGTGACAGCCGACGGTAGGAGAGCTCGAAGGCGGCGCGGACGCTGCGCTCACCGTCGTCCAGGTGCTCCAGGCGATCGCGGGACTCGCCCAACTCCGCCACGAGTTCGGTCACCGGCTTGCGCGGATCCTCCGCCAGCAGAGCGGCCGCGATCTGCAGGGCCAGCGGCAGATGCCCGCAGAGGCCGGCGAGCTGCTCGGCCGCACCAGGGTTGTCGATGACCCGGACGTCGTGGGGGTCGGCGATCCGCAGGGCAAGGTCGAGGAGTTCGTACGCCTCCTTCGGCGCGAGCTGGCCCAAGGGGACCAGCCGCGCGCCCAGTTGAGGCAGCCGGTCGCGGGAGGTGACCAGGACGTGGTGCCGGGCGTCGCCAGGCAGGAGGGGCCGTACCTGGTCGGGCGACGACGCGTTGTCGGCCACGACGAGCACGGCGCCGCACTCCCGCCCGCGCCGGGCCAGCGCCGAGCGGTAGAGCGCCGCCCGCTCGTCCGCCGTGGTGGGGATGTGTTCCGGCTGGGTGCCGAGGGCGCGCAACAGGGCCTGGAGAGCACGGTCGGCGGTGACCGGTTCCGGGTCGTAGCCATGCAGGTCGATGAAGAGGACCCCGCCGGGGAACCAGCCCCGCGCGCAGGCCAGGTGCGCGGTCTCGACGGCGAGCGCGGTCTTGCCGATGCCGCCGAGGCCGGAGACAGCGGCGACAAGAACCGCCGGGGAGTCCGCCGATCCCGCCCCTTCCGGGTCCAGCGCTCGCAGCAACGCCGCCGTCTCATCCTCCCGGCCGCTGAATCCGCCGGGCCTGGGCGGCAGACCGGCCATCGCCTCAGGTACAGCTGCCCCGCCCTGCTGGATCACGACCTGCACGCCGACGACTTCGCGCAGGAAGACCCCGCCCCGGAAGTCGGTGTGGTCACCGTCGTACCAAGACGCCCCGCTGCCCGGCGCATACCGCTCCATGGCCCGCGCGACGGCACCGGCGCCGTGCGGATCGGCGGAGAGCAGGTCGGCGAGGGCCTCGCCCCACTCCCGTACGGCTTCCCGCCAGGCGGGATCCGTCACCGCCTCAGCGATTTCCCGGGCGGAGGCCCCGCTCTCCAGCCCCACCGCCCCGGCCAGCTTCTCCACGGCTCGGCGTCCGGCATCCCCGCCCGCGCCCTCGGCCAGGGCCGTCAGCAGCGCCGCTTCCATCCCGCTCGTCCCCCGCGTCTAACCCTCGTCGTACGTCAAAGGTACGGCGCCAGACGGAAGTTCACGCCCCCTTCGCGTACCACACCACCTGCGAGGCGAGTCCAGCCACGGCGAGCGCCTCCAGCACCGAGAGCAGGACGAGCAGCCCGCCACCATCGCCGTCCGCCCAGAAGACGACCAGCGCGGCCAACGGCACGGCGCAGAAGGCCGTCAGGTCCACCAGGGTCTGGATGGCCTTCCGGGACCGCCGCCTCGCGTCCCCACGGTGGGCGGTCTCCCAGCCGAACGCGTCGAAACCACCGGCCGGTTGGGCCAGCCCCGCGAGCCTCGGCCCCAAGTCCTCGCGGACGTACGCGCCGATGGCCGAGATCTTCTCGTCGTTCACGAGGTAGGTCCACCCGAGCACCACACACACCGGCGGCAGCGCGAGCAGCATCGACGCCTGCTCGGCCTGGGCCGCAGCGGCGATGACGGCGGCGACGACGGCCAAGGTCACGTACAACAAGTTGTCCCGGAACCCGATCCGCGCCTTCTGCTCGTCCTTGACGCTCTGGTAC
The DNA here is from genome assembly GCF_040654815.1 of Streptomyces sp. NPDC050619. Classification (NCBI taxonomy): domain Bacteria; kingdom Bacillati; phylum Actinomycetota; class Actinomycetes; order Kitasatosporales; family Streptomycetaceae; genus Streptomyces; species Streptomyces sp. NPDC050619. Next base: position 86,585 of record NZ_JBFAIR010000043.1, on the reverse strand, counting down.
TCGGCGAGCAGCAACTGCCCGACGGTGACGTCCTGTTCCGGCACTCGATTCCCTTCCCCCGGCGTACCTTATGAGTGTGCCGGAGACCCAGCCCACCGTTCTCGTCCTGACCGCACTCCCCCTCGAATACGCCGCCGTCCGCGCGCACATCGAGAAGCGGGAGGAACTCGTCCACCGCGACGGGACCCGAGTCGAACAGGGCCAACTGCCCGGTACACCCTGGCATGTTGCCATCGCCGAGCTCGGGATGGGTGCCGAGCGGGCCGCCGCTCTCACCACACAGCTCATCAACTGGCTGCGTCCCGAGGCCGTGTTCTTCGTCGGTGTGGCCGGCAGTCTGAAGGACGACGTGGAAATCGGCGACGTAGTCGTGGGCACGCAGGTGTACGAGATCCACGGCGGCAAGCAGACACCCAAGGAGTTCCTGGTCCGGCCGAAGGCCCTGCCTGGCTCGCACGCGCTGGAACAGGCGGCTCGTTCCGCTGTACGGGACATGCCCGACGTACAGGCGCACTTCCTGCCGATCGCCACGGGCGCCGTGGTCCTGGCGGCAGCAAAATCCGAGCTGGCCCAGTTCATCCGCAGGAACTACAACGACGCCGGCGCGATCGAGATGGAGGGCTCCGGGGCAGCCCTCGCGGCCCACGTGAGCGGCCAGTTGGACGCCCTGGTGATCCGGGGCATCAGCGACCGCGCCAACGCCGGCAAGCGCAAGGCGGACGCCTCGGGCTCGCAGAAGCTCGCCGCCGAGCAGGCGGCCTCGGTGACGGTGGCGGTGCTGCACAAGCACCGGCCCCGGCCCCGTGGGGGTTCCGCCGACTCCGAGGAGCGTCCCCATCGACGCCGGGACGACGGAGCGACGTACGGCGGAGACCACATCGACTTCCGAGGCGGCACCTTCTACGGCCCCGTCACCGGCAAGAGCGACGGGCGAGGGTAGGGGCACGGTCCACGGCCCGGTCCCCCGCGCGACGGCCACCTTGCCGCCCCGCCCGCTGGGCTTCACCGGGCGGTCGGCGGAGCTGGACCGGTTGCTCCCGCACCTGGCGCCGGCCGAGGACGACGACACGGCCGCCCTCCCGCTCCTCATCTTCGCCGTCACCGGCATGGGCGGCATCGGCAAGACGGCGCTGGCGGTGGAGGTGGCGCACCGGGCGCGGGCGCGGGGATGGTTCCCGGGCGGGACGCTCTTCGTGGACCTGCGCGGGTACGACGATGACCCGGTCACGGCCGATCAGGCGGTACTGGCCCTGCTGGACGCGCTCGGCGTACGGGACCGGGATCTGCCGCTGACGACGGAGCGCCAGTACGACGCCTACCGCACGCTCCTCGCCGAGCGGCAGGACCGGATGCTGCTGATCCTGGACAACGCGTCGGACCCGTCCCAGTACGTGCCGCTGCTGCCCGGCACAGACCACCACCGGGTGCTCATCACCTCGCGGGACCGGCCCGACGCACTCTCGGTACGCCTGATCGACCTGGAAACTCTCGCCCCGAACGAGTCCGTCATCCTCGTGACCCGCGCGCTGCACGATACTGACGAACGCGACGACCGCCCGGCACGTGAACCCGACGCACTACGTGAACTGACCGAACTTTGCGGCCACTTGCCCCTGGCGCTCCAGATCGCTGCGGGGATGCTGCGCCGGCGGCGCCATCGGGATATCGCGTCTCTGGTGGCCGACGTCCGGGAGGACGGGGATCCGACTGCCGTCTTCGATCGCGGCAGCCCCGGAACGGACCTGTATGGACGCTCGCTTGTCCTGCGGCCTGTATTGGAGACCTCCTACCGCCGGTTGCCTCCCGACCGGGCTCGGCTGCTGCGTCTGCTCTGTCTTGCGCCCGGCGCTGAGACCGGCACAGAGGCGATCGCCGCTCTTGCCGACCTTGACATGGTGTCCGCGCTGTCCCTGCTGGAGGACTTGGCCGCCAGATGTCTCGTCACACCGGTGCGGGGCGTATACGGGACGGCTTCAACCATGCGGTGGCGGGTGCATGACTTGGTGCGGGTGTTCGGGGCGAGTGTGGTGGCGGGAGATGCGGGGTTGCGGGAGGAGGGGGAGGTGGCGCGCGAGCGGGTGCTGGACTTCTACTGGCGGTGTGCGGACGCGGCTGATGACCGGTTGCGGTGGCTGCCGGGAATGGAAGAGCCGGAGCGGTTCGGGGACCGGGGGCAGGCCTTGGCGTGGCTAGATGGGGAGCGGGCGGGATTGGTGGCGGCGGTGTCGTGGGGGCGGGAAGAGAGGTTCGCGGTCACGGCGGTGCGGCTGGCGGAGTGTCTGGCCGAGTACCTGTCCTGGCGGCGGTATTTCGACGACTGGATCGCCGTCGCGGAGGCCGCCCGTGAGACCGCCCACCAGGCCGAGGACCGGTCGGGCGAGGCCGCCGCATGGAACAACCTCGGCCTCGCCCTGCGGGAAGCGGGCCGAGCGGAGGAGGCGATCGACGCCCATATCCGGGCCCGGCACCTGTACCAGGCCGACACAGACCGTTACGGCGAGGCCGCCGCATGGAACAACCTCGGCCTCGCCCTACAGGAGGCGGGCCGAGCGGAGGAGGCGATCGACGCCCATATCCGGGCCCGCGACCTGCACCAGGCCGCTGGCGACCGCCACCGCGAGGGTTCGGCGTGGTGCAACCTCGGCAGCGCCCTGCAGGAGGCGGGCCGAGCGGAGGAGGCGATCGACGCCCATATCCGGGCCCGCGACTTGTACCAGGCCGCCGGGGACCGCCGCCGTGAAGCCATCGCGTGGAACAACCTCGGCAACGCCCTGCAGGACGCTGACCTGACGGAGGAAGCGATCAAGGCGTACGGCAAGGCGCTGGAGTTTCGCCGGGAGTTCGAGGACTGGTACGGCGAGGGGCAGACCCTTGCAAACCTGGCCCTCGCCCACGAGGCCGCCCACTGCCCCACCGAGGCCCGCACCGCCTACCTCCAGGCCGCCGACGCCTACACCCGCGCCAACGCCCCCACCGAAGCCGCCCAAGCCCGCACCCGCGCCCCCGACCAGCCGGAATAGCTCCGCCCTCACCCCACCCCCACATACCCCCGAGCCCCCCGCCAAGGCACCACCGCCCACATCCGAGTCCCACCCCCAGGCTCCCGAGCCTCCCCGAACCCCCACTCCCCCTCACAAGCCCGCACCACGCACCCCAACACCCGCAACGCCGCCCGCCTCCGCGCATCGCAGGCGGCGGCGAGCCGGGGATGGGAGTGCCGAGCGTGCCCGTCGTAGAGAATCACCCGCACCTCCCCCTCCCGATACCGCAGCGACAGGTACACCTCACTGTCGGGCGTGAACCGACAAGCACAGGCGGCCAGTTCACCCACCACCTGCACCACCGCATCAGTCATGTCGGCCAACCCGTGCGTCTGGAGGACAACCCGGGTGGCAGCACGGGCAATGCGCGGGCTGGTCGGCCCGGCGGGCAGGGTGAAGCTGTAGGCGAGGGTGTCGGGGGACGGCGGCGGTGTGTTCAACAGCTCCGAGGACATGGGACAGGCCGAGACGGCTGACGGTGCGGACATGAGCAACTCCCTTGGGTACGCGGCTGATTCGGTGACGCTCGGTGGCATTCGATGGACTTCGGTGATCCGACGACGACCCGACCGGTGGCCTGTCTCCCTGGCACGGGCCCACCCCTCCCAGGGAAGGAGAAGCGGGCAGGCTCGCGCGATGCGCTTCCGACTGCGTCGGGCCGTAAGCGGTTCGTCACTGACTGTAGAGTGCCAGAGTGGCCCCTTGCCACCAAGTCACCGGAATTACCACCCGATGAGGTGGACCAACCGTCCGCCGGAAGGGCAGACTTGCGCCACAACCGCTGGAGGAACTGCCACATGCCGCCGAGGTCAACGCCCACTGAGCGCCAGAAGCGACTGGGTGCCGAGCTGCGCAAGATGCGCCTCGCAGCAGACGTGACCACGGAGTACGCCGCCGGGCTACTCGGACTGGACCGCGCCAAGGTGTCCAACATGGAGGCTGGCGTCCGCACCATCTCGCCCGAGCGGGTACGCATACTCGCCTGCAACTACGCCTGCCACGACGAGGCCTACGTCGATGCCCTGGCCGACATGGCGGGCGACCGCGAACGAGGCTGGTGGGAGGCGTATCGGGGTCAACTCTCCGCCGGGCTCCTCGACATCGCGGAGCTGGAGTGGCATGCGAAGAGCGTCCGCGTAGGCCTGGCGATGCTCATGCCGGGGCTGCTCCAGACCGACGGCTACGCCCGAACCCTGTTCGCCGCCGCCCTGCCGCCCCTGTCAGCGGCGGAGGTCGAACTGCGCGTGGCTCTGCGCCTGCAACGCCAGCAGGTGCTCTACCGCGAGAACCCCATCAGGTACGCCGGTTACATCCACGAGGCCGCCCTCCGCGTAGAGTTCGGCGGCGCCAAGGTGATGCGCGGGCAACTGGTCCACCTGTGCGACGTATCCGAGCGTGACAACATCGACGTGCGCGTGATCCCCTTCAAAGCGGGGGCGTTCCCCGGTGCGGGCCAGGCCGTGATCTACGTCGAAGGACCGGTCCCCCAGCTCGACACCGTGGAACTGGACTCCGCCCACGGCCCCGAGTTCACCCACGGTCAGTCCCAACTCGACAAGTACCGAGCCCACTTGGACTGGATGGAAGCCGCGTCGCTCTCGCCCGAAGCGTCACGCGACTTCATCCGCGACATCGCACGCCAATTCTGAGGAGCCGCTATGCCGGACATCACCTGGGAAGAGCCCTTCTGCGCCGAAGGCGCCAACTGCTTCCGCCTGGGCACTGACCCGCACGGCAATGCCTACATAGCCGTAGCCGGGCAAGAGGACCACCCCCTCACCGACACCCGCGAAGCCCTCCGCACCCTCATCCGCGACATCAAATCCGGCAAGGCCGACCACCTCCTCTAGCCGAATCCGCCGCCCGCCACCTCAGAGAGCCCCGCCATGACCGACATCACCTGGGAAGCCCCCTTCTGCGGAGAAGGCGCCAACTGCTTCCGCCTAGGCACAGACACCAACGGCAACGCCTACATCGCCATCGCCGGCCAGGAAGACCACCCCCTCACCGACACCCGCGAAGCCCTCCGCACCCTCATCCGCGACATCAAATCCGGCAAGGCCGACCACCTCCTGTAAGAACCCGTAAGAACCTGACGAGCCCGCGGCTCAGCAGTACCTTGAGCGCGTGCCGGAGACATCACCCACCGTCATCATCCTGACCGCGCTCCCCGTCGAGTACGACGCCGTACGCGCACACCTCAAGGACGCCGAGGAACTCGTCCACGACGACGGAACCCGCGTCGAACGCGGTCGCCTGGCGGAGACAGACTGGACCGTGGCCATCGCCGAGCTGGGCGAAGGGGCGGTGAACGCCGCCGCGCTGACCATGCGGATCGTCTCCTGGATCCGCCCGGAGGCACTGCTCTTCGTCGGGATCGCGGGCGGGCTCAAGGACGACGTCGAGATCGGCGACGTGGTCGTCGGAACGAAGGTGTACGCCGTCCAGGGCGGCAAGCAGACGCGGACGGGTTTCCACGCCCGCCCCGAGGTCTGGCACGGCTCGCACCGGCTGGTGCAGGCGGCGCGTTCCGCGCTGCGGGATCTGGAGGGGGTTCGGGGGCACCGTAAGCCGATCGCCTGCGGGGACGTCGTCCTGGCCGACGACCGGTCGGCCTTCGCCGAACACATCAGGCGGACGTACAACGACGCGTACGCGATCGAGATGGAGGGCTCCGGTGCGGCTCACGCGGCCCATCTGAGCGGCCAGTTGGACGCCCTGGTGATCCGGGGCATCAGCGACCGCGCCAACGCCGGCAAGCGCAAGGCCGACGCCTCGGGTTCGCAGAGGCTCGCCGCAGCGCAGGCAGCTTCGGTGACGGTGGCGGTGCTGCACAAGCACCGGCCCCGTGAGGGCTCCGCCGACTCCGAGGAGCGTCCCCATCGACGCCGCGACGAGGGAGCGACGTACGGCGGGGACCACATCGATTTCCGGGGCGGCACCTTCTACGGCCCCGTCACCGGCAAGAGCGACGGGCGAAGGTAGGGGCACCATCCATGGCCCGGTCCCCCGCGCGACCGCCACCCTGCCACCCCGCCCCCTGGGCTTCACCGGCCGCTCGGCTGAACTGGACCGCCTGCTCCCGCACCTCGCACCCGGCAAGGACGACACAGACGCTCGCCCCCTCCTCATCTTCGCCGTCACCGGCATGGGCGGCATCGGCAAGACCGCACTGGCACTGGAGGCAGCGCACCGGACCCATGCGCAGGGCTGGTTCCCGGGCGGGACGCTCTTCGTGGACCTGCGGGGGTACGACGACAATCCGGTGACCGCCGATCAGGCGGTGCTGTCGCTGTTGGACGCGCTGGGGGTGCGGGGGCCGGATCTGCCACCGACCGCGGCCCGGCAGTACGACGCGTATCGCAAGCTCCTGTCCGAGCGGCAGGATCGGGCCCTGCTGATCCTGGACAACGCCTCCGCCCCCTCCCAGTTCCTGCCGCTGCTGCCCGGCACGGACCACCACCGAGTGCTGATCACCTCACGCGACCGCCCGGATTCCCTGCCCGTGCGGCTCATCGACCTCGAGACACTCGCCCCGGACGACTCCGTAGCCCTCGTGACCCGCGCCCTGTACGACTCCGACGAGCGCGACGACCGGCCGCAGCGGGAACCTGACGCCCTGCGGGAACTGACGTACCTCTGCGGCCAGTTGCCCCTCGCCCTCCAGATCGCCGCCGCGATGCTCCGCCGACGCCGTCATCGCGGCATCGCCTCCCTGGTGTCCGAGATCAGGAAGGCCGGCGACCCCACCGTCGTCCTCGACAACGGCAGCCCCGGCACGGACCTGTACGGCCGCTCGCTCGTCCTCCGCCCGGTGCTGGAGACCTCGTACCGGCGGCTCGCGCCCGACCGGGCCCGGCTGCTGCGTCTGCTCGCCATCGCGCCCGGCGCGGAGACCAGTACGGAGGCCGTGACCGCCCTGGCCGGCCTCGACGAGCAGGCTGTGCTGTCCCTGCTGGAGGACCTGGCCGCCACCTATCTGGTTTCACCGGTGGTGGGCACCGACAGCCCCACCGCCGTCACCCGCTGGCGGGTGCACGACCTGGTCCGCGCGTTCGGGCAGCGGGTGGTGGCGTCGGATCCCGGCCTGCGCGAGGAAGCGGACGCGGCGCGGGAGCGGGTGCTGGCCTTCTGCCACCGGTGGGCGATGGCCGCCGACGAGCGGTCTGTCTGGCTGCCGGGGCGGCCGGAGCCGGAGCGGTTCGCGGACCGGCCGCAGGCCTGGGCGTGGCTGCGCGGCGAACGCGCCACACTGGTCGCGGCGGTGCAGTGGGCGCACGAAGAACGATTCGCGACCATGGCGGTGCGCCTGGCCCAGCGCCTCGTGAGGTTCCTGGAGTGGTGGCGGCACGTCGACGACGGAATCACCGTCGCCCGTACGGCTCTCGAGGTCACGCAGCGCTCCGGAGACCGCGCGGGCGAAGCCAAGGCATGGAACCACCTGGGCATGATCCTGCGGTCGGCCGACCGGGCGGAGGAGGCGATCGAGTGCTGTGCCCACTCCCGCTTGCTGTGCCAGGAGATCGAAGATCGCAAGGGCGAGGCCGATGCCTGGGACGAACTCGCCATTTCCCTGTCCCATGCCGGCCGGTCGCAAGAGGCGATCGAGATCTACACCCGCGCCCGCGCCTACTACCGGTCGACCGGGAACCGCCAGGCCGAGGGATGGACATGGAATCACCTCGGCATGACCCTTCAGGACGTAGGCAGGATCCCAGAGGCGATCGAAGCCCACGTCCGCGCCCGTGACCTGTTCCAGGCCGTGGGAGATCGCCACCGCGAGGGCTTGGCCTGGAGCTGTCTCGGCACCGCCCTGAACCTGGCGGGTCGCCACGAGGAGGCCCTCGACCCCTACGGCCACGCGCTGGCCATCCACCGCGAGTTCGAGGACTGGTACAGGGTCGGCGGCGTCCTCCACAATCTGGCGCTCACCCACGAAGTCGAAGGACGCCCTGCCGAAGCCCACGCCCTCTGGCTCCAAGCAGCCGAAGCCTTCACCCGGGCCAACTCCCCGGAAGACGCCTGTCTCGCCCAATCCGCCGCAGACGCATTGACCTGACTAGACCACCGCTCCTACCTTCACGGGGCAGCCATCCCGGCCACAACGACGTGAGCCCGCAGGAGGTCATGCCCGTGCGCCCCACCGCCGCCCGCCCAATCGCCTTATTAGCCGCCCTTGTCGCCACCGGAGCCACCGCCTGTGGAGGCGGCTCCGGAAGCGACCCCGACACCGTCAAGGTCTCCTTCAAACAGTCCACCGACAACTCGATCCACGTCATGGACGACTACCTCGCCGGCATCAAGAAGCAGTTCGAGAAGGCCAACCCCGGCAAGAAGGTCGAGCTCGTCCCCATCAAGGCCCCGGACTCGGAGTACTACACCAAGCTCCAGCAGATGCTCCGCTCCCCCAAGACCGCCCCGGACCTGGTCTACGAGGACACCTTCCTGATCAACAGCGACATCACGTCCGGCTACCTCAAGCCCCTCGACCCCTACCTCGCCAAGTGGCCGGACTGGGACAAGTTCGTCGACACGGCCAAGACGGCGGCGAAGGGCGAGGACGGCAAGACGTACGGCGTCCCGGACGGCACCGACACCCGAGGCCTCTGGTTCAGCAAGGACATCTTCCAGAAGGCCGGCCTGCCCGCCGACTGGCAGCCGAGGACCTGGGCCGACGTCCTCACCGCCGCCCGCACCATCAAGCAGAAGGTCCCGGACGTCATCCCCCTGAACGTCTACACGGGCAAGCCGGTCGGCGAGGCCTCCACCATGCAGACCTTCGAGATGCTCCTCTACGGCACCCAGGACGCCGGAGGCCAAGATCCCCTCTACGACAGGGCGTCCAAGAAGTGGGTCGCCGGAAGCGACGCCTTCAAGGACGCCCTCTCCTTCGTCGAGACCGTCTTCGAGGAGAAACTCGGCCCGGACGTCGAAGAAGCCCTCGATCCCAACGTCATGACCCACGTCCGCGGCGACTGGTTCCCCGAGAACAAGCTCGGCATCGCCCTCGACGGCTCCTGGCTCCCGCAGGACTGGCTCCCCGGCAGCGGTCACGAATGGCCCGAGTGGTCGAAGGAACTCGGCCTCGCCGCCATGCCCACCCAGCACGGGCAGGCCCCCGGCAAGGTGAGCATGTCCGGCGGCTGGACCTGGTCGATCCCGGACAAGGCGGCCAACCCCGACCTGGCCTTCGAGTTCATCAAGACCATGCAGACGAAGGCCAACGCCCAGAAGTGGTACATCGCCAACTCCGGGATCGCGGTACGGAAGGACGTCGCCGCCGACCCCGCGTACACCAAGGCCCAGCCCGGCATCAAGTTCTTCACGGACCTCGTCGCCAGCACGCACTACCGGCCCGCCTTCCCGGCGTACCCGCAGGTCTCCACCGCCATCCAGGAGGCGATGGAGGGCGTGACGACGGGCGACATGTCAGTGGCGGAAGCGGCGGGCGGCTACGACGACGCGCTCAAGGACGCCACCGACAACCAGGTGATCCAGAAGTGACCACCGCCGCACCGCACGCGACGGGCCCCGGGGCACCGAAGTCCCCCTCCAGCCCGCCCACCACTTCACGGTCCGCCACACCCCCGAGACTCCGCCGCTCCCTCACCCGCGCCCTCCCCGTCTCCCCCGCCCTGATCCTCCTGCTCCTCTTCCTCGCCGGCCCGATCGCGTACTGCGCCTACATCGCCTTCACCGACCTCCAGCTCACCGGCCAGGCCGAGTCGTCGTTCGTCGGCTTCGACAACTTCCGTACGGCGTTCCAGGACGAGGAGTTCCTCAACGCCGTATGGCTGACGCTGGTGTTCACCGTGTTGTCGTCGCTGATCGGCCAGAACACGCTGGGGCTCACGCTGGCCGTCCTCATGCAGCGGGCCTCGAAGCCGGTCCGCACCCTCACCGGTGGCATCGTCATCACGGCCTGGGTGCTGCCGGAGGTGGTCGCCGGCTTCCTGCTCTACGCCTTCTTCCGCCGCGAGGGCACCCTGAACGCCATCCTGGACTTCCTCCAACTTCCGTCCCAGAACTGGCTGTTCACCCTGCCGATCCTGGCCGTGTCCTTCGCCAATGTGTGGCGCGGCACGGCCTTCTCCATGCTCGTGTACTCCGCCGCCCTCAACGAGATCCCCAAGGAGATCACCGAGGCCGCAGAGGTCGACGGCGCCGGCGGCCGGCGCCGTATGTGGCACATCACGCTGCCGATGATCCGGCGTTCCATCGGCACGAACCTCATGCTCAACACCCTCCAGACCCTCTCCGTCTTCGGTCTGATCTGGGTGATGACGCGGGGCGGCCCGAGCGGCAAGAGCCAGACGCTCCCCCTCTTCATGTACGAACAGGCCTTCCAGAACAGCCTGATCGGCTACGGCACGGCGGTGGCGCTGCTGCTGCTCCTGGTCGGCTCCCTGTTCTCCCTCGTCTATCTGCGCCTGCTGCGGACGGAGGTCTGACGACACATGGCACTCACGCTCGCCTCCCGCCGCCGCAGCCGCCGCCTGGCCGCCGACGCGGGGCTGCTCGCGCTCGCCTTCGCCTTCATGCTGCCGCTGGCCTGGGTGGTCCTGTCGTCCATGGATCCGCGAGCCGACCTGAGGGTGAAGGCCCCCGACGGCCTCACCCTGGACAACTTCGACGCGATCCTCACGCAGGACATCACCTTCACACCGCTCCTCAACAGCCTGATCCTGTGCGGCGGCGCGACCCTGCTGACGGTGGTGTGCGCGGCGCTGGCGGCGTACCCCCTGTCGCGCTTCAAGTCGCGCCTGAACCGTCCCTTCCTCCTCACGATCCTCTTCGCGACCAGCCTCCCGATCACGGCGATCATGGTCCCGGTCTACGCCCTGTTCGTGCAAGTCGACCTCGTCGACACCTTGCAGGGCACGGTCTTCTTCTTCGCCGCCTCCCAACTCCCCTTCGCCATCTGGCTGATGAAGAACTTCATGGACGGCGTACCGAAGGAGCTGGAGGAGGCGGCGTGGACGGACGGAGCGTCGCCCCTTCAGTCACTCATCCGCATCGTGCTGCCGCTCATGGGCCCGGGAGTCTCCGTGGTGACGGTCTTCTCCTTCGTGATGATGTGGGGCAACTTCTTCGTCCCGTTCATGCTCCTGCTCACCCCGGACCAGATGCCGGCGAGCGTGAGCATCAACGAGTTCTTCGGCAACCGGGGCATGGTGGCGTACGGGCAGCTCGCCGCGTTCTCGATCGTCTACTCGACGCCGGTGATCCTGTTGTACGTACTGGTCGCCCGGCGGTTGGGGGGAGGGTTCGCCTTGGGCGGCGCGGTCAAGGGGTGAGAGTTCGGGGTGAGTTCGTGGTGAGAGTTCGCGGTGGGACAGCGCACCGTTCGGATCGCGCCGCGGGTTCTCCTCGTTCACGCGCCCGATCGCCGCGTCTGCCACGGCGTACTCGTCTTCGATATCCGCCCGCACGGGCGAGACCTGCGACGCGCCGTCCGGGCCGACCGTCGCGAGGTGCCCGAAGCTCGGTGCCGGCAGACGCTCGCGCATATGCCTCTCTACCTTGCCATTCACCTCGTGCAGGAAAGGCACACTCCTCCGTTCCTCCCGCCCGGGCGACCCGGCGCCACCCTCGCCACCGCCCCCGCGCCGCCGACCGACGATCTTCGGCCGCCCCGAACCGACGTCCGAAACCGTACTTTCCTACAATCTGTGATCCTGGCCGAACAGATCGTAGTCACCGCACTCCGGCGGCCCTAGCTTGTGGCCCGTGCGCCGACCCCCACTCCAGCCGAACCAGCCGAGCCCGCCGCCGACTCCCCCGTTCGACGCCTCCGCCGCCCGCCGACTCCGTACCGCCCTCGGCATGGGACCGGAGCACGTCGCCTATGACATGCGCGCCTCGTACGGACTCCCCCACGTCAGCCCGGGCCTCGTCATCGCCTGGGAACGCGGGGTCACCGCGCCCAGCCCGCCCGAACTGACCGCTCTCGCAGGGGTGTTGTGGTGCTCCCCTGGTGAACTCATCGGCAGACCGCGAACCTTGCGCGAACACCGCCTCGCCCGTGGACTCGCGCCCGAGGACGTCGCCCGCACCGTCGGACTCGAACTCCTCGCCTACCTCGGCATGGAGGAGAACGACGAGTGGCGCGGCACCGAGCGCCAGTCGTCCGTGCTGGCCGGGCTGCTCGACCTGGAGCTGCCCGACTTCATCAGCGTCACCGGCCGCGGCCCGAAACTGACCGAGCTGCTGCGCGGCGCGGTGACCACACGCTGGAAGGCGTACGTCCGCCCGGTCGCGAAGATGGTGCCCCTGGACCGGCGTCTCCTGGAGGACACCCTTAAGGAGCTGCATCGCGCGTACCAGGGGCAGATGGTCGCCGCGCTCAGCTGGGGAAGCGCCGGCGAGGCCGGCCAGGACTTCCTCGACCGGATCGTCGAGCACTTCTGGGCGACGGTCGAGTCCAACACCGGGTAGAGCGCGAGCACAACACACCGAGTAGAGCGACAGTGGACGTCACCCGCCTACGCTCGTATGAACCCGTGGCTCCGCTCCACTTTCGCCACATGCAGCGTGTAGCTCTGGTACCACTCGGCTCGCCCGCGCTTTTGCGCCGCGCGGTGCTCGACGTCGGTCCGCCACTAAGTGAGGGCGTCGGCGTCGCGGAAGTAGCCGACGGTGATGCCCAGCCCGCCAGGAGTCTGCGCGTGGTCCATCCCCAGGTACCCGGGGACGTCCTTCACCAGCTCTTCCATGCGTGCGTTGGTCTCGCTGTAGCCGCTCTGGTCCTGGGTCCGCACCGTGGTGAAGACAGCCACGTAGTAGGGGGGTTCATAGGCCTCGACGGGCGCGACAGGCGCTTCCGAGTGATCGCTCATGGCGCCACCGTAAGGCGGGGTGCGCCCAACGCTCCAGCGTCTTTCCTGGACGGGACGGGACGGGGAACACCAGGGCGAACGGTGGCTGACGCGGTGCTAGAACACCGACTCCGCCTCGTCCATCCGGTCCTTCGGCACCGTCTTCAGCTCGGTCACGGCCTCCGCCAGCGGCACCATCACGACGTCGGTGCCCCGCAGCGCGGTCATCCGGCCGAAGTCGCCCCGGTGCGCGGCCTCCACCGCGTGCCAGCCGAAGCGCGTGGCGAGCACCCTGTCGTACGCGGTGGGCGTGCCGCCGCGCTGGACGTGGCCGAGGATGACCGGCTTGGACTCCTTGCCGAGCCGGCGCTCCAGCTCGTAGGCCAGCGCCGTACCGATGCCCTGGAAGCGCTCGTGGCCGAACTGGTCGATCTCGCCCTTGCCGTAGTCCATGCTGCCCTCGGCGGGGTGGGCGCCCTCGGCGACGCAGATCACCGCGAACTTCTTGCCGCGTGCGAAGCGCTCCTCGACCATCTTGACCAGGTCGGCGGGGTCGAAGGGGCGCTCGGGCAGGCAGATGCCGTGCGCGCCGGCCGCCATGCCGGACTCCAGCGCGATCCAGCCCGCGTGCCGGCCCATGACCTCGACGACCATCACGCGCTGGTGGGACTCGGCGGTGGTCTTGAGGCGGTCCATGGCCTCGGTCGCCACGCCGACCGCGGTGTCGAAACCGAAGGTGCGGTCCGTCGACGAGATGTCGTTGTCGATCGTCTTCGGGACGCCGACCACCGGCAGGCCCGTGTCGGACAGCATGCGCGCCGCCGTCAGGGTGCCCTCGCCGCCGATCGGGATCAGCGCGTCGATGCCGAAGTCGCGGGCTTCCTCGGCCGCGTTCTCGCAGGCCTCGCGCAGCCGGTCGCGCTCCAGGCGGGAGGAGCCGAGGATGGTGCCGCCGCGGGCGAGGATGCCGCTGACGCCGTTGAGGTCGAGGCTGCGGTAGCGGCCGTCCAGCAGGCCCGCGTATCCGTCCTCGAAGCCGATGACCTCGTCGCCGTAATGGTCGACCGCTCGGTGCACGACCGACCGGATCACGGCGTTCAGGCCGGGGCAGTCGCCGCCTGCGGTGAGAACTCCGATACGCATCGTGCTGTGTCTCCTGCTCGCTGTTGACACCGGTGAGCCGGACCCGATTGTTTCATGCCCCACAGGACGGTGTCGCCCCTCCTCCTGACGGGCGCCTTATCTATCGCGAGAGGTATTGTCAAGTGGGTTCTGCTCACCTCGGTGGGCGATTTTTATGACCCCCAACGAAATTTATATACGGCCCCCAAGCGCACCCCACCCACGAAACGGAGAGCACGCGTGACCCGCAGCGTGTACGTGACCGGAATCGACCGCGGCGACGGCCGCCAGGTCGTCGAGCTGGGGGTCATGGAACTCCTGACCCGGCAGGTCGACCGGGTGGGCGTCTTCCGTCCCCTCGTCCACGACGACCCGGACCGTCTGTTCGAGCTGCTGCGCGCCCGCTACCGGCTCTCCCAGGACCCGGCGACCGTCTACGGCATGGACTACCACCAGGCGTCCGCCCTCCAGGCCGAGCGCGGAGCGGACGAGCTGGTGTCGACGCTCGTCGACCGGTTCCACCGGGTCGCCCGGGACTACGACGTCGTCCTCGTCCTCGGTACCGACTTCGCCGACACCCAGTTCCCGGACGAGCTCTCGCTCAACGCACGGCTCGCCAACGAGTTCGGCGCCTCGGTGATCCCGGTGGTGGGCGGCCGGGGGCAGACCGCCGAATCGGTACTCGCCGAGACCCGCAACGCCTACCGGGCCTACGACGGCCTCGGCTGCGACGTGCTCGCCATGGTCGCCAACCGGGTCGCCCGCGCCGACCGGGACGAGATCGCCGAGCGCGTGGGCTCCCGGCTCCCCGTGCCCTGCTACGTCCTCCCGGACGAGCCCGCCCTCGCCGCGCCGACCGTCTCCCAGATCGCGCACACCCTCGGCGCCAAGGTGCTGCTCGGCGACGACTCGGGGCTGGCCCGGGACGCGCTCGACTTCGTCTTCGGCGGCGCCATGCTGCCGAACTTCCTGAGCGCCCTGACGCCCGGCTGCATGGTCGTCACGCCGGGCGACCGGGCCGACCTCGTGGTGGGCGCGCTCGCCGCGCACAGCGCCGGCACCCCGCCGATAGCGGGCATGCTGCTCACCCTCAACGAAGTGCCGAGCCACGCCGTCCTCACCCTCGCCGCCCGCCTCGCCCCCGGCACCCCGGTGCTCTCGGTGGCCGGCAACAGCTTTCCCACCGCCGCCGAACTCTTCTCCCTGGAGGGGAAGTTGAACGCGGCGACCCCGCGCAAGGCGGAGACCGCGCTCGGCCTCTTCGAGCGGTACGCCGACACCGCCGAGCTCAACAGCCGCGTCTCCGCGCCGAGCAGCGACCGCCTCACGCCGATGATGTTCGAGCACAAGCTCCTGGAGCAGGCCCGCTCCGACAAGCGGCGCGTCGTGCTGCCCGAGGGCACCGAGCCGCGCGTCCTGCACGCGGCCGAGGTGCTGCTGCGGCGCGGGGTGTGCGACCTCACCCTGCTCGGCCCGGTCGACCAGATCCGCAAGAAGGCCGCCGACCTCGGTATCGACCTGGGCGACTGCCAGTTGATCGACCCGGCCACCGCCGAGCTGCGCGACTCCTTCGCCGAGAAGTACGCCGCGCTGCGCGCCCACAAGGGCGTCACGGTGGAGCTGGCCTACGACGTCGTCTCCGACGCGAACTACTTCGGCACGCTGATGGTCCAGGAGGGCCTCGCCGACGGCATGGTGTCAGGGTCCGTGCACTCCACGGCCGCGACCATCCGCCCGGCCTTCGAGATCATCAAGACCAAGCCGGACGCATCGATCGTGAGCTCGGTCTTCTTCATGTGCCTCGCCGACAAGGTCCTCGTCTACGGCGACTGCGCCGTGAACCCCGACCCGAACGCCGAGCAGCTCGCCGACATCGCCGTCCAGTCGGCCGCCACCGCCGAGCAGTTCGGTGTGCCGGCGCGGATCGCGATGCTGTCGTACTCGACCGGTACGTCGGGCTCGGGCGTCGACGTCGACAAGGTGCGGGAGGCCACGGACCTCGTCCGCTCGCGCCGCCCCGACCTGCGGATCGAGGGGCCCATCCAGTACGACGCCGCCGTCGAGCCGACGGTCGCGGCGACCAAGCTGCCGGGCTCCGAAGTCGCGGGCCAGGCCAGTGTGTTGATCTTCCCCGACCTCAACACCGGCAACAACACGTACAAGGCCGTGCAGCGTTCGGCCGGCGCGATCGCCGTCGGACCGGTGCTGCAAGGCCTGCGCAAGCCGGTCAACGACCTGTCCCGGGGCGCCCTCGTCCAGGACATCGTCACGACGGTCGCCATCACGGCGATCCAGGCCCAGACACTCGCCGCGTCCCCGATCGAGAAGGCAACCGCCCAGTGAGCGCCACCCGTGTCCTCGTCCTCAACTCCGGCTCCTCGTCGGTGAAGTACCAGCTGCTCGACATGCGGGGCGGCGGCCGGCTGGCCGTGGGGCTCGTCGAGCGCATCGGCGAGGAGACCTCCCGGCTCAAGCACACGCCGGTCGAAAGCGGCAAGACCCGCGAGTGGACCGGCCCGATCACCGACCACGAGGCCGCCCTGAAGGCCGTGGCGGAAGAGCTGTCGAAGGACGGGCTCGGGCTGGACTCCCCCGAGCTGGCCGCCATCGGGCACCGGGTGGTGCACGGCGGCCGGCACTTCACCGAGCCGACCGTCGTCGACGACGCCGTCCTCGCCGAGATCGAGCGGCTGATCCCGGTGGCCCCGCTGCACAACCCGGCCAACCTGACCGGCATTCGCACGGCACAGGCGCTGCGCCCGGACCTCCCGCAGGTCGCCGTCTTCGACACCGCCTTCCACACGACGATGCCGGAGTCGGCCGCCCGCTACGCGATCGACGTGAAGACCGCCGACGAGTACCGCATCAGGCGCTACGGCTTCCACGGGACCTCGCACGCGTACGTGTCCCGGGCTACGGCGAAGCTGCTGGGCAAGGCGCCTCAGGACGTCAACGTCATCGTGCTGCACCTCGGCAACGGGGCGTCGGCCTCCGCCGTCCGAGGCGGGAAGTGCGTGGACACCTCCATGGGGCTGACGCCCTTGGAGGGGCTCGTGATGGGTACGCGCTCCGGAGACATGGACCCGGCTGTCATCTTGCATTTGACGCGCGTTGGCGGAATGTCCACGGACGAGATCGACACTCTTCTCAACAAGAAGAGCGGATTGATCGGTCTGTGCGGGGACAACGACATGCGGGAGATCCGCCGCCGGATCGACGAGGGTGATGAGCGGGCCCGGCTGGCCTTCGACATCTACATTCACCGTCTGAAGAAGTACATCGGCGCCTATTACGCCGTACTCGGACGGGTGGACGCGGTCGCCTTCACCGCGGGCGTCGGGGAAAACGCGAGCGCCGTGCGGGAAGCTGCCATGGCCGGCCTCGAGGGACTGGGCCTGGCGGTGGACGGCGAGCTGAACGCGGTGCGCGGCGACGAGCCACGGCTGATCTCGCCCGGGTCCGCGCGGGTCGCCGTCGCCGTGGTGCCGACCGACGAGGAGCTGGAGATTGCGACACAGACCTACGCACTGGTCGGGCAGTAACAATATGCGGCTCCGCCGCGTGGCCGGCTGAGCAATACACGGCATACACCGCATACACAGCAGTAACACGCCTGAGCGCAGAGCCGCCCATTTGTATCTTCTGGGTCTTCCACCAGACGGAATATTCCGTAGCGAAACAAACCGATAGGATCGCCCTATGCGCCGTTCGAAAATCGTCTGTACTCTCGGCCCCGCGGTCGACTCCCACGAGATGCTCGTGTCCCTGATC
This sequence comes from Streptomyces sp. NPDC050619, assembly GCF_040654815.1. Lineage (NCBI taxonomy): Bacteria > Bacillati > Actinomycetota > Actinomycetes > Kitasatosporales > Streptomycetaceae > Streptomyces > Streptomyces sp. NPDC050619. The sequence continues at coordinate 68,833 of NZ_JBFAIR010000043.1, read as the reverse complement.
GAAGCCGGCATGAACGTGGCCCGCTTCAACTTCAGCCACGGCTCGCACGCCGAGCACCAGGGGCGGTACGACCGCGTCCGGGCCGCCGCCAAGGAGACCGGCCGCGCCATCGGCGTCCTCGCCGACCTCCAGGGCCCCAAGATCCGGCTGGAGACCTTCGCCGAGGGCCCGGTGGAGCTGGAGCGCGGTGACGAGTTCGTCATCACCACCGAGGACGTGCCCGGTGACAAGCAGATCTGCGGGACGACGTACAAGGGCCTGACCGGTGACGTGTCGCGCGGCGACCCGATCCTGATCAACGACGGCAATGTCGAGCTGAAGGTCCTGGACGTCGAGGGTTCGCAGGTGCGGACGATCGTCATCGAAGGCGGAGTCGTCTCCGACCACAAGGGCATCAACCTGCCCGGCGCCGCCGTGAACGTGCCGGCGCTGTCCGAGAAGGACATCGACGACCTGCGTTTCGCGCTGCGCATGGGCTGCGACCTGGTCGCGCTGTCCTTCGTGCGGGACGCCACGGACGTCGCCGACGTCCACAAGATCATGGACGAAGAGGGCCGCCGGGTCCCGGTCATCGCCAAGGTGGAGAAGCCGCAGGCGGTGGAGAACATGGAGGACGTCGTGATGGCGTTCGACGGCGTGATGGTCGCCCGTGGCGACCTGGCCGTCGAGTACCCGCTCGAGAAGGTCCCCATGGTGCAGAAGCGCCTGATCGAGCTGTGCCGGCGCAACGCCAAGCCGGTGATCGTGGCGACCCAGATGATGGAGTCGATGATCACCAACTCCCGGCCGACCCGCGCCGAGGCCTCCGACGTGGCCAACGCGATCCTGGACGGCGCGGACGCGGTCATGCTGTCGGCGGAGTCGAGCGTGGGCGCGTACCCGATCGAGACCGTGAAGACGATGTCGAAGATCGTCACCGCGGCGGAGCAGGAGCTGATGTCGAAGGGCCTGCAGCCACTGGTCCCCGGCAAGAAGCCGCGTACGCAGGGCGGTTCGGTCGCCCGTGCCGCCTGCGAGATCGCCGACTTCCTCGGCGGCCGGGGCCTGGTGGCCTTCACCCAGTCCGGCGACACCGCCCGCCGCCTCTCGCGCTACCGCGCGGTCCAGCCGATCATCGCCTACACCCTGGACGAGTCCACCCGCAACCAGCTGGCGCTCAGCTGGGGCGTGGAGTCGCACGTCGTGCCGTTCGTGAACAGCACCGACGCGATGGTCGACCTGGTGGACCAGGAGATCACCAAGACGAAGCGCTTCAACCCGGGCGACATCGTCATCATCACCGCGGGCTCACCGCCCGGCGTCTCCGGCACGACCAACATGCTGCGGGTGCACCATCTGGGCGGCGCCAACTGATCGGGCTGTAGGGGCTGTTGTATGGCACTGAGGGCGCTCCCTGTGGACAGGGGGCGCCCTCAGTGGCTTTCACGCTGGGTGTCACGCGTCGGCCGCCACCTGCACGATGGCGCGAGCTCAGCGATGCCGGAAGGCATCCACGGCAGCCTGCCTGATTCTCTTGGTCCGGCCCTTTTGAGAGACAACACGCAGGACGTCCTGGTCGGCGGTCACGCGGACCGCTCTCCAGCGATTCCAGGACCCCGAGGTCCCGCGCCCGGCGCGCGGAGAAGTCGCGCACAGTCGGCGGGAGGATCCGTACCCAACGCTCGCGTTCGTCCCCTGGAACGCGTTCCAGTACGTCACCGACGACCTCCGGACCGTCGGCGAACAAGGCATCGTCCTCGGACGGGCCGACGACCTGGGCGAGTTGCCGCAGCACCTCGCCCTGGGGCGGGGAGGGATCAGCAGCCACGCGCCTTGAACCTCTCCATCTCTCGTACACATTGAGTTCGCGAACCATCCAGCGGTCACGCGTTCCGCGGCCCCCTCGGCCACGCGGCGATCCTGGTACCACCTGCCCCACTGGCAAGGCCCCTCAAGGGCCTTCTACAGCGCTGAGGGCGCCCCCTGTGGCCAGGGGGCGCCCTCAGCTGTGTGCGGCTCCCGGATGGGCTTGTGGTGGGGCTCAGCCCTCGCTGCTGTAGACGCGCATCCCGGGGATGTGCAGGGTCCCGCCGAACTGGGCGGCCTGCGTGACCTTCACGTTGGTGAAGTAGATCAGCGGGAGGTTCAGCGGCGGCGGGCTCTTGGGAGTGAACGTCAGCGGGATCAGGCCGAACAGGTTGCCGGAGATGCTCTCGGTGTACATCACCACGTCGCCGCCACTGAAGGTGGACGTGGAGCCCTTGGCCCCGGCCACGTGGTAGGTCTTGCCGTTCTCGTGCACGAGCTGGTGCATGTCGCCGATGTCGACGCCGTCCGACACGACGTACTTCAGGACCTCCTTGACCGAACCGTTCGCGGTCTTCACCTTCACGACGCCCTTGTAGTCGGCGCCCTTCAGCGTCAGCGAACTGGCTTCCAGGTTCCAGGGCTTGTCGGGCAGCGGGATGGCGTTGTCCACATCGCCGCCCTCCGCGTCCGTGGCGACCGGGCAGTCCTCCGGGTCGGCGCTGGAGCTCGCGGAGGGGCTGGGAGAGGCTGTGGCGCCCTCCCCCGCCTCCTCGGCCGCCTTCTCGACGGCCTTGGTGGTGTCCTCGGCCGCCTTGGACGCCGTGTCGGTGGTGTCCTTCACGGTGTCGCCGACCGTGTCGGTGACCTTCTCGGTGGTCTCCTTGACGGCGTCGGACGCGTCCTTGACCGTGTCCTTGGCCATGCTGTCCGCGGCGGACGTGGAGGGCGAGGCCGACGGGGCCGGGCTCGCGCTCTCCGTGGAAGCGTCCTTGCCGCCGGTGAAGATACCGGTGATCGCGTCGCCGATGTCGTCCAGCAGACCGCCGCCGCTCTCGGAGGGCGAGGGCGAGGGGCTCGCCGGGGCGGCGTCGCCGGACCCCGCGTCGCTCTCCTTGCTGGGCGAGGCCGACGGCGTGGGCGTGGGCGCGGCCTTGTCGTCGGAACCTGAATCCGGCGAAGAGGTGTCGTCCGAGCCCGGGGAGGCCGACGGTGTCGGCTTCGCCCCGTCGTCGGCGGACGTGTCCTTGGAGTCCCCGCTCGCCGAGTCGGACGGCGACGCACTGGCCGAGGAACCGTCCTCCAGCGCCGTGAGGCAGTCCTTGTACTCGTCCGCCGTCAGGCTCTTCGACGCCGGCTGCTCGTCGGCGAGCGCGAGCGTGGGCGTGAACCCCATGCCCATGAGGACCGCCGTCGGCATCGCCGCCAGGGCTATCGCCTTGCCGGCCGGCACGTGGAACCTGGTGAACAGCGGCTTCTTGGGTGCCGCATGGCGCGGCCCGGTTCTCACACGGGACGCCTCCACGTCAGCCCCGTGGGTCACCTCGTCAGCCGGCACTGTGCCTCCCGTTCGCCCCGTAGACCGGGCTCGTTCCTGACAGATCCTTCGGCTCGCCCGCCCCGTTCACCGGCTTGAGGATGGTGGTGTCGGGGTCCGTACCCGCCGCGTAGCCCGTGCCCGCGCCGCCGCCCTTCCTGAACAGGTCACCGGGAACCGCGCCCTCGGGGGCACCGCCCTGGCCCGCGCCGGTCTCCGGCGCCGGCGGCACAGGAGGCTCGCCCGGCACCCACGACACGGCCATCGCCCCGCCGATGAGGGAGAGGAGGAAGCCGACGACGAAGCCGCCGAGGTTGGACACCGGGATGGACACCAGCGCCAGCAGGATCGCCGCTACGCCCGCGAAGGTACGGACGTGCTTCTGAAACCAGAGGCTGATGCCCAGGACGACGAGCAGCACGCCGATGATCAGTGACCCGGCGCCCGCGGTGGTGGCCATGGCCAGCGTCAGGTGACCGATCTGGAGGTTCGCGTACGGGAAGTAGACGATGGGGAGTCCGCCGAGCATGACGAACAGACCGGCCCAGAACGGCCGACCGCCCCGCCAGATGCGGAAGTTCCGCCGAAAGACCCGGAGGTAGTGCTCGTCACGACCGGGCGCGGCAGGAGTCTCGGCGCTCATGGAAAACAGCTCCCTGGAACGGCGTTGCTGTGGTGAGTGGTACTGCGGGTTGGAGATCGCTGGGTGGGACGGGCGGGGGCGCCACCGGCTCCCCCGCCCCTCAGCGAGTGCTCAGTAGCACTCTTTGACACCCTTCGACAGCGACATCTTCAGGCCGCTGAGCTTGAAGGTTCCGGCGGTGGTCGCCCACGCCGTCTGCTTCACGTCGACCAGCGTGGCCTTCTGGGCCTGCTGGCTGAAGCCGTACGGGTTCGCCGTGTCACCGCTCTTGATGCCCGGACCCTTGCTGAGGTCCTTGCCGGCCACACCGATGTCGATGTTCTCGAAGGTGGCGTCTGCCTCGAGGTCTTCGACGTCGATGTAGAGGTTGTCGGCCTTGACCGGCGTACCGCTGCCACCCGCCTTGAGCATCAGGCTGACCGAACCGATCAGCGGGATGTCGGGCGTGACCACGGACTGGCACATGTTCGTGAGCGTTGCGCTCTTGAACGCCGAGACCGCGACGGGGTGAGCCGTCTTCTCGCCGTTGAGGGTGTACCCCGAGTCAATGGCCCCGTACTGCGAGAAGCCATTGCCGACGAGCTTGTCGACCGTGACCTTGAACGACTGACCCGACACACTGAACGACGCCGCCAGGGCGCTGTTGGCCAGGGCTATACCTATACAAGCCGTGGCGGCCACGCTGGGCACCATCACCACAGCGAACCGCTTCCATCTGGTCCCGCCACGCACCTGGGACTCCATATTTCCTCCTTCTCGGACGTACATCTCCTGACCCTGGCTGCCCCTGTCTGTCGACGGCTCAGCCGGGCAGGGATGGGAGAAGTGCTACGTCCTCGGGAAGGAGAGCGCCTGCACTCGGAGGCGCGAACAGCGCACCGATCACCGGCGATCACCCCCGAGCGACAACCACTGGTCGCGCCTGACACGCATCACGCACAACCCTGCTGGACAGGCTTCGCCGAGTGGGCGAAGACCCCCCTGTCCAAGAACCGGCGACAGCGCCGCCGACTCTGCCCGGTGGGGACCCTGGGTTCCCGTATGACCCAACCGGCTGCCGGGGTACGGGAATGGACCGAGCGTGGCCGATCGTGGTGCATTCTCGCCGTCGACACAAGGGGGTTCGTTACTCACGGGTAACGGCCGGATAACCGAACAACGACCCAGCGGTCCCAGTCGGCGACGCTGGGTGTCAATCGGGGTCGGAACAAAGCTGTTGATCGATGGACAGAATCCGACAGATCAACGCCTCTGGCTTACTGGAAGTAACAGCGGCCGCGATTGCCAAGTTTTGGCAAAACGCGGCCGCACTGACATCCCGTCGGCAAATCTTTCACTCGGGCATCACAGGCCCCGGCGTTTAGCGACTGGTCAGAACCGGGCCCTCGCCCCGCTCAGAACAGGGCGCGCGCCAGAGCCCTGCGCGCGGCCGCCACCCGCGGGTCCTCGGCACCGACGACCTCGAACAGCTCCAGCAGCCTGAGGCGTACGGAGTCCCGGTCCGCACCCGCCGTACGCCGCACGGTGTCGATGAGCCGCCCGAAGGCGTCCTCCACGTGTCCGCCCACCAAGTCCAGGTCGGCGGCGGCGATCTGCGCCTGCACGTCGTCCGGCCGGTCGGCCGCCTCCTTGCGCACCTGCTGCGGGTCCGCGCCCTCCACCCGCTGGAGCAACTCGGCCTGGGCGAGGCCCAGTTTGGCCTCCGGGTTGCCCGGGTCGTCGTTCAGCACGTTCTTGTACGCCCGGACGGCACCGCCCAAGTCCCCCGCGTCCAGGGCCTGTACGGCGGCTTCGAGGAGGGCGTCGTACGGCCCCACCGGTACCGCGGGAGTGGTCTGGTCGGCGGCGCCCGGGTCGGCGTCCGGGTCGACCGTGAGGCCCGTCAGGCCGAAGCGCTGCTCGGCGACCTGCACCAGCTGGTCGAGGGTCTGCCGGATCTGCTCCTCGCCCGCGGCGCCCTGGAAGAGCGGCAGGGCCTGCCCCGCCACCACGGCGAAGACGGCCGGGATCCCCTGGACCCCGAACTGCTGCATCAGCATCTGGTTGGCGTCGACGTCGATCCTGGCGAGGAGGAAGCGGCCGTTGTACTCGACGGCGAGGCGCTCCAGGACGGGGCTCAGCTGCTTGCAGGGCTGGCACCACTCGGCCCAGAAGTCGATGACGACGGGTACTTCGGCGGACCGTTGCAGGACTTCCTGCTCGAACCCCGCTTCATCGACGTCGATGACGAGATCGGCCGGTGAGACGCCGCCCGTCCCACCGCCCTGCCGGGCCGCTTGGGCGCGGGCCTGCTCCGCCTTCGCCTTGGCCTCCTGGGCCGCCTTCACCGCGGCGAGGTCGACGACTCCGCTCATGGACATGTTCCGTGGCTGCATGCGCCTATCCTCCCCCGTTCCGGCGCGCATGTGAAAAGCGATGTGAAAGCCGGTCATGCTGCGTGGTGTCCGGCGCCGGGTCCCCACCCCACGCCGTATGTCCCGTCGCCCGTGTACGTCCGTCACGAGCTTTCGCTACAAGCTTTCGCTACGAGTCGTAGCGTAATGGCACGCAGTGCCTCCGGTACAGGGCACCCCGGTGATCTCCCTCACGACCCCACAGGACCCGGCGGTTATGGTCATGGCATGCACAGCCGCATACCCGCCAGTCGCACCGGGCGACCGCGCAACGCCGCCGCGGACACCGCGATCCTGGCCGCGACACGGGCTGCCCTGGTCGAACTGGGCTGGTCGAAACTGACCCTGGGGGACGTGGCGACGAGGGCGGGGGTCGCGAAGACGACCCTCTACCGCCGCTGGGCCGGCAAGAACGAACTCGTGGTGGACGCGGTCGCCGAACTCTTCGACGAACTGCGCCTGCCCGACTGCGGCACCCTAGCCGCCGACATCGAGGGCGTGGTCCTCCAGTTCGCGGCGATCCTGGCCCGCCCGGAGGCGAAGAACGGCCTGATGGCGGTGGTCGCGGAGTCGACCCGGGACGAGGCCCTGCGCGAACGCATCCGGGAGTCGATCGTGGAACGCCAGAAGCGGCTGGTCCTGGAAGGCCGGGCCCGCGCGCAGAAACGCGGCGAACTCCCCCCGGAAACCGATCCGGAGGAAGCCGCCCGCACGGTGGACCTGATCTTCGACGTGGTCGCGGGCGCGGTGGTCCACCGCACCCTGATCAGCGCGGAACCGGCCGACGAGGACTGGGTCCGCGGCCTGACGAAGGTACTGCTCCTGGGACTCGCCGGGGCGGACTAGAGCTGATTTCAGCCGTCAGGCGTCTGCTGTTTTCAGCCCGTCCGGCGTTTGAGGACGAGGCCCGTTCAGGGCCGAAAGCGGGGGTCTGGGGGCGGCAGCCCCCAGGGACGGGCGGGTAGGGGCGGCGGGGGCGAAAACCTGCCCGGCCCCCGGCCGGTCAGAACCCCGCCGGCTCCGTGTACACCCCCCACTCGTCCCGCAGCACCCCGCAGATCTCCCCCAGCGTCCCCTCCGCGCGTACGGCGTCCAGCATGGGCTCGATCATGTTGCCCCCGTCCCGCGCGGCGGCGAGCATCGCGTCGAGGGCGGATCGTACGGCGGCATCGTCCCGCCCGGCCCTGCGCGCCCCCAGCACCCGGACCTGCTCCCGCTCCACCTCGTGGCTGACCCGCAGGATCTCGAGGTCCCCGGTGACGGACCCGGTGTGGACATTGACCCCCACCACCCGCTTGTCGCCCTTCTCCAGCGCCTGCTGGTACTGGAAGGCGGACTCGGCGATCTCGCCGGTGAACCAGCCGTCCTCGACCCCGCGCAGGATCCCGGAGGTGATGGGCCCGATGGGGTGCTGCCCATCCGGGTGTGCTCTGAGCCCCCGCTCCTTGATCTGCTCGAAGATCTTCTCGGCGTCCGCCTCGATCCGGTCGGTGAGCTGCTCGACGAACCACGAACCGCCCAGCGGATCCGCCACGTTGGCGACCCCGGTCTCCTCCATCAGCACCTGCTGCGTGCGCAGCGCGATCTCCGCCGCCTGCTCGCTGGGCAGCGCCAGCGTCTCGTCCAGGGCGTTGGTGTGCAGCGAGTTGGTCCCGCCGAGCACCGCCGCGAGCGCCTCCACCGCCGTACGCACCACGTTGTTGTACGGCTGCTGGGCGGTCAGCGAGACCCCGGCGGTCTGCGTGTGGAAGCGCAGCCACTGCGCCTTCTCGGACCGGGCCCCGTAGACATCTCGCATCCACCGGGCCCAGATCCGGCGCGCCGCACGGAACTTGGCGATCTCCTCGAAGAAGTCGACGTGCGCGTCGAAGAAGAAGGACAGCCCGGGGGCGAACTTCTCCACGTCCAGGCCGCGGCTGAGGCCCAGTTCGACGTACCCGAACCCGTCCGCCAGCGTGTACGCCAGCTCCTGCGCGGCCGTCGAACCGGCCTCGCGGATGTGGTAGCCGGACACGGACAGGGGCTTGTAGTCGGGGATGCCGGCCGCGCAGTACTCCATCAGGTCGCCGATGAGGCGAAGGTGCGGCTCGGGCTGGAAGAGCCACTCCTTCTGGGCGATGTACTCCTTGAAGATGTCGGTCTGGAGCGTGCCGTTGAGCACGGCCGGATCGATGCCCTGCCGCTCGGCGGCGACGAGGTACATGCAGAAGACGGGTACGGCCGGCCCGCTGATGGTCATGGAGGTCGTGACGTCACCGAGCGGGATGTCCTTGAACAGGACCTCCATGTCGGCGGCCGAGTCGATGGCGACACCGCAGTGACCGACCTCGCCGAGCGAACGCGGGTCGTCCGAGTCGCGCCCCATCAGCGTCGGCATGTCGAAGGCGACGGACAGGCCCCCGCCACCATTGGCGAGGATCTTCTTGTACCGCTCGTTGGTCTGCTCGGCGTTCCCGAACCCGGCGAACTGCCGGATGGTCCACGTACGCCCTCGGTAGCCGGTCGAGTACAGCCCGCGGGTGAAGGGGTACTCCCCCGGCCAGCCGATCCGCTCGAAGCCCTCGTAGCGGTCCTGTGGCCGTGGCCCGTACACCGGCTCCACGGGATCGCCGGAGAGCGTACTGAAGTCGGCCCCACGCCTGCGTGCGGCGTCGTACCGGGCCTGCCAGCGCCGGCGGCCCTCTTCGATCGCGTCAGCGTCCATACCATCGAATTTACTAGGACGTCCTAGTAATTGTCGATCGCTGACCGCCGCACGTTGTCCGTACGGCGGTGCGGCTACGCCTTGACGGCCGCCGGAGCGTCCTCGGCGGCCTTCGCCTCCAGCTCGCGGCTGATCTTCCGCTCCACGAAGAACGCGGCCGTCGGAACGGTCCCGGCCAGCAGGATCCACAGCTGCTTGCCGACCGGCCACTTCGCCTTGGAACCCAGGTCGAAGGCGACGACCAGGTAGACGACGTACAGCCAGCCGTGCGCGATGGCCACGACACGGGTGAAGTCCGCGGCGCCGTCGATGTCGAAGCCGTACTTGGCGATCATGCTGAGGCACAGGAGAACCAGCAGGACACCGGTGACGTAGGCCATGACGCGGTAGCGGGTCAGCACGCTTTTTTTCATGTGGACGAGCGTAACCACGCACTCCGGGAGATCTTGCCCCGGGTCACTCCTGAGCGAAGTCCCGCGCCGACACGCGAAGCGGCCGCAGCATCGCGAAGATCTCCGCGCACTCCTCCGCGTCGTACGCCCCGAGCCCGAAGTCCATCGCCATCAGATCGCGGGTCGCCGCCTCGACCACCTCGCGGCCCTTGTCGGTGATGGTCGCGAGCGTGCCGCGGCCGTCGTTCGGGTTGGGGCGCTTGGCGACCAGGCCCGAGCGCACCAGGCGGTCCACGGTGTTCGTCACGGACGTGGGATGCACCATGAGCCGCTCGCCGATCTTCGACATCGGCAGCTCGCCCGCCTTGGAGAAGGTGAGCAGCACCAGCGCCTCATAGCGCGCGAACGTGAGCCCGTACGGCTTGACCACCGCGTCGACCTCGGCGAGCAGGATCTGGTGCGCGCGCATGATCGAGGTGATCGCGGCCATGGACGGCACGCTTCCCCAGCGCTGCTTCCAGAGTTCGTCGGCGCGGGCGATGGGGTCGAACGGAAGGCTGAGCGGCTTCGGCACGCCAAAGACCTTACCGGCCGGTCATATCGTGGTCAGCCCCGTCTCGCCCTTCGGTCGTTTCCGGCCAACCCGGATTCAGGTGGCGTTGGGCGTGCTCCACCGGGACCAGGAGACGTTCCAGTCGCCGTCCCCGTTGTCGAGCGCCACCGGCTTGGACGGGTTGATGACCCGGATGAGCGTTCCGGGTTCCACGGTGTTGTAGAACCACTTCGCATCCGCCGCGTTGAGGTGGACGCATCCGTGGGAGTTGTCGACCCGGCCGATGGCCGCGTTGTCCCAGGAGGCATCGTGGATGTACGTACCGCTCCAGGTCAGGTGGACGTCCCAGTAGACCGGCAGGTCGTAGTAGGTGGGCTTGCCGGGCGTGCAGCTGAGTCCGACGCTGCACGATGTCATCTGGGTCTTCGCCACCTTGTCGAGTACCACCAGGTAGCCGCCCCAGGTCTGGTAATGCTTTCCGCCAGTCGATATCGGAAGCGTCCGGATCAGTTTGCCGCCCCGGTAGACCGCCATGGACTGGGTGCCGGGGTCGACAACCGCCTTGACGTCGGAGTCGACCGCGAAGGTGTGCGTGTAGTCGCCGGTCGCCCACAGGCCCCGTCCGGCGTTCACACCATCGAGGTCGCCCGTGACGGTGACCTTGTCTTTCAACGGCCAGTACGTTCGGGGGCGGTAGTCGACACGCCGGTCGGTCACCCAGTGCCAGGCTCCGGTGACGTGGTCCGTGTCGCTCACGGACAGGGCTTTCTGGACGGCTGCCCGATCGGTCACGGGCTTGGTGAAGACGACGACGACAGGCTGGGCGTCCCCGACGTCGGACCCCGCGGCGGGGCTGATGGACTGCGCGGTGACGGTGTCGGCCGGATCGATCGTCTCGATGCCCAGGCTCTTGGTGACGGACTTCCCGGATGAGTCGGTGGCCGTCGCCGCCACGGTGTAGCGGGCGTCGAGGCTGAGCGGGTGGGACGGTGTCCACGTACCGGCCGATGCGTCGAGGGACCCGGCGACCGGGGACCTGTGCGCGCCGGTGACCAAGACCTTGGTCAGTTTCGCGTGAGCGACCGTGCAGTGAATGGGCTGATCCGGTTCCGCCCGGCCGGACGCGTCGGTGACCGGCTTTATCGTGATGCCGCTCGCCCCGGGCGACTGGGACGAGGCCGCGCTCGGGCCACATCCGACCAGCGTGAGCATGGAGACCGCCGCCAACGCGGCGAGGTAACTCATCGTTTTCAATGTTCTTCTTCCGGAATATGGTTCAAGACGCCAGGGAAAAGGGCCTCACCGGGAACTGCCGCTAACCGCCGGAGAAATCGGAGTGGGCATCGTTGTCGCCGATGGTGACTCGCTGATCGTTCTGTAGTTCCCCGAAGAGGGTCTTGGCCTCTGCCATGTTCCACAGCACCGCATCACCGGCGTTCGGTGTGTAGTAGTTCGCGTCCGCGATCGGGACAGTCAGCTCATGTCCTCGTCCACCTGAAATCCCCTTCAGGCCCAGGAACATCCGCGCCAGGTCGTACGGGCTCATGCCCTTGTCCACGCTCAGCGTCCCGATGCCCGCGTCGAGTGCCGGGTAGAGCCGGAACGGATCGAGGAGAGTGGACGGGGTCTGAGCCTGGTGTGCGATGGCGGCGAGGAACTTCTGCTGGTTCGCCACTCGGCTGAGATCCTGACCCGCCTCCTGATGGCGTTCCCGGGCCAGATCGAGGGACTGCCTGCCGTCCAGCTTGTGGCAGCCCGCCTTGAGATCGGCTCCCGAGGCCTGATCCACGATCGGCCGGTCCAGACACACCGTGACGCCACCGAGTGCGTCGACGAGGTCCACGAAACCGCCGAAGCCGATCTCCGCGTAGTGGTCGATGCGGATTCCGGTGTTGTATTCGACCGTCTCGGCCAGCAGCCGCCCGCCTCCCAGGGAGAACGCCGCGTTCAGCTTGTTCGTCGACGCCGGATGCCGCACACCGTCCGAGCCGGAGTACGCCGGTATGGTCACGTAGCTGTCGCGCGGCAGGCTGACCAGGGTGTCGCCGGCGGCGCCGATGTGCAGCAGCATCATCGAGTCGCTGTTGCCGTACGGGCCCTCGTCGTCGCTGCCGGTGTGCAGGGCCTTTCGCTGCTGCGGGGTCAGGTTCCGCCGGTTGTCCGAGCCGGCGATGAGGTAGTTGGTGCCCTTGCCCTGTGGGGGCCGGTCAGGAAGTGTTCCGAGGTTCACCGTGCGGTCGAGTTTCTCGTCCGCCCAGGCGTACGTGCCCACGGAGACCGCGAGTACCGCAAGGACCAACGCCAGTGCTCCCCAGGTGATTCTGCGGCGCCAGTTCAACGGGACCTCCCTGTTTGCCGGGCCCCAGTTTAGAAATCAAAAGCGGGTCCGCAGAAGGGAGTCACCGGAATCTTGACCCGCATAAGGGATATCTCTGACTGATATTTCAGGAGTTCCCTACCGAAGTCTTATCTCTCGACGCGCACATTAGGGCGGGGCCGAAAGCTGCCTCGAGTATTCCAAAGGGGAGGATCGCATGAGCGTCATGGCTGTCATGCCGCCGGATGAGCGGAGTTCCGACGGGCCACGCGGGCGGTTCCTGGCCGCCGGCGGCCTCGGCGCGGGCGCCGCGGTGCTCTTCGGCGGTGCCCGCTCCCTCTTCGGCTACGGGTTCGGCGTCACCGCCGCCCTCGTCGCCTTCGCGGCCGTCGCCGCCGTCGTACTCGTGGGCCGGGAAACGTTGCCGCGGTGGCTGCGCCGTTTCATCGCCCGTGCGTGCGTCCTCGGTCTCGGCGCGGCCGTGGTGCTCGGGGCGGCCGGAGGACTCGTCCTGTCTGCGGCCACTCCCTCGGCCGGCGACGCGGCGGCCCGGGTGCGTGCGCTGGATTCCGCCCGCAGCGTGAGCGACGCGGATCTGCCCACGCCACCGAAGGTCGCCGCGGCGTTGGTGGCCACCGAGGACGCCCATTTCTGGCACAACCCGGGCATCGATCCTGTCGGCGTCCTGCGTGCGCTCGAGGTCCGGCTACGCGGCGGCGGAGGCGACGGAGGGGGTGCCACCATCGAGCAGCAACTCGCCAAGATGCTCTATACCAACGGGCAGCGCACCCGTCGCGACCAGTTGGAACAGGTCGCTCTGGCCGTCAAGCTCGCCCATGACTACCCCAAGAGCCAGATTCTGCGGATGTACCTGTCCATCGCGTACTTCGGACACGGCTACTACGGTCTGGACGCGGCCGCACACGGCTACTTCAGGAAGGACCCCGCCCAGTTGGACTGGCCCCAGGCCGCCCTCCTCGCCGGTCTCGTCCAGGCGCCCTCCGCCTACGATCCCCTCCGTCACCCCGATCTCGCCAGACAGCGCCGCGCCGAGGTGCTGGACCGCCTCGAGGCCGTCGGCGACCTCACACCAGGTCGGATCAAGGCCTTCGATGCCACGCCCCTGGGCGTCTGAGGCAGGGACGCGTCCCGTCAGCCTTCCGCCCGCTCCCCCAGGTACCGCTCCACCGTCTCCACCTTGGAGTTGAGCCCGTCCGTCACCCCGGGCCGGATGTCCGCCTTGAGGACCAGGGAGACGCGCGGCGCCCGCGCCTCTACGGCGGCGACGGCGCGCTTGACGACGTCCATCACCTCGTCCCACTCGCCCTCGATCGAGGTGAACATCGCGTCGGTGCGGTTCGGCAGCCCCGACTCGCGGACGATCCGGACCGCGTCGGCGACGTACTCGCCCACGTCCTCGCCGACACCGAGCGGCGTCACGGAGAAGGCGACGATCACGACGTCTTCACCACGCCCTCGCGACGGGCGCGGGAGGCGATGACCGCGGCGTCGCTCTCACGCCGGAGCTTGCGCTCGGCGAAGAAGCCGCCGGTGGGCAGCACGGAGAGGACGAAGTAGAGGGCGGCGGTCTTCAGCGACCACTTCGTGCGGTTCCAGGCGTCCGCCCAGAAGATCACGTACAGGATGAAGAGAACGCCGTGGATCATCCCCATCACGGGGACCGCGTTGAAGTCCGTGGTCCGCTTCAGCACCGAGCAGACCAGCAGAAGGAGGAAGGACACCGCCTCGGGGGCCGAGACAAGGCGGAGGCGGCGGATGGCGGTGGCGGTCTTGATGTCCACGGGTCACCTTCGGTGGGAGAGACGTCGACGATTGTGAACGCAAGCACAAACGTTGCCCCATTGTGGCAAACCCCTGTGCGGAGCGCGGCCGGGGGGGTGGAAGCTGGCCCCGACGGCGACCCGAGGAGCGCGCGTGCAGTTCGTCTTCTTCATGACCTTGCCGGGGCTGGTGGTCCTGCTGACCGTACTGGCCTTCGCCGATCAGCTGCTGATGCGGGCCGGCCGGGCCGGTGTGCTGCCCTGGCGGAACTCGGCGCGGCAGGGCCAGATCTCCGCGACCGGCTTCGAGCAGCTGCACGCCTCCTTCTCGCCGGGCAAGCAGAACGAGCTCAAGGAACGCCAGAGCGCGCTGGTGATGCGCGACGACGAGGAGGACGGGGCGCCGCCGTGGTCCACCGTCGACCTGACCGCGGGAAAGGCCGTCATACGGCTGCCCGGAGCAGGCGGCTGAACCCTTAAGGGTGCGGTCAGGGTGCGTCTCCACCTCCGGGACCTGTTGGTGGAGGCCTGCCTCCGGCTACCTTCACAGCGTGGCGATGTTCCGACTGCAAGGCAGCAAGGTGCTCGCCGTCGACATGACCGGGGACGCCGTGAAGGCGAAGAACGGCTCGATGGTCGCGTACGACGGGCAGATGGCGTTCAAGAAACTCAGCGGCGGCGGTGAGGGCATCCGGGGGATGGTGACCCGGCGGATCACCGGCGAGCAGATGACATTGATGGAGGTGAAGGGGCACGGGACGTGCTGGTTCGCGGACCGCGCCTCGGAGATCAATCTCGTCGGTCTCCAGGGGGACAAGCTGTACGTGGAGTCGAGCAATCTGCTCGCGACCGACGCCGGGCTCAGGACCGGCACGTCGTTCACGGGGATGCGCGGGGCCTCACAGGGCAACGGGCTGTTCACGACGACGATCGAGGGGCACGGCCAGGCGGCGATCATGTCGGACGGGCCGGCGGTCGTGCTGCGGGTCAGCGGGCAGTATCCGCTGACCGTCGACCCGGGCGCCTACATCGCGCACCAGGGGAATCTGCGGCAGTCCTTCCAGTCCGGTGTGACGTTCCGCACATTCATGGGCGAGGGCGGCGGCGAGGCCTTCCAGATCCGGTTCGAGGGCGACGGCGTGGTCTACGTCCAGCCGAGCGAGCGGAACACGATCGCGGGGGAGGTGTGACATGGCCTTGCGTGAGATCAACTCCAAGATGGTCGAAGCCACGGTCATGCCGGGGCAGCGGCTGTTCAGTCAGCGGGGCGCGATGCTCGCCTACAAGGGCGAGGTGTCCTTCACACCCAACATCCAGGGCGGCCAGGGCGGCGTCATGTCGATGCTGGGGCGCCGGGTGGCGAACGAGGCTACGCCGCTGATGACCGTCGAGGGCAGCGGCACCGTGCTCTTCGGGCACGGCGGCCACCACGTCCAGGTGATCAACATGACCGGCGACACGCTCTACGTGGAGGCGGACCGGCTGCTCGCCTTCGAGGGCACGCTGGAGCAGGGCACCATGTTCATGGGCTCGCAGGGCGGAGTCATGGGCATGGTCCGCGGGCAGGTCACGGGCCAGGGCCTGTTCACCACGACCCTCCGGGGACACGGCTCGGTCGCGGTCATGGCGCACGGCGGGGTCATCGAGGTCCCGATCACCCCGCAGCGCCCGGTCCATGTGGACCCGCAGGCGTACGTCGCCCACCACGGCGACGTCCGCAACAAGCTGTCCACCGCGCTGGGCTGGCGCGACATGGTGGGCCGCGGCTCCGGCGAGGCGTTCCAGCTGGAGCTGAGCGGCCACGGCGCGGTGTACGTCCAGGCCTCGGAGGAGAAGCTGTGAGCATGTACGGGGCTCCGGGCGGCGGCCCGACGGTCTACGACCCCATGACGCTGCCGGTCGACGACAACGTCAACAGCTACACCTTCTGCGTGGAGCTCAAGGGGAGCCAGTGGTTTCTCCAGAAGGGGAAGATGATCGCCTACTACGGCTCGATGGAGTTCAACGGCATCGGGCACGGGCGGTTGGACCGTCTTGTCCGTACGTCCTTCCATTCGCCTCTGCACGCGAGCGACTGGGTCGTGGCGGAGGGCTCGGGCAAGCTGCTGCTCGCCGACCGGGCCTTCGACGTGAACTCGTACGACCTGGAAGAGGGCAACCTGACCATTCGCTCGGGCAACTTGCTCGCTTTTCAGCCAAGTCTTGCGCTCAAGCAGTCGATCGTCCCGGGTTTTCTGACCCTGATCGGAACCGGAAAGTTCGTGGCCGCATCCAACGGTCCGGTGGTGTTCATGGAACCCCCCATCCGGGTGGACCCGCAGGCGCTCGTCGGCTGGGCCGACTGCCCCTCGCCGTGCCATCACTACGACCACGGCTACATGAGCGGCCTGATGGGCGGTCTACGTGCGATGACAGGCGTGGGCGGGGCCTCCGGAGAGGAGCATCAGTTCGAGTTCGTGGGAGCGGGCACGGTACTGCTCCAGTCGTCCGAGGCACTGATGGCCGAGCAGGCCGCGGGGGCAATTCCGCACGAGGCGGGGGTGCCCGGCGGCGGGGCGCACACAGGCCCTTCACAGCAGGCGGGGCAACCGCGCCTTCCCGGACAGCTGGGAGACCTCCAGCGTCGCTTCGGGCTGTGAGCGGTAGTCTGCGGAGTGTGACGTCGAACGTGTGCGCGCCGTCACGGAAACCCTCACTAGTTCGCCTTTCAACCTTTTAGGTAGACTTCATTTATGGAGACCGAAACGGCCACGCGGTGGCTGACCGATGCGGAGCAGTGCGCCTGGCGCACCCACCTGGAGGTCAACAGGCTGTTGACGTACCAGCTCGAAAAGGATCTGCAGCCGTTCGGCCTGACCATGAACGACTACGAGATCCTGGTGAATCTCTCCGAGTCGGAGGACGTACGGATGCGGATGAGTGACCTCGCGTCCGCCACCCTCCAGTCCAAGAGCCGACTGTCCCACCAGATCACGCGCATGGAGAACGCGGATCTGGTGCGACGCGAGAACTGCGAGTCGGACCGCCGCGGTCTGTACGCGGTGCTCACCGAGCATGGCATGGAGACGATGAAGAAGGTCGCGCCCCATCATGTGGCGTCTGTGCGGAGGCACTTCATCGATCTCCTGTCCTCCGACGCCCTGGCGGAACTCGACAAGGGTCTGAAGCCCATCGCGGAACACCTCCGCGGCCAGCGAGCCCGCCCCTAGGGCCCTTCTGACGGATCTCCGTGGAAGAAGGAGCGGCGTTCGGTGCGTGCTCTCGGCGTGCCGGGCGGAAGTCCTCGATGGGGGTCCCCCCGCGCGAGCGAAGCCGAGCGTGGGGGAGGAGCTACTAGGGCTTTCGTCCGGTGCGGCGAGAGTGCGTGCCGGGCGTCGCGACGCCGCGGAGATCCGTCAGAAGGGCCCTAGCGTCGCCAGCGTCACCCAGCGGCGAGCGGCAGGCGGAGTTCGAACAGGGCTCCGCCTGCCGGTGCGTCACGGACCGTGAGCGTGCCGCCGTGGCGTACGGCGACATCGCGGGCTATGGCGAGCCCGAGCCCGGCGCCGCCGTCGTCGCGGCTGCGGGCGTCGTCCAGCCGTACGAATCGCTCGAAGATCCGCTCCCGGTCGCCCGCGGGCACCCCGTCCCCGTCGTCGGCGACCTCTACGACGGCCCACTCCCCCAGGCGCTGTACGGTCACGGCGATCTCCGACCGGGCGTGCCGCCGCGCGTTGTCCAGCAGGTTCGTGAGCAGCCGCCCCAACTGCACCCGGGACCCGGCCACTTCCGCGGCCTCCGGCGCCTTCACGGTCACGCCCGGCCGCCCGTCGGCCTCCTCCCGCGTCAGCGCGGCGAGGTCGAACCGCGCGTCGGCCGGCCGCTCCCCCGCGTCCAGCCGGGCGAGCAGCAGCAGATCGGCGGCGAGATGCTGGAGTCGTACGGTGTCCTCCACGGCCCCCTCCACATCCAGCAGCTCGGGATGGGCGGCGCCCACCTCGAGCTGGGTGCGCAAGGAGGCGATCGGGCTGCGCAGCTCGTGCGAGGCGTCGGCGACGAACCGGCGCTGCCGCTCCACCGAGGTCTGAAGCGCGGACAGCGTCTCGTTCGTGGTGCGGGCCAGCCGGGCCACCTCGTCGTGCGTGTCCGGCACCGGCACCCGGCGTGCGAGGTCCTCCGAGGCGGTGATCGCGGCCATCTCGCAGCGGATGCCCTCGACGGGACGCAGGGCGCGCCGGGTGACCAGCCAGGTCACCACCGCGACGACGGCGAGCAGCAGCGGGAAGCCGATCAGCATGACGGTCAGCGCGGTGCTCACGGCGCGCCGCTCGGCGGACAGGGGGGCGCCGGCGTACACGGTGAGCCGGCCCTCGTGCTCGGTCTCCACCCGGACGGCGGCGAAGCGGTAGTCGGCGCTCTCGCCGTCGATCGTCGCGGAGCCGTTGGTGAACTTGGTCCTGTCCTCGATCTCGGCGTGTTCGAGGGGGTCTTCCCCGCCGTCGGAGTCGTCGTCCCCCTCATCCCCCGCACCGCCGGTCGGCGCCTGCGGCCGCACCTGGTCGCTGCCCGTGCCGCTGATCCGCCGCAGGTCCTCGCTGGCCGCGACCAGCGTCCCGTTCTCGTCGACGACCTGGACCGGCTCTTCGTCCTCGTCCAGGGGCAGCTTGTCGAACGGCTTCTCCAGGGCCAGGTAGGAGGCGATCGACCGCGCGGAGCGCTCCGCCTGGGTGTCGGCCTGGTCGGTCAGGTTGGAGCGCAGGGACAGCAGGACGGCGGCTCCGGCGGCGACCAGCGCCACGGCGACGACGAGGGTGGCGGCGAGGGTCGCCCGGGACCGGACGGAGCCGAAGAGGCGTCTCATTGCTCTGCCTCCAGCCGGTACCCGGCGCCGCGGACCGTCTTGATGAGCCCGGCGCGCAGCTTGCGCCGCAGGGCGCTGATGTACACCTCGACGATGTTCGGGTCGCCGTCGTAGGCGAAGTCCCAGACGTGCTCCAGGATCTGGGCCTTGGACACCACCTCGCCGGCCCGCAGCACGAGCTGTTCCAGGACGGCGAACTCCTTGGCGGTCAGGGTTATCTCCTCCTCCGCCAGGAACACGCGGTGGGCGGCGGTGTCGATCTTGAGGTCGCCGTTGAGGTGCACGGGCGAGGCACCGGCGCCCTGGCCGCGGCGCCGGAGCAGGGCCTTGATCCGGGCGACGAGGACGACGTACGAGAACGGCTTGGTCAGGTAGTCGTCCGCGCCCGTGTCGAGGCCCTCCGCCTCGTCGTACTCGCCGTCCTTGGCGGTGAGCATCAGGATCGGCACGTCGTGGCCGGCGGCGCGGAGGGCGGCGCAGACCCGGTAGCCGTTGAGGCCGGGCAGCATGATGTCGAGGATCACGAGGTCGTACGACGCCTCAGTGGCCCGGTACAGGCCCTCCCGGCCGTCGTGGACGACGTCCACGGCGTAGCCCTCGGCCGTCAGGCCCTTGGCGAGCGACAGGGCGAGCCGCTTTTCATCCTCGACGATCAACAGGCGCATGCGTACAGGTTCGCAAAGTGAAGCTGAAGATCACTTCAGGGGGCTTCAGGTTCCGCTCAGCGTCGGTCGGCCAAGTTGGTTGACGTCGAAAGCGCGACGAAGCAAACGAAGCGAAACGAAGCGCGACGAAGCGAATGACTTTGGAGGAAACCCCATGAAGCGCAACATCGTGATCGCCGCCGTTACGGCTGCCGCCCTGATCGGGGGCGGTACGGCCACGGCTCTCGCGGTGACGGGGGACGACGGGGGAACGGCGCGGCAGGCGGATGCGCGAGTGACCGGGGACGGTGTGCGGGACGACGACTCGGCTGAGGTGTCCGGCGATGTGACCGCGGCCGACGCCATCGCCGCCGCGCTGCGGCACGACCCGGGTACCGCCGTCTCCGTCGACCTGGATGACGAGGACGGCGACGACGGCGCGGACGACAACGGTCCGGTCGTGTGGGAGGTCGACGTGCTCGCCGGGGACGACACCTGGCACAGCGTGCGGATCGACCCCGGCAGCGGGAAGGTCCTCGGCTCCCACACCGAGCGCGACGACGACACCGCCGAGGTGCGGGCCGCGCTGAAGGGCTCGTCCGTGACGGCGGCGGAGGCCGCTCAGGCGGCGGCCGGCCAGGGGACGGTGACGTCGGTGGACCTGGACGAGGAAGGTACGTCGAAGGCCTGGGAGGCGGAGACGCGTGTCTCCGGCAAGGCCGAGCAGGACTGGCAGGTCGACCTGCACAGCGGCAAGGTCACGGCGGACCGGGCGGACCGGGCGGACCGGGCGGACCGGGCCGACGACGGTGACGACGACAGCGACGGGGACGACGACTGACGGGCGGTGCGGGTGCGTGGGGGTGGGCGTCGGGTGTGTTTCGCCCCCGCCGCCCCTACCCTTCCCGTCCCTGGGGGCTGCGCCCCCAGACCCCCGCTTCGGCCTGAACGGCCTCGTCCTCAAACTCCCCCACGACGGGCTGAAAACAACTGGCCGGCGCGTCAGCCCCGCGTCAGCCCCGTCACCAGTTCGTCCGCCGCCCGGTAGGGATCCAGCTCCCCGGCGACGATCTTCTCCGCCAGTGCGCTCAGCCGCCGGTCCCCGTGCAGGTCGCCGATCCGCTGCCGCAGGGCGGTGACGGCGATGGTCTCCACCTCGCGCGCGGCCCGGGCACGCCGGCGTTCGGTCAGGACGGAGCGCTCCTCCATCCAGGCGCGGTGCTTCTCCAGCGCCTCGACGACCTCGTCGACGCCCTCGGCGCGGGACGCGACCGTCTTGACGATGGGCGGGCGCCAGTCGCCGGGGCCGCGGGACTCGCCCAGGCCCAGCATGTGGTTCAGCTCGCGGGCGGTCGCGTCGGCGCCGTCCCGGTCGGCCTTGTTGACGACGTAGACGTCGCCGATCTCCAGGATGCCGGCCTTCGCCGCCTGGATGCCGTCGCCCATGCCGGGGGCCAGGAGGACGACGGACGTGTCGGCCTGGGAGGCGATCTCGACCTCCGACTGACCCACCCCCACCGTCTCGACCAGGATCACTTCGCAACCCGCCGCGTCCAGGACGCGGATCGCCTGCGGGGCGGCCCAGGCGAGGCCGCCCAGATGGCCGCGCGTGGCCATCGAGCGGATGTAGACACCGGGGTCGGAGGCGTGCTCCGACATCCGGACGCGGTCGCCGAGCAGGGCGCCGCCGGAGAAGGGCGAGGACGGGTCGACGGCCAGGACGCCGACCCGTTTGCCCTGCTTGCGGTAGGCCGTCACCAGCGCCGAGGTCGACGTCGACTTGCCGACACCGGGCGAGCCGGTCAGGCCGACCACATACGCCCCGCCCGTCAGCGGAGCCAGCGCCGCCATGACCTCCCTGAGCTGCGGGGACGCCCCCTCCACCAGGGAGATCAGCCGGGCCACGGCCCGCGGCCGGCCCTCCCTCGCCTGGTCCACCAGCGTGGAGACGTCCTGCATCACAGCTCCGTTCGAAGGTCGGACGTACCGGGAACCGAACTCAGGCCTTGGGTACCCGCACGATCAGCGCGTCACCCTGACCTCCGCCCCCGCACAGCGCCGCCGCACCCACACCGCCGCCGCGCCGCTTCAGCTCCAGCGCCAGGTGCAGGACGAGGCGGGCGCCGGACATGCCGATCGGGTGGCCGAGGGCGATGGCGCCGCCGTTGACGTTCACCTTTTCCGTGGAAATTCCGAGGTCCTTCATTGACTGGACCGCTACGGCGGCGAAGGCCTCGTTGATCTCGATGAGGTCCAGGTCCGAGACGTCCAGGCCCTCCTTCTTGAGGGCGTGCTGGATGGCGTTGGACGGCTGGGACTGGAGGGAGTTGTCCGGACCGGCCACATTGCCGTGGGCGCCGATCTCCGCGATCCACTCCAGGCCGAGCTCCTGCGCCTTGGTCTTGCTCATCACGACGACCGCGGCGGCACCGTCGGAGATCTGCGACGAGGAACCCGCCGTGATCGTTCCGTCCTTCGTGAACGCCGGGCGCAGCTTGCCCAGCGACTCGGCGGTGGTGTCGCCGCGGATGCCCTCGTCCTTGCTGAAGACGACCGGCTCGCCCTTGCGCTGCGGGATCTCCACCGGCGTGATCTCGGCCTCGAAGACGCCGTTCTTCTGCGCGGCGGCGGCACGCTGATGGCTCAACGCGGCGATCTCGTCCTGCTCGGGGCGCGCGATGCCGAGGCGCGTGTTGTGCTTCTCCGTCGACTCGCCCATGGCGATGTTCTCGAAGGCGTCGGTCAGACCGTCGTACGCCATGGCGTCGAGCATCTCGATCGCGCCGTACTTGAAGCCCTCGCGGGACTTCGGCAGCAGGTGGGGGGCGTTGGTCATGGACTCCTGGCCGCCGGCGACGATCACGTCGAACTCACCGGCGCGGATCAGCTGGTCGGCGAGCGCGACGGCGTCGAGGCCCGACAGACACACCTTGTTGATGGTCAGCGCCGGGACACTCATCGGGATGCCGGCCTTGACGGCGGCCTGGCGTGCCGGGATCTGCCCTGTCCCGGCCTGGAGCACCTGGCCCATGATCACGTACTGCACCTGGTCGCCGCCGATCCCCGCGCGGTCGAGGGCTGCCTTGATCGCGAAGCCGCCGAGGTCGGCTCCGGAGAAGGACTTGAGCGAGCCCAGCAACCGTCCCATGGGCGTGCGGGCGCCCGCGACGATCACCGAGGTCGTGCTGTTCGAACCGGTCATGATCTGCGATCCCCTTACCGGCCTGCACTGGCCGAGGAGTGAACGAGGGTTTACTTCGAATGTACTGAGCGGTAGTCCACCCCGTCATCGGGCTGTCAGTGTGATCGCGCGCACGTTGCGTAACCACCTCCGTCGCGCTGCACTGAATTCATGCTGACGCGAATCGACCACATCGGGATCGCCTGTCACGACCTCGACGCGACCGTCGAGTTCTACCGGGCCACCTACGGCTTCGAGGTGTACCACTCCGAGATCAACGAGGAGCAGGGCGTGCGCGAGGCCATGCTCAAGATCAACGATACGTCCGACGGCGGGGCTTCGTACCTCCAGCTCCTGGAGCCCACCCGGGAGGACTCCGCCGTGGGCAAGTGGCTCGCGAAGAACGGAGAGGGGGTCCACCACATCGCCTTCGGTACGGCGGACGTGGACGCGGACGCCGCCGACATCAAGGAGAAGGGCGTACGCGTTCTGTACGAAGAGCCGCGACGCGGCTCCATGGGGTCACGGATCACCTTCCTGCACCCCAAGGATTGCCATGGCGTACTGACAGAACTGGTCACTTCGGCGCCTGTTGAGTCACCTGAGCACTGACCCTCGTACATAGGGGCCGGTAGGGTTGGGGGCGGTCGCCGCTCCACCACGGCGATCGTGGTCCTGCCGTGACGGCAGGACCTGGCCGGGGTTCCGGGTTTCGGGGGGCGAGCGTCGGGGCAGCAGCCCGTGCTCCGCCGTTGATCTGACACCATTCCCCGGGGGCCCCGTTCGGCGGATGGACAGGGCTCGTATGGAGTGACTTGCGACCAGGGGACGGATGGGACCGCGCAGTGCGGGGCTACGAGAGCCAGGAGCGGGAGCCGGCGGCTGACGTCGACCACCTCACTCGGTTCGAAGCCGAGATGAAGCGGCTGAAGACCGAGCGGGAAAAGGCGATCCAGCACGCCGAGGACCTCGGCTACCAGGTCGAGGTGCTGCGCGCCAAGTTGCACGAGGCGCGGCGCACCATCATGTCCCGGCCCGCCTTCGACGGCGGCGACCTCGGATATCAGGCCGAGCAGTTGCTGCGCAACGCCCAGATGCAGGCCGACCAGCTGCGTCAGGAGGCCGAGCGCGAGCTGAGCCAGGCCCGGGCGCAGACCCAGCGCATCCTCCAGGAGCACGCCGAGCAGGCCGCCCGCCTCCAGGCGGAGCTGCACCAGGAGGCGGTCACCCGGCGCCAGCAGCTCGACCAGGAGCTGTCAGAGCGCCGGCAGACCGTCGAGTCGCACGTCAACGAGAACGTGGCGTGGGCCGAGCAGCTGCGGGCCCGCAGCGAGCAGCAGGCCCGCCGGCTCCTCGACGAGTCCCGTGCCGAGGCCGAGCAGGCCATGTCGGCGGCGCGTGCCGAGGCCGAGCGGGTGACCTCCGAGGCCCGGCAGCGGCTCCAGAGCGAGGCCGAGTCGGCCCGCGCCGAGGCCGAGCAGCTGCTGCGCCGTGCCCGCACGGACGCCGAGCGGCTGCTGAACGCCGCCTCCACCCAGGCCCAGGAGGCCACCGACCACGCCGAGCAGCTGCGTACCTCCACCACGTCGGAGTCGGAGGCGGCCCGCCGCGAGGCCCAGGAGCTGAGCCGGACCGCCGAGCAGCGGATGACTCAGGCCGACGCGGCGCTGCGCGAGGCGCGCAGCGAGGCGGAGAAGCTGGTCGCGGAGGCCAAGGCCGCCGCCGAGAAGGCGCTCTCCAGCGCGGAATCGGCGAACGAACAGCGCACGCGTACGGCGAAGGAGCAGGTCGCCCGGCTGGTCACCGAGGCCACCAAGGAGGCCGAGGCCACCAAGTCGGACGCCGAGCAGCTCGTCGCCGACGCCCGTGCCGAGGCCGAGAAGCTGCTGGCCGAGGCCGCCGAGAAGGCCCGCACCCTCACGGCCGAGGAGAGCGCGACCCAGCTGTCGAAGGCGGCCAAGACGGCCGAGGAGGTCCTCAACAAGGCACAGGAGGACGCGCGCGGCACCACCAAGGCGGCGGCCGAGGAGGCCGAGCGGATCCGCACGGAGGCCGAGACCGAGGCGGACCGGCTGCGGGC
This sequence comes from Streptomyces sp. NPDC050619, assembly GCF_040654815.1. Lineage (NCBI taxonomy): Bacteria > Bacillati > Actinomycetota > Actinomycetes > Kitasatosporales > Streptomycetaceae > Streptomyces > Streptomyces sp. NPDC050619. The sequence goes on along the minus strand of NZ_JBFAIR010000043.1, from coordinate 43,983 downwards.
CGAGGCGCACGACATCGCCGAGCAGCTCAAGGGCGCGGCGAAGGACGACACCAAGGAGTACCGCGCCAAGACGGTCGAGCTCCAGGAAGAGGCCCGCCGACTGCGCGGCGACGCCGAGCAGCTGCGTGCCGACGCGGTCGCCGAGGGCGAGAAGATCCGCGCGGAGGCCCGCAAGGAGGCCGTCCAGCAGATCGAGGAGGCGGCCAGGACCGCCGAGGAACTGCTCGCGAAGTCCAGGCAGGACGCGGACGAGCTGCGCCAGAAGGCCACGACGGACAGCGAGAAGGTCCGCACCGAGGCCATCGAGCGGGCGACGACGCTGCGCCGGCAGGCCGAGGAGACCCTGGACCGCACCCGCAAGGAGGCCGAGCGCCACCGCGCCGAGGTCGTCGAGCAGTCCGAGGGCATCAAGGCCGACGCCGAGCGGGCCGCGCTCGAGCTGCACGAGGAGACCGAGCAGGCCATAGAGGCCCGCCGCCGGGAGGCCGCCGAGGAACTGACCCGGCTGCACACCGAGGCCGAGGAGCGCCTCGCCGCCGCCGAGCAGGCGCTGTCCGACGCCCGTGAGGAGGCCGTTCGGCTGCGCCGCGAGGCCGCCGAGGAGACCGAGCGGCAGCGGGCCGAGGCCGCCGAGCGGATCCGTACGCTCCAGCAGCAGGCCGAGTCGGAGGCCGAGCGGCTGCGCGACGAGGCGGCGTCCGACGCGTCCGCCTCGCGGGCCGAGGGCGAGGCCGTCGCCGTACGCCTGCGGTCGGAGGCCGCGTCCGAGGCCGAGCGGCTGAAGTCGGAGGCCCAGGACACCGCCGACCGGGTCCGCGCCGAGGCGCAGGCCGCGGCGGAGCGGCTGGCGACGGAGGCGTCGCAGGCGCTGGCCGCCGCGCAGGAGGAGGCCAACCGGCGTCACCGCGAGGCCGAGGAGTACCTGGGCTCGGCCCGGCAGGAGGCCGACCAGGAGCGCGAGCGGGCCCGCGAGCAGAGCGAGGAGCTGCTGGCCTCGGCGCGCAAGCGCGTGGAGGAGGCGCAGGCCGAGGCCGTACGCCTGGTCGAGGAGGCCGACCGGCGCGCCTCCGAGATGGTGTCGGCCGCCGAGCAGCACGCCCAGCAGGTGCGGGACTCGGTCGCCGGGCTGCACGAGCAGGCCCAGGAGGAGATCACCGGGCTGCGCAGTGCCGCCGAGCACGCGGCGGACCGTACCCGGCGCGAGGCCCAGGAGGAGGCGGACCGCGTCCGCACCGACGCCTACGCCGAGCGGGAGCGGGCGAGCGACGACGCGAACCGGCTCCGGCGCGAGGCGAGCGAGGAGTCCGAGGCCGCCAAGGCGCTCGCTGAGCGCACGATGTCGGATGCGATCGCGGAGGCGGAGCGGCTGCGGTCGGAGGCGTCCGAGCACGCCCAGCGGGCGCGTACGCAGGCCTCCGAGACCATCGCCGAGGCCGACCAGGCCGCGGGGCGCACCCGGGCGGACGCCCGCGAGGACGCCAACCGCATCCGGTCGGACGCGGCGACGCAGGCGGACACCCTCATCACCGAGGCGCGCAACGAGGCCGAGCGGCTCACCACGGAGACGATCGCCGAGGCGGAGCGGCTGCGCTCGGAGACGATCACGGAAGCGGAGCGGCTGCGTTCGGAGACGATCGCGGAGGCCGAGCGGGTCCGGGCCGAGTCGATCGCCAAGGCCGAGCGGCTGATCGGGGAGGCCTCCGGGGACGCGGAGCGGCTGCGGGCCGAGGCCGCCGAGACGGTCGGGTCCGCGCAGCAGCACGCCGAGCGGATCCGCAGCGAGTCCGCGCGGGTCAGGTCCGAGGCGGCGGCGGAGGCCGAGCGCCTGGTCAACGCCGCGCGCGAGGAGGCCGAGCGCACCCTCGACGAGGCCCGCCAGGCCGCCCACAAGCGGCGCTCCGAGGCGGCCGAGCAGGTCGACAAGCTCATTTCGGAGACCACGGCCGAGGCCGACAAGCTGCTCACCGAAGCGCAGCAGCAGGCGCTCAAGACGACGGCGGACGCGGAGTCCCAGGCCGACACCATGGTCGGCGCGGCCCGCACCGAGGCCGACCGGCTGGTGTCCGAGGCGACGGTCGAGGGCAACTCGAGGGTGGAGAAGGCCCGTACGGACGCGGACGAACTGCTCGTCGGTGCCCGCCGGGACGCGACCGCGATCAGGGAGCGCGCGGAGGAGCTGCGCGACCGCATCACGAACGAGATCGAGGGTCTGCACGAGCGGGCCCGCCGGGAGTCCGCCGAGACGATGAAGTCGGCGGGCGACCGCTGCGACGCGCTCATCAAGGCCGCCGAGGAGCAGCTGGCGAAGGCGCAGGCGAAGGCCAAGGAGCTGGTGTCGGAGGCCAATTCCGAGGCCGGCAAGGTGCGCATCGCCGCCGTCCGGAAGGCCGAGGGGCTCCTGAAGGAGGCCGAGCAGAAGAAGGCGACGCTCGTGCGGGAGGCCGAGGAGCTCAAGGCCGAGGCGATCCGCGAGGCGAAGCGCACGGTCGAGGAGGGCAAGCGCGAGCTGGAGATCCTCGTCCGCCGCCGCGAGGACATCAATGCCGAGATCTCCCGTGTCCAGGACGTCCTGGAGGCGTTGGAGTCCTTCGAGGCTCCGTCGGCGGCCAAGGACAACGGAGTCAAGGCCGGCGCCGCGGTGGGTGCCCCTCGTTCGGGTGGCAAGTCGTCAGACGGCTAGCATGGGCATCGGTTTGAGGGGTGTTCTGGGGCCTTTGACCAAGTCTTTGGCAAGCCCTCCTATGGTGAGCCACCCAAAAGGGGTCCCAATTGCAGATCAAACACGTATCCGCTCGATGACACACCGCTTCGGCCCCTAGGATTCCCCCTATCACCTCACCGGTCTCATTCGACAGGAACCCCATGAGCGACACTTCCCCCTACGGCTTCGAGCTTGTGCGGCGTGGGTACGACCGCGCTCAGGTGGACGAACGGATCTCGAAGCTCGTCTCCGATCGTGACAGCGCTCTCGCCCGCATCACCGCTCTGGAAAAGCGCATCGAGGAGCTCCACCTCGAAACGCAGAACGCCCAGGCTCAGGTAACCGATGCCGAGCCGTCGTACGCCGGTCTCGGCGCGCGTGTCGAGAAGATCCTCCGCCTCGCCGAGGAAGAGGCCAAGGATCTGCGCGAGGAGGCCCGTCGCGCGTCCGAGCAGCACCGTGAGCTCGCCGAGTCGGCCGCCCAGCAGGTGCGCAACGACGCAGAATCGTTCGCTGCGGACCGCAAGGCCAAGGCGGAGGACGAGGGCGTCCGGATCGTCGAGAAGGCCAAGAACGAGGCCTCTACGCTGCGTCAGGAGGCGCAGAAGGACGCGCAGCAGAAGCGTGAGGAGGCGGACGCCCTCTTCGAGGAGACCCGCGCCAAGGCCGCGCAGGCCGCCGCCGACTTCGAGACGAACCTCGCCAAGCGCCGCGAGCAGTCCGAGCGCGACCTGGCCTCTCGCCAGGCCAAGGCGGAGAAGCGGCTCGCGGAGATCGAGCACCGGGCGGAGCAGCTGCGCCTGGAGGCGGAGAAGCTGCGCACCGACGCCGAGCGCCGTGCCCGTCAGACCGTCGAGACGGCGCAGCGCCAGTCCGAGGACATCGTGGCCGACGCCAACGCCAAGGCGGACCGCATCCGTTCGGAGTCCGAGCGGGAGCTGGCGGCTCTCACCAACCGTCGCGACTCCATCAACGCCCAGCTGACGAACGTGCGCGAGATGCTCGCCACGCTCACGGGCGCCGCGGTGGCCGCGGCCGGTACGCCGGCCGAGGACGAGCCGATCTCTCGCGGGGTGCCCGCGCAGCAGACCCGGTAAGTGTGTGAAGCGGTGAAGTAGTACGGCTGAGGCCCGCATTCCCCGAGGGGGGGTGCGGGCCTTTGTCATGTCATGTCACCAACGGCTCACGTCACCAGCGGCAGGAACACCTGGTCCACGATCTCCTCCAGCGTCGCCTCCGCCACCGGCTCGCGGCTGAGCAGGATCTCGTGGCGCAGCAGGTCCGCGGGGAGAGTGACGACGCGTCGAGGAAGGTCCGCCGTCGGGATCTCGCCCCGCTCGGCGGCCTGTTCCACGACGGTCCGCAGCACGCCCCGCATGGTGCCGAAGAAGGACGGGTCCAGGTCCCGGGCCTCCGCCAGCAGCCCGTGCAGGACGTCGTGGCCGATGTCCCGCTGGCGCCGCGCTCCCGCCCGCAGCACCTCCAGCACGTCCTCCCGCAGCGACCCCGTGTCCGGCACTCGGTCGGCGATCGATCCCGTGCGGTGCCGCAGGGCGGCGATCACGAGTTCCGCCCGGTTGCTCCAGCGGCGGTAGAGGACCTGCTTGCCGGTCTTCGCCCGCGCCGCGACGCCCTCCATGGTGAGCTTCGGGTAGCCGACCGCCTCCAGTTCCGCCCAGGCGGCGTCCAGGAGGTCGGCCTCCAGGGCGGCACCCCGGCGCCGGGTACTCGCGTGCTCAGCGGCCATCCAGCACTCCTTTAAGAGACCTTGCGTCTCCTACGAGCCTAGCTTACCGTCTCTTAGAGACGTACCGTCTCTTAAGGAGTCCGCGTGCCCGGCACGACCCAAGAACGCCTCGACCCCGCCGTCCTCAGACTCGCCGGCATCCTCGTGCTCGGCGCCCTCGCCCCGCTGCTGGACAGCACGATCGTGTCCATAGCGATCCACACCCTCGGCACCGACCTGGACGCGTCGACTGCGGCTTTGCAGTGGGTGAGCACCGCCTACCTGCTCGCTCTCGCGACGGTGGTGCCGGTCTCCGGCTGGGCCGTGGAGCGCTTCGGTGCCCGGCGGGTCTGGCTGGGCTCGCTCGCTCTCTTCCTCGCCGGGTCCGTGCTGTGCGGGCTCGCCTGGAACATCGGCTCGCTGGTCGCTTTCCGCATCCTCCAGGGCGTGGGCGGCGGGATGCTGCTGCCCGTCCTGCAGACGCTCGTCATGCGGGCCGCGGGCGGACGCGACCTCGGCCGTCTCATGGCCGTGATCACCCTGCCCGCACTGGTCGGCCCGATCCTCGGTCCGGTGATCGGCGGCCTGATCGTCGGCCACCTCAGCTGGCGCTGGATCTTCTACGTCAACCTGCCCCTCTGCCTGGTCGCCCTCGCCCTGGCCTGGCGGGGCATACCGAAGGACGCCCCGAAGGCCCGTCACCGGCTCGACGTCACCGGTCTGCTGCTCCTCTCCCCCGGCCTGGCCGCGCTTGTGTACGGCCTGACCGAGGACGGCCTCTCCCGGGCGGCGGCCATCCCCGCGGGCGCCGCACTGGTCGCCCTGTTCGCCGTCCACGCACTGCGCGCGCCCCGCCCCCTCGTCGATCTGCGCCTGTTCCAGGACCGCTCCTTCGCCGTCTCCTCGGCGCTGATGTTCCTCAACGGACTCGCCCTGTACGGCGGAATGTTCCTGCTGCCCCTCTACTACCAACAGGCGCGCGGCGAGGGCGTGATCGCGGCCGGGCTGCTGCTGGCACCCCAGGGCGTGGGGAGCCTGCTCGCGCGGGTGACGGGACCGCTCACCGACCGCGTCGGACCCCGCCCGGTCGTGCTGTGCGGGATGCTGCTGTCGGCGCTGGGCACCCTCCCCTTCGCCTTCCCACACCCGACCGGCGCTCTCCTCGCCCTCGCCCTCGTCGTCCGCGGCCTGGGCATGAGCGCCGCGAACCTCGCCGTCAACGTCGGTGCCTACCAGGGCCTGACGCCCGACCGCATTCCGCACGGCAGCACCACCGTGCGGATCGTGCAGCAACTCGGCGGCTCCTTCGGCACCGCCGTCCTGGCCGCCGTACTGGCACAGGGACACGGCGACAGCGCCTTCCCCGACGCCTTCCTCTGGTCGACGGCTTTCACTGTTGTTGCCGTTCTCGTCGGCCTTCGTATGCCCATTGGGTTGGCATCCGCCGAATCCCGGCCCTAGCGTGGTCGCATGATCGAGCTCGAAGGGCTGACCAAGCGGTACGGCGAGAAGGTGGCGGTCAACAACCTCACCTTCGCCGTCAGACCGGGCATGGTGACGGGCTTCCTCGGCCCCAACGGCGCCGGGAAGTCGACGACCATGCGCATGATGCTCGGGCTCGACCGCCCCACCTCCGGCGACGTCCGGATCGACGGCAAGCACTACGACCAGCTGAAGGACCCGCTGACGTACATCGGCGCCCTGCTGGACGCGAAGGCCATGCACGGCGGCCGCAGCGCCTACAACCACCTGCTGTGCCTGGCGCAGAGCAACGGCATCCCCAGGAAGCGCGTGCACGAGGTCCTCGACACGGTCGGCCTCACGGCGGTGGCGAGGAAGAAGGCCAAGGGCTTCTCGCTCGGCATGGGCCAGCGGCTCGGCATCGCCGGGGCACTGCTCGGCGACCCGCGGATACTGATGTTCGACGAACCGGTCAACGGCCTCGACCCCGAGGGCATCCACTGGATCCGCAACCTGATGAAGTCGCTGGCGGCTCAGGGGCGGACCGTGTTCGTCTCCAGTCACCTCATGAGCGAGATGGCGCTGACCGCCGATCACCTGGTCGTCATCGGGCAGGGGCGGCTGCTCGCCGACACCACGATGGCCGACTTCATCGCGCGGAACTCGCGGTCGTACGTCCGCATCCGCACCCCGCAGCGCGAGCGGCTGCTCGACGTCCTGCACGGCGCCGGAGTCACCGTCGTGGAGGCCGGCAACGGCACGCTGGAGGTCGACGGCAGCAAGTCCGAGCACATCGGGGAGCTCGCGGCGCAGTACCAGATCGTGCTGCACGAGCTGAGCCCCCAGCAGGCCTCCCTGGAGGAGGCGTTCATGCAGCTGACCGCCGAGTCGGTCGAGTACCACGCACACGACGGGATGCCGCCCGAACTGCAGCAGCAGCAGTGGGGCGACTCCTGGAACAGGAGCTGAGCATGGCGGCGATCCAGGTCGTCCGGTCCGAGTGGACCAAGATCAGGTCGGTGGCCTCCACGGTGTGGACGCTCTCCTTGGCCGTGGTCGTCACCATCGCCCTCGGCATGCTGATCTCGGCGCTCCAGAAGAGCGAGTTCGACTCCATGAGCCGGACCGACCAGCTCACCTTCGACCCGACGTTCACCAGTTTCGCCGGCATGAGCCTCGGCCAGCTCGCGATGATCGTGTTCGGGGTGCTCGTCGTGTCGAACGAGTACAGCACCGGCATGATCCGCACCTCGCTGGCCGCCGTGCCGCAGCGGGGCACCTTCCTGGCCAGCAAGCTCGCGGTCGCCGCCGGCCTCGCCCTCGCCGTGGGCCTCGCCACCAGCTTCGTCACCTTCTTCCTCGGGCAGGCGATGCTCGGCACCCACAAGGCGTCGATCGGCGACCCCGGCGTGCTGCGCGCGGTGATCGGCGGCGGCCTCTACATGACCCTCATCGCGGTGTTCTCGATGGGTGTCGCCGCGATGCTGCGCTCGCCGATGCTGTCGCTGGGCATCCTGATGCCGTTCTTCTTCCTGATCTCCAACATCCTCGGCAGCGTGGACGCCACCAAGAAGATCGGCCAACTCCTGCCCGACCAGGCCGGCAGCAAGATCATGCAGGTGGTTCCCCCGGTCGACGACGACACTCCCTACGGCCCCTGGGGCGGACTCGGCATCATGGGGCTGTGGGTGCTCGCCGCGCTCATCGGGGGTTATGTTCTGCTCAAGAAGAGGGACGCGTAAAGCTCTGGGCTTTGCTTTGATTTGAGCGGAACCGTCAGCGCCCCGATAGGCTCCTAACCCTTACGGGGGCGTGTGCCCTGCTGTCCCCGAACTTTTCGATGGGTACCTCCGACGGGTGGGGAGCATGATCGAGGCAGTCGGCCTGACCAAGCGGTACGGCGACAAGACCGCTGTGTACAACCTTTCCTTCCAGGTGCGGCCCGGTGCCGTCACCGGCTTCCTCGGGCCCAACGGCTCGGGCAAGTCGACGACCATGCGGATGATCCTCGGCCTGGACAACCCCACCTCGGGGCAGGTGACGATCGGCGGCCACCCGTACCGCAGGCTGCCCAACGCCCCCCGCCAGGTCGGCGCGCTGCTGGACGCCAAGGCCGTGCACGGCGGCCGGGCCGCCCGCAACCACCTGCTGTCCCTGGCCCAGCTGTCCGGCATCCCGGCCCGCCGGGTGGACGAGGTGCTCGGCGTGGTCGGCCTCCAGGACGTGGCGAAGAGGCGGTCCAAGGGCTTCTCCCTCGGCATGGGCCAGCGCCTCGGCATCGCCGCCGCGCTCCTCGGCGACCCCCAGGTGCTGCTGTTCGACGAGCCGGTCAACGGCCTCGACCCCGAGGGCATCCACTGGGTGCGCAACCTGATGAAGGCGCTCGCGGCGGAGGGCCGTACGGTCTTCGTCTCGTCGCACCTGATGAGCGAGATGGCGCTGACCGCCGACCATCTGATCGTCATCGGACGCGGTCAGCTGCTCGCCGACATGAGCGTGACGGACTTCATCTCGGCGAACTCCGCCGACTTCGCGCGCGTGCGCACGCCCGACACCGAGCCGCCGCTGCGCGAGAAGCTGTCGTCCGCGCTCACCGAGGCGGGCGCGCACGTGCTGCCGGAGCAGGACGGCGCGCTGCGGGTCACCGGACTGCCGCTGGCCCGCATCAGCGACATCGCGCACCACGCCGACGTACGGCTGTGGGAGCTGTCGCCGCACCAGGCCTCACTGGAAGAGGCGTACATGCGGATGACGCAGGGCGCCGTCGACTACCGCTCGACCATCGACCAGAAGGCCGGGCTCCAGCAGCAGCTGCCGCCCGGCGCGCAGCCTCCGATGCCGGTGCCCGGGCAGGGCCAGCAGGGCTGGTACGCCCCGCCGCCGCCCCAGCAGGGCGGCCGGCCGTTCACGCCGCCGCAGGGACAGCCCGCTCCGGGCCCGTACGGCGCTCCCGCCGGGCCCGGCGCCGGTGCGCCCAACCCGTACGCGCAGCCGCCGCAGGGACAGGCGCCGGCCCCTGCCGCCCCCGCCGCCGACCTGACCAAGCCCGAGGACGCCCGATGAGCACCCCGCAGCCCCCGATGCCGCAGGCCGCCGCACCCAACTGGCAGGCGGCGCCCGGACCGTCGTACCCCGGCTACACCTCGCCGATCCCGGTCGTGCCCACACACCTCGGGCACGCGATCGCCTCCGAGTGGACGAAGATCAGGTCGGTGCGCTCCACGATGTGGACGCTCGGCGTCTTCCTCCTGCTCGTGATCGGCATCGGGCTGCTGACCGGCGCGGTGGTCGGCTCCTCGTCGTCGGACCTGTCGGGCGAGAACCCGCTGTCCATGGGCTTCTTCGGGCTGCTGCTCGGCAGCATGTGCATCATCACGCTCGGCGTGCTGACCACGGCCTCGGAGTACGGCACGGGGATGATCCGCACCACGATGGTGGCGTGCCCCTCCCGCGGCCGGGTCCTCGCGGCGAAGTCGATCGTGTTCTTCTCGGTCGCGTTCGTGGTCACGCTGGCGGCCGCCTGCCTCGTGGCGCTCATTCAGATTCCGCTGCTGGACGGCACCGGCGCCAAGGACCCCTCCGGCGCGGAATGGCTGAAGGGCACGGTCGGCGTCTCGCTCTACATCGCGCTGCTCGGACTGCTCTCGCTCGTCATCGGCTCGATCATCCGGCACTCCGCGGGCGCCATCACCATCATGATCGGCGCCGTGCTGGCCCCGCTGGTCATCGCGCTGTTCATGTTCTCGGAGTCCCTGGCCGAGGTGCGCGAGGCCCTGTTCGAGTACTCCATCCCGAACCAGCTCAGCGTCTTCTACTCCAACTCGCTCACCCAGACCGGCCCGTCCGGCTGGGACCCGCTGTGGATCGCCCTGGGCATCACGGCCGTCGCCTTCGCCGGCGCCTTCGCGCTGCTGGAGAAGCGGGACGTGTAGCGCCGGTTCAGTATCTGGGCGCGTTACGGGACCGCCGCACCGGCGTGGTGCGGCGGTCCTTGGCGTTCCAGCAGGCTTTGTGCCAGTGGCGGCGGTCGTCGACGCCCGCGTGCTCCGGCCAGGCGACCAGATGCGGGACGCCGTCCGGGATGAGCTGCTCGCAGCCCGGGCAGCGGTACGCCTTGCCCTGGGCGCTCGCGCCGGCCACATGACGCACGCTGTACGCCTCGCCCTCCCAGTTCTCCGTGGACTGCCAGCCGCCGTAGCGGCCCGGGCGGTCGTCGTCAAAACCAGGGCCTGACGAGCCGACTCCCTTGGGTCGGTTGCGACGCGGGGACACAGGACACCTCACGGGGCTATACAGGATGCAGGGGCTGTGTCCAGCCTACGCGGCGCGGACCGGGGTACGCGTAGAGCACCAACCCGCACAAGTCCCCCTCGTCGGGTGCCCATTCTGCAGACAATCCGCAAATCTCTTCGCCAGGCCGTGTCCTAGGCACGTGTCAGAGGGTTATGCCGGGTGGGGGAGCTCCGCGTCGGAGCCAAGGAAGCAGGAAATGCGATGCACGTAGGAAGTTTCGTGTTGGCGGCCCAGTTCCCGGGGCAGGGCCAGGGGGAGGCGCTGCACCGCGCGGTCCGCTCGGCCGAGGTCGCGGAGGAGGCCGGGCTGGACGCGGTCTGGCTGGCAGAGCACCACTTCGTGCCGTACGGCACCTGCCCGTCGGCGATCACCCTGGCCGCCTTACTGCTCGGCCGCACCCGCCGCATCCAGGTCGGCACCGCCGTCAGCGTGCTGCCCACCACCCACCCCGTGGCCCTCGGCGAACAGGCAGCCCTGCTGCACATGACGAGCGGCGGCCGCTTCTCGCTGGGCGTGGGGCGCGGCGGGCCGTGGGTCGACCTGGAGGTGTTCGGCTCGGGCCTGGAGGCGTACGAGACGGGGTTCCCGGAATCACTCGATCTGCTGGTGCGCTGGCTGCGCGAACCCTCGGTCTCGGCCGCCGGGGAGCGGTTCAACTTCCGCGAAGTCCCCGTCGTACCAAGGCCGTCGGAGTCGCTCACGGACACCGCGGGACCCGAAGTGGTCCTCGCCTGCACCTCCCCGGCGAGCGTGCGGATGGCCGCCGAGCGCGGGCTGCCGATGCTGCTCGGGATGCACGTCGGGGACGAGGAGAAGGCCGAGATGGTCGCCCTGTGGCGCAGGCACGCGCGCGCGTGTGGGCACCCGGCTCAGACGGTCCTCGACGCGGCCCATGTCTCGGCCGGCGTCTGCCAGATCGCGGACCGCCGCACGGACGCGGTGGAGGCGCTGGTGAAGGCGATGCCTGGCTGGCTGAGGCAGGGCCTCGGCGCCCATGTCACGGTGGACGGCCGCGCGCGCGGGATGCGCGACCCGCTGGCCTACACCGAACTGCTCTGCGGGCTGCACCCGGTGGGCACCCCGAGGCTGTGCGCCGACCGGCTCGCGGCGACCAGCGAGCGGACCGGCGTCTCCCGCTTCGCGCTGCTCGTCGAGGGCTCGGGAGACCTGGCGGCCACCGAGGAGAACGTACGGCGGCTGGGTGCCGAAGTCCTGCCACGGCTCGGCTGAGCCGCCCCGGCCTTGGTCGACAGGGAGCTTGCCGCTCCGGTACTTGAAGCACCTCCCGCGTACGGAGCGGCAAGCCGGTGGGTCACTGCGTCAGCAGTCCCGCAGCTCCGGAGACTGGTTCAGGAGCTGGCCACGGATCGAGGTGAAGCGGGCCAGCCTCTCGTCGACGGAGGAGTCCAGCGGGAACACCGCCACCCTGTGGCAGTTCTGGAAGGCCAGCCGCACACCGAAGTGCCGCTGCAGCGCGCCGCGTATCGCGTCACTCGCAAGCGCACGCAGCAGCTGACCGCGTGCCTGCTCGTCCGGCGGAGGCGTCTGGTTGTCGGCGAACTCGCCGCCGTCCACCTTCAGCTGGGCCACCAGGGAGCTGATCATCTCCCACGCGTAGGGCAGGGAGGTCCGGACGCAGTCGACGAAGGCAGCTTCGTCGACCTCGCCTCGCTCGGCCTGTTCGAGTAGGGCCGGTGAGACGTCGAGCGACATGGGTACTCCTCTCGCACCCCCGGTCACCGGGGGTTGCCGGACAGATAAAGGGAGTTCGCGACCCAAACACGCTGCGTACACGACCCGCGACCTCCCGTTTACTACGGTAAGCAACGGACGGTGACGGCACCAGGAGAATGCGTACATAGACAGACCCCATTGGGCACACAATCGGCCACAACCGAACAGGTACTATCTGGGCCGAATCGCGTGCACGGCAGCCCGTCGAGTAGCGTTGCCGACCATGCGTCTCGTCATTGCCCGATGCTCCGTCGACTACGCGGGCCGGCTCACCGCCCACCTGCCCTCGGCCCCCCGTCTGATCCTTGTCAAGGCGGACGGCAGCGTGTCGATCCACGCGGACGACCGGGCCTACAAGCCTCTGAACTGGATGTCGCCGCCCTGCACGCTGAAGGAGGGTTCCGGCGAGGAGGACGGCGTCTGGACCGTCGTCAACAAGGCGGGCGAGAAGCTCATCATCACCATGGAGGAGGTTCTCCACGACTCCTCGCACGAACTGGGCGTGGATCCCGGCCTGATCAAGGACGGCGTAGAAGCACACCTCCAGGAGCTGCTCGCCGACCGCATCGAAACCCTCGGCGAGGGCTACACGCTCATCCGCCGCGAGTACATGACGGCCATCGGCCCGGTCGACATCCTGTGCCGGGACGCGGCCGGGCAGACCGTCGCGGTGGAGATCAAGCGGCGCGGCGAGATCGACGGCGTCGAGCAACTCACGCGCTACCTGGAGCTGTTGAACCGCGATCCCCATCTCGCCCCGGTCCGGGGCGTCTTCGCCGCGCAGGAGATCAAGCCGCAGGCCCGCGTCCTCGCCACGGACCGCGGCATCGGCTGCACGGTCCTCGACTACAACGCGATGCGGGGCATCGAGGACGACAAGCTGCGGTTGTTCTGACGGTCGCTTTTCCGCACCCGCTTTTCTACGGTTCTTCTACGGCGTGAAGGGCCCGGTCCGTTGACGGACCGGGCCCTTCCGCGCTGAAGAACCTGCCGAACCTCAGATCACCGGGTCCGAGTTGCTGGGTGAACCTGCCTCGCTGGTCTCCGGGGCGTTGGAGGACGCCGGGCCGCTGGCCGTGTCGGAGGTCTCCGGTGTGGACGGCGGTGGCGTGGTCGTCGGCGGCGGGGTCGTCGGTGTCGGCGATGTGGGCGTCGGTGGCGGGGACGTCGTGGTCGTCGGCGGCTTCGACGGCGACGTCGGCGGCTTGGACGGCGTCGTCGGCGGCCTCGACGGCGACCGGGTCGGCGAGCCGGTCGGACCGCTGCTCGACCCCCGCGTCCCGCTGGGCTCGTCCGACGGCTCGCCCGTGTCCGTCGGGGTCGGGTCGTCGGAGGTGCCGAGGGTGCCGTCGGGGCCCGGCTCGGTCGGCCGGCTCGGCGCGTTGCCTGTGTGGCCCGAGCCGTCGTCGTCGTTCTTCGGCACGTCGGCACCGAGGTTGCCGTTCTCCACGCCCTGGCTGGCGGACGGGTTGACGCCGACCTCGCCGGCCGGAGGGTTGGCGTCCTTGTCGGAGGTGGCGCCGAGGGTCACCACCGTGCCGAGTACGGCCACGAGCAGTGCGCCCGCGCCGGCCGCCACGAGGTTGCGCCGGGCCAGGCCCTTGAGGCCGCCCCGGGCCCGGTGCCCCGACACAGCTGCCGGGCCCGACGGGGACTCGGCCCGGTAGGTGACCAGCGTGGAGCTTTCGGCGGGCGGCTGGAGCGGAGGGAACGCCGCCGGTACGCCGCCCGGGGGCGACTGCGACTCCTCGTAGCGGGCGTCGGGCACCTCCTCCCCCGCGGTGGCACCGAGGCCGGGGACCGTGCCCGAGCGGTCGGCGACCAGGGCGAGGGCGCGGCGGCCGGCGACGGTGCCGCGCTTGTCGGCGCGTGCGCCGCGCAGGCCGATGGCGGCCTCCAGCTCGGCGCGGGCCCGGTCGAACTGTCCGGCGCAGAGCGCGAGGATGCCCAACTCGTGGTGGAAGTAGGCCTCCTCGGCGACGTCCCCGGCGAGCCGGGAGGCCTCGGCGCCGGACCGCAGCGTCCGCTCCCAGGCGCTCCAGTGCCCGCCCGCGGCGAACGCGGGCGCCGCCGTGCGGGCCAGCTGCACGGTGGCGCTCTCCTCGCCCTCGGCGGGCGCTGTCGTGGCCGGCGCCAGGACGCCGAGGGCGGCGAGCAGGGCATCGGCCTCGGCGCACACGCGCTCGGGAGTGACCGAGGGGTGTCCGGCCCACCAGGCGTAGTGCTGGGCGGCGGTGAGCGCGGCGGCCTCGATGCCGTCGCCGTACCCGGCGGCCTCCAGCTGGGTCTGCACTCCGGCGGCGAGCCGGTAGCGGGAGCCGACCGGGGAGACCAGCCCGCAGGCCGCCAGCTCGCCCAGCGCGGCGTCCGCGTGGGTGTCGCCGACGAGGGCGGGCAGATGCGCCTGGTGCGGCACCTCGCCGTCGAGCGCGACGGCGAACCGCAGGGTGGCGCGCGCCGACTCGCCGAGCCGGGTGGCGAGCAGCGGGGCGGGCGCGGCGGCCTCGCCGAGCGACGGCAGGGGTACCTCCTCGCCCTGGTCGGAGTCGAAGGGCGCGTCGACCGGGAGGGCGTCCGCGAAGACGCCGAACTCGTCGACGGCGCCCGCCCCGGCCCGCAGCCGGTCGCTCTGCCGCAGCAGGGCCCCGGCCTGGACGAAGCGCAACGGCAGGCCCTCGGACTCGAACCAGAGGTCGCCCGCCCAGTTGGCCTCCTCCTCGGTGAGGACACGGCCGACGGCACGTTCCAGGAGTTCCAGGCCGTCGGCCCGCTCCAGGCCGCTGAGGAAGACCTCTTCGAGCGTGGAGTCGGCGGAGGGGGCGGGCACGTCGGGCGTGGCCGCGACCAGGAAGGCGCACTCGGGTGTGGCGTCCAGCAGTTCGTCGAGCGAGGCGCCGCCGAACTCGAGGTCGTCGAGGACGACGACCGCGCCGATCTCCCGGACACAGCTGAGCAGTTCGTCCCGGCCCGGGCGGTGCAGGGGCGCGTTGTGGACGGCGTAGAAGAGGTCGTACAAAAGGTCACTCGAAGTGCGGTGGTAGCCGCTCAGGCGGATGACGCCGTCCGGGGCGAGGTCCGCGCAGTCCTCGGCGACGACGTCGAGAAGGCTGGTGCGGCCGGAGCCGGCCGGGCCGGTGAGGCGTACGGAGCGGCCGCGGGCGAGCAGCCGTACCAGGCGCTCGCGCTCGTCCCCTCTGGCCAGGAGCGGCAGCTCGGGCCGGGCCGGGCCGGGCGGGATGGGCGGTCTGGCCGCGCGGGCGACCTCGGCGCGTTCGGCCGCGGTGAACTTCGCGGGCCGGCCGGGGCGCTCGCCGGGCGGGCAGGCCTCGATCTCGCTGCCGTCGACCGGGTTGACGGTGAGCAGGAAGTCGCCGGACACGAGCTGCACCGTGCGGGCGAGTGCGGGCGTGCTCGTTCCGAAGTCGGATGAGAGAGAGTCCCGGGACGGGCGTGGGCGCGGCGCTGGGCCTCCCCCAGTCTCGAATGCACTCGAGCGGGAGGTGCCCCCATCGTCATGGCCGTACTCCTCGGGCTCCCGGTTGTTCGGGTCCATAGGTTTCAAGCCCCCCAAAAGCGTCGTGTGCCCATCCGGCCCCTCCCGGCCTGTTGCACACCGCGCTGTCGCTTCTGGTCCGGGCCCGCTCGAGGGTGGTGCACGCTGCGGGCGACCGAACCCTAAACCTTCGCACAGTATCTACGACAGCCCGGGGTACCGCGCCGTCCGAGACGTCACAGTCTCATGAGGATGGCGCGCGTCCGTTTTTCGCGACGCGCCGGTGCGCGCCGCAGGAATCTCCCCGCCCGCCGGCGCCAACCGGTGACGGAGGTCATACGTGGGGCAGCGACTCCACCCCGATGCCGCCCTCGATCGCCAGGATGCGGTGCAGCCGGGTGGCGACGAGCAGGCGCTGCATCTGTGGCGGTACGCCGCGCAGCACGAGCCGTCGGCCGCAGCGGCCGGCCCGCCGGTGTGCTCCCATGATCACCCCGAGTCCGGTGGCGTCCCAGGAGTCCAGCTCGGACAGGTCGAGCACCAGATCGCCGACTCCGTCGTCGACGGCCGAGTGCAGGACCGTACGGGCGTCCGCCGCGCTGCGGACGTCGAGGCGGCCCCCGACGACCAGCTCGGCGTGGTCGCCCCTGATGTACATATGTGCTCCCCTATGCGTGCGTGCCGTGCTCCGCGTCGTGAAGTCCTACGTGTGTCTGCGTGCGTCCGGTGATGCAACCTCTGACGGCGTGAACCGGTTCGAGGTTGCCGTCCGTAAGCGAACCGATACCGAATTCACCCCAGGGTGTGATGCCCGAAGGGCGTGTGCGGTTTCCGTGCCTGTTGCGGTGCGTGCCTCAGTGCTTGTTCAGTGGACGCTTCAGTGCTTGTAGAAGCCCTGCCCGCTCTTGCGTCCGATGTCACCCGCGTCCACCATCCGGCGCATCAGCTCCGGCGGTGCGAACTTCTCGTCCTGGGACTCGGTGTAGATGTTGCTGGTGGCGTGCAGCAAGATGTCGACGCCGGTGAGGTCCGCCGTGGCCAGCGGCCCCATGGCGTGGCCGAAGCCCAGCTTGCAGGCGAGGTCGATGTCCTCGGCGGTGGCCACGCCCGACTCGTACAGCTTGGCGGCCTCGACGACGAGCGCCGAGATGAGACGGGTCGTCACGAAGCCGGCCACGTCCCGGTTGACGACGATGCAGGTCTTGCCGACGGATTCGGCGAACTCCCGTGCGGTGGCGAGGGTTTCGTCGCTCGTCTTGTAACCGCGCACCAGCTCGCACAGTTGCATCATCGGGACCGGCGAGAAGAAGTGCGTGCCGACGACGCGCTCCGGGTGCTCCGTCACGGCCGCGATCTTGGTGATCGGGATGGCGGAGGTGTTGGAGGCGAGGACGGCGTCGTGACGCACGATCTTGTCCAGGGTGCGGAAGATCTCGTGCTTGACTTCGAGCTTCTCGAAAACGGCCTCGACGACGATGTCCGCGTCGGCGGCGGCGTCCAGGTCGGTGGTCACGGTGATCCGGGCGAGAGCTGCGTCGGCGTCGTGCGCCTCCAGCCTGCCCTTGCTGACGAACTTGTCGTACGACGCCTTGATGCCGTCGGTGCCGCGCTTCAGCGCCTCGTCGGTGACGTCACGCAGGACGACCTCCCAGCCCGCTTGCGCGGAGACCTGGGCGATCCCGGAACCCATCAAGCCGGCGCCGATGACGGCAAGCTTCCGTGCCACTGTGCGACTCCCCTTTGAAACGCCTCACACACTGCTCATATATGCCTCTCCGGCGGACCTTAGCGCTCGTGAGGGGCTGTGTGACCGGTAAGTAATGCGCGTCACGTCTCAGATGACGGACATCACACCGGCGCCGGTCATTCCGCCCCTCGTACGGCGTAGTTGAGCACTTTCTCGCTCAACAGCTCCTCGATGTCGTCCAGGAGAACGAGCATCTCGCGGGACACTTCGTCCGGATTGCGCCCGGCGACCATTTCACGGCCGATGGTGACGAACACGGTCTGGTGGATCCAGTTGATCTGACCGGCGATCAGGTCCGGTAGCGGGTCCCCGGCACTCGCTCCGGTCTCCTCGCGCAGGGTCGCCACCAGGTGGTCGTGGACCTCCTGCTGGATGCTCCACAGCCGCGAGCGGAGCGTGGGCGCCGCGTGGATGACCCGCATGAAACGGTCGTAGCCCTCCATGAGGCCGACCCGGGGCGAGACCGCCTCGACCTCGCGGCGCAGTTCGCGCAGCACGGCCTGGGCCGCGGACTCGCCCTCGTCCCGGCCGCGCACCCAGCGCGAGAGCAGTCCCCGCACGTCGTCCGCGCGGTCCAGGAAGAGGTCCTCCTTGGTGGAGAAGTAGTTGTAGACCGTGTTCACGGAGACGTCGGCCGCGTCGGCGACCTCGGCGACGGTCACCGCGTCGAAGCCGCGCTCCAGGAACAGGCCCGTGGCGACATCCGAGATGTACTGCCTGGTCTGCCGCTTCTTCCGTTCCCTGAGTCCCTCTGCCATGTCCGAAGCCTAACGCTTCTTGGGCCCCCTGAAACTTTAGAGTCATTGCAATTTTTCAGTGACTCTGTTTTTCTGGAGTCATGGCAATCATCAGTACGGCCGGTCTGGCCCGTACCTTCCAGACCAAGCTCGGCCCCGTGCAGGCCGTGCGCGGCATCGACCTGACCGTCCGCGAGGGCGAGATCCTCGGCTTCCTCGGCCCGAACGGCGCCGGCAAGACGACCACGCTCCGCATGCTCACGACACTCCTGAAACCGACCGGCGGCGCGGCGACCGTCGCCGGCCGCGACCTGCTGACCGACCCGGCCGGGGTGCGCGCGGCGTGCGGATACGTCGCGCAGTCCGGCGGGGTGGACCCGCAGATCAGCGTGCGGGAGGAACTGGTCACGCAGGGGCGCCTCTACCGGCTCACGAAGGACCGAGCGGCCGTGCGCGCGGCGGAGTTGGCCCATGACCTGGGCCTCACCGAGCTGCTCGACCGCAAGTGCGCCACCCTCTCCGGCGGGCAGCGGCGGCGGCTGGACATCGCCATGGGGCTGGTCCACCGGCCCGTGGTGCTGTTCCTCGACGAGCCCACGACCGGCCTCGACCCCGGCAGCCGCGCCGACCTGTGGGACCTGGTCCGCCGGCTGCGCGACGAACACGGCACCACGGTGTTCCTCACGACCCACTACCTGGACGAGGCGGACGCCCTCGCCGACCGTCTGTTGATCGTCGACCGGGGCGCGGTCGTGGCGGAGGGCACGCCGAGCGCGCTGAAGCTCCGGTACGGCGGCTCGGTCGACGCGAGCCTCCAGGACACGTTCCTCGCGATCACCGGCCGCAGCGCCACCCCGACCGACACCACTCCCGTAGCCGTATAGGAATCCCTCGAAGATGCTGCTCCACGACACGGCCCTCATCTACGGCCGCTACCTCCGTCAGTCCCTGCGCTCCCGCTTCGCACTGCTCTTCGGCGTGCTGATGCCGCTCCTGTATCTCCTCTTCTTCGGCCCGCTGCTGACGGACCTGCCGCTCGGCGGACGGGGCAGTTCCTGGCAGCTGCTGGTCCCCGGTCTGCTGCTCCAACTCGGCCTGTTCGGCGCGTCGTTCGCGGGCTTCTCGGTCATCATCGAGAAGAACCTGGGCGTGGTCGAGCGCATGCGGGTCACGCCCGTCAGCCGCCTGGCCCTGCTGCTGGGCCGCGTCCTGCGCGATGCCACGGTGTTCGTCTTCCAGGCGGTGCTGCTGGTGCTGGCGGCGGTAGGGATGGGCCTGCGCGCGCCCCTGCCCGGCATCCTGATCGGCTTCGCGTTCGTCGCCCTGCTCACGGTCTCGCTGGGCTCGCTGTCGTACGCGCTGGCGATGAAGGTCCGCACCCCGCAGGAGTTCGGCCCCACGATCAACGCGCTGTCCATGCCGTCCATGCTGCTGTCCGGACTGATGCTCCCGATGACCTTGGGCCCGGCCTGGCTGGACGTCCTCTCCCACCTCATGCCGTTCCGCTATCTGGTGGACGCGGTGCGGGACGCGTACGTGGGCTCGTACGCCACGGCGCCCATGCTGTACGGCGTCCTGGTGGCCGTCGGCCTCACGGCACTCGCCGTGACAGTGGGCACACGCGTGTTCCGAACCGCCGGAGCATAACTACGCTGGCCATATGGTCAATCTGACGCGCATCTACACCAGAACCGGCGACCAGGGCACCACCGCCCTCGGCGACATGAGCCGGGTCGCCAAGACCGACCTCAGGATCTCCGCGTACGCGGACGCCAACGAGGCGAACGCGGTGATCGGCACGGCGGTCGCGCTGGGCAACCTGGACGAGGAGATCGTCAAGGTCCTCACCCGCGTCCAGAACGACCTGTTCGACGTGGGTGCGGACCTGTCGACGCCGGTGGTGGAGAAGCCGGAGTTTCCGCCCCTGCGGGTCGAGCAGTACTACATCGACAAGCTGGAGGCGGACTGCGACCGCTTCCTGGAGCAGTTGGAGAAGCTGCGGTCCTTCATCCTGCCCGGCGGGACGCCGGGCGCGGCCCTGCTCCACCAGGCATGCACGGTCGTAAGGCGTGCCGAGCGCTCCACCTGGGCCGCACTGGAGGTGCACGGCGAGGTGATGAACCCGCTGACGGCGACCTACCTCAACCGCCTTTCCGACCTGCTGTTCATCTTGGCGCGGGCGGCTAACAAGGAGGTGGGGGACGTGTTGTGGGTGCCGGGTGGGGAACGCTGAGGCGGAGAGTCACAGGCGCCGGTAGATGTCCCGACGGTGCCCCACCTCGACGACCAGGATGACGAGCTTGCCGTCGTCGATCATGTAGGCGATCCGGTACGCGCCAACACGCAGGCGGTACAGCTCGTCGCGCCCCGACAGCTTCTTCACGTCCGCGTCATCACGGTAAGGATCGTCGCCGAGGCGGCTGAGCGCGTGCAGGATTCGCAGCGCTGTGGTCTGGTCGATCACCTTGAGCTGACGGCGTGCGGTGGCAGTGAATTCGAAGGCGTACTTCACGCGACGCCCGGCGCGGACGTGCCGAAGATGTCAGCGAGCACGTCCGCCAGAGTGGCGCGCGGCCCGTCGCCCTCCTCCGCGAGGGTCTGCACGGCCTTGCGCGCGAGCAGTTCGTCGGCGGCCTCCTCGAGCGCCTCGTACTCCTCTATGGGCACGATTGCGGCGACCGGGGTGCCATCGCGGGTGATGACGGTGGGCTCCCCTTCCTCCGCATGATCAAGGAGCCGTGTGAGGTTGGCTCGGGCTTCGCGCACGGATACCGAGTCGTCCATACAGCGAGTGTACTCGCTTTCGTGTACACGGCACGCCGACGCCCGACTCATCGACGGGCACTCTCCTTCGTGGACGTCACCCGGTGGTCCGCCTCGGGGACGCCCGGCCCCCTCTTCGGCCAGATCAGATACGTAAGCGCGATCAGGCCGTGGATCCCCGCGGCCCTGAGCGCCGCCCACTGGAAGGACCGCAGCGACGAGGTGTCGCCGTCGCCGCCGACGTACCAGACCGCCGCCTGGAGCAGCGCGCACGCGACGGCCGCCGCCAGGAGCGTACGGAGCCACAGGCCGCCCTCGTGGCGGGACCGCGCCATGCCGTAGCGCGGGGGCTTCGCAGGCTTCGGGGCCCCGGCCAGCCGGTGGGCCGCGTGGCCGTCGAGCCAGCGGATCGTGTAGTGGCCGTAGCCGACCGTGAAGCCGATGTACAGCGCCGCCAGGCCGTGTTCCCAGCTCGGTTCGGCGCCGTTCTTCAGGTCGATCGCCGTCACGACGAACAGGACCAGCTCCAGCACGGGCTCGCACAGCAGCAGCACCACGCTCGTGCGGCGCCGCTTCAGCAGATAGCGGACGGCCAGGCCCAGTGCCAGCAGCACCCAGAAGCCGACCTCGCAGGCGATGATCAACGCGACGATCACGACTCGCTCCCTTCGGTCACCCTTCCAGGCTCGCGGGCCGCGCGATCCGGATCGTCGTCGGCGGTGACGAACTCGCGGTACATCGAAAGATGCAGTCCCGGACCCTTCGTGGGAATCAGGTGTCCGGCACGTGGGCCGTGTTGGGATGGAGTCATGGCCCCGCGACCGCCCCGCCCGCACCGCTTCGACCTGTGCGCCGCGCTCGCCGGACTGCTCGGCGGACTGCTGCTGTGGGGCGTCGGCCTGCCCACCCGCCCGGCCGACGAGCCCTACGTACTGTTGGACGGCCGCTGGCCGGTCCTGCTGCCGCTCGCCGTGATGGCGGGCTGCGAGGCGCTGCGCCGCACCCTCCCGCGCACCGCCCTGCTGATCGGCGTGGCGGCGCTGACGCTGGACTCGGTCACCCAGGGCAGCCTGGTCACGGTCGTGATGTTCAGCGACCTGGTGTACGCGGCCGTGGTGTACGGGCCGCCCGCCACCGCCCGCCGCGTCCCCTGGATCACCGGACTGCTCACCGTGGCCGGCACGGTGGTGCCCCTCGCGATCTGGCAGGTGCCGGAGATGCTGCTGATCGGCGTGGTCATCGGCCTGGTCGCGCTGATGCCGGCGGCGACCGGCTGGATCGTCCGCAACCACCGCGACGCCGCCGAGGCCGCCCGGCTGCGCGCCGAGCAGACCACGCTGCTCGCCGAGATGGACCGCGCCCAGGCGGTCACCGCCGAACGCGCGCGGATGGCACGGGAATTGCACGACATGGTCGCCAACCACCTGTCCGCCATCGCCATCCACTCCACCGCCGCACTCTCCCTGGACGACCCGACGACCTCCCGGGACGCGCTCGCCGTCATCCGCGAGAACAGCGTGAAGGGCCTCGCCGAGATGCGGCGGCTGATCGGGATCCTGCGCGAGGGCGACAACGAGCCGGCCGCGACACCGACCCTCGAAGGGCTCCCCGCCCTCGTCGAGGGCGCCCGCGCCAACGGCCTGGACGTCAGCCTCGACGCCGCACACGGCCAGGTCCCCGCGCCGGTCGAACTCGCCGCGTACCGCATCGTGCAGGAGTCCCTCACCAACGCCCTCAAGCACGCCGGTCCCGGCCGCGTCACCGTCAAGCTCGCCCAGCAGGACAGCTCCCTCACCGTTGCCGTGACCAGCCCGTACGGCGACCGGGAGGGGCCGAGCGCCCCCGGCTCGGGTGCCGGACTGGTGGGAATGCGCGAACGGGCCGCGCTGCTGGGCGGCAGCTTCGAGGCCGGCCCCCTCGAAGACCCGGGCTCGGCCGACGGCAAGATCTGGGCCGTACGGGCGACACTTCCCGTCACCGAAGGAGACCCCGCATGATCCGCGTCCTGGTCGCCGAGGACCAGTCCGCCGTCCGCGCCGGACTGGTCCTCATCCTGCGCAGCGCCCCCGACCTCGAGGTGGTCGGCGAGGCGGCGGACGGCGAGCGGGCGGTGGCGCTGGCGCGTGAACTGCGCCCCGATCTGGTCCTGATGGACATTCAGATGCCACGGCTGGACGGGGTGTCGGCGACCCGGCAGGTCGTCGCCGAGGGCCTCGCCGACGTGCTCGTGCTGACCACCTTCGACCTCGACGAGTACGTCTTCGGGGCGCTGCGGGCCGGAGCGTCCGGATTCCTGCTGAAGAACACGGAGGCGAAGGACCTCATCGCGGCCGTACGGACGGTCGCGGCCGGCGAGGGCCTGATCGCCCCGGCCGTCACCCGGCGCCTGATCGCCGAGTTCGCGGCCCGGCCGGTACGCGAGCCGACCGCCGATCCCGCGGTCCTGGACAGCCTCACCCGCCGTGAACGCGAAGTACTGTCCTGCCTCGGCAAGGGGCTGTCCAACGCCGACATCGCGACCCGCCTCGACATGGCCGAGGCCACCGTGAAGACGCACGTCAGCAGGCTGCTGGGGAAGCTGGAGCTGCGCAGCCGGGTGCAGGCGGCGGTGCTCGCGCAGGAGTTGGGGATCTGACCGACCGGCGCCAACGGCGTCCCGAAATGGTCCAGACCTATTGACCTCTGGTCCAGACCTTTCTATTCTCGCGACACTGCGGGCCTGATGGCTCAGGTCATGCCCCGACACCCCCAATAAAGGAGGCGCTGCATGCGCTTCAGACACAGAGCCGCGGCAGGGTTCGCGACCCTGCTGCTCCCCTTTGCCGGTCTCGTCGGCCTCGCGAGCCCCGCCCAGGCCGCGACCAGCGCGACGGCCACCTACGCCAAGACCCAGGACTGGGGCTCCGGTTTCGAGGGCAAGTGGACGGTGAAGAACACCGGCACCACGGCCATCAGCTCCTGGACCGTCGCCTGGGACTTCCCCTCCGGTACGTCCGTCACCTCCGCCTGGGACGCCGACGTCACCTCCTCCGGCACCCACTGGACCGCCAGGAACAAGTCCTACAACGGCACTCTCGCCCCCGGCGCCTCCCTCTCCTTCGGCTTCAACGGCACTGGCACCGGTTCGCCGTCCAACTGCAAGCTCAACGGCGGCAGTTGCGACGGAACCAGCGTCCCCGGTGACGCGGCTCCCTCCGCCCCCGGCAAGCCCACCGCCTCCGCCATCACCAACACCTCGGTGAAGCTGGCCTGGAGCGCGGCCACCGACGACAAGGGCATCAAGAACTACGAGGTCCTGCGCGACGGTGCGAAGATCGCCACCGTGACGACGACCTCGTACACCGACACCGGCCTGACCGCCGGCACCGACTACTCGTACTCCGTCCAGGCCCGGGACACCGCCGATCAGACCGGCCCGGTCAGCGCCGCGGTCGCCGTGCGCACCACCGGCGGCACCACGGAGCCCCCGCCCACCGGCTCCAAGGTCAAGCTCGGCTACTTCACCGAGTGGGGTGTCTACGGCCGCGACTACCACGTAAAGAACCTGGTGACCTCCGGCTCCGCGAAGAAGATCACGCACATCAACTACGCGTTCGGCAACGTCAAGGACGGCAAGTGCGTCGTCGACGACACCTACGCCGCCTACGACAAGGCGTACACCGCCGACCAGTCCGTCAACGGCACCGCCGACACCTGGGACCAGCCGCTGCGCGGCAACTTCAACCAGTTGCGCCAGCTCAAGGCCAAGTACCCGAACATCAAGGTGCTGTACTCCTTCGGCGGCTGGACCTACTCCGGCGGGTTCGCGCAGGCCGCGGCCAACCCCGCCGCCTTCGCCGCCTCCTGCAAGGCCGTTGTCGAGGACCCGCGCTGGGCCGACGTCTTCGACGGCATCGACATCGACTGGGAGTACCCCAACGCCTGCGGCCTGACCTGCGACACCTCGGGCCCCGCGGCCTTCAAGAACCTGATGCAGGGCCTGCGCTCGGAATTCGGCCCGAACTACCTGGTCACCGCCGCGATCACCGCCGACGGCACCTCCGGCGGCAAGATCGACGCGGCCGACTACGGCGGCGCCGCGCAGTACGCCGACTGGTACAACGTGATGACGTACGACTTCTTCGGCGCCTGGGCGAACACCGGCCCGACCGCCCCGCACTCGCCGCTCACCTCGTACGCCGGCATCCCGACCGCCGGCTTCACCTCCGCCGACGCCATCGCCAAGCTGAAGTCGAAGGGCGTCCCGTCCGCCAAACTCCTGCTCGGCATCGGCTTCTACGGCCGCGGCTGGAGTGGCGTCACCCAGTCCGCCCCCGGCGGCACGGCGACCGGCGCGGCTCCTGGCACCTATGAGGCGGGCATCGAGGACTACAAGGTGCTCAAGACGTCCTGTCCGGCCACCGGGACCGTCGCCGGCACGGCGTACGCGTACTGCGGCACCGACTGGTGGTCGTACGACACGCCTTCGACGATCGTCGGGAAGATGACCTGGGCCAAGAACCAGGGCCTGGGCGGCGCGTTCTTCTGGGAGTTCAGCGGGGACACCACGGACGGCGAGCTGGTGAACGCCATCAACCGCGGTCTCTCGTAAAGAAGTTCGCTAGGCCACATTGACGCTCCCCCAGACTTCGTCCGGGGGGACCCCCACCCAGCGAGTAAATGTGACCTTTCAGGCCACATTTACTCGCTGTCCGGGCGGGGCCGCTTCCAGCCACGCGAGGAAACCGGTCAGCGCGTCTTCGCTCATCGCGAGTTCGAGACGCGTGCCCCGGTGCAGACAGACGAGGATGACGGCGTCGGAGAGCAGCGCCAGCTCCTCCTCGCCCTCGGGGACGCGGCGGCCGGCCACCTCGATCGCCGAGCGCTCCAGGACGCGGCGCGGGCGGGGGGCGTAGGAGAAGACGCGGTACCACTCGACCCGGTCGCCGTTGTAGCGGGCGACGCCGTAGGACCAGCCCTTGCCGCTGGTGTCGGGTTTCTCCGGCACGTCCCAGCGCAGACTGCAGTCGAAGGTGCCGCCGGAGCGCTGGATGAGTCTGCGGCGCAGGCCGAAGACGAACAGTCCCAGCACTACCAGGGCCACGACCAATCCGCACACAGTCAGGGCGAGGACCATCGACACCGACCTCCTCGTCTCCTCGGTTACGGATTTCCCCGTAACTTTCTCGGTAACGGAATGGAAAAAACACCCACATTTGCCTCAGCCGCGACTGGTACCGGATCGCTCCGGTTCCAGCCGCGGCTGAGTGACGTCATCGCGTGACGCGGGCGCTGGGGTCAGCGCGCCGTCGCCGCACGCAGTCGTACGTCCGCGCGACGCTCGGCGTGGGCGTCGCCCTCCGCCTTCGCGCGCTCGAGCTCTCGCTCCGCGCGCTGGACATCGATCTCGTCGGAGAGCTCGGCGATCTCGGCCAGCAGCGACAGCTTGTCGTCCGCGAACGAGATGAATCCGCCGTGCACCGCGGCGATGACCGTCCCGCCATCACTCGTACGGATGGTCACCGGGCCCGACTCCAGCACACCGAGCAGCGGCTGGTGACCGGGCATGACGCCGATGTCGCCGGACGTGGTGCGCGCGACGACCAGGGTGGCCTGGCCGGACCAGACCTCTCGGTCGGCCGCGACCAGCGCAACGTGCAGCTCAGCAGCCAAGGTGGCTCCTCGGGTCACCACCCGGCTGTTTCGCCGGGTGTTGGTTACAAGTCTAGTGGGCGTGACTGAGGGGGCGGGACGCGCCCGCCCCCTCACACGTGAGCACGGGGCTCACTTCGAGCACGAGGCTCAGGAGACGCCCAGCTCCTTGGCCTTGGCCTTGAGGTCCTCAAGACCGCCGCACATGAAGAACGCCTGCTCCGGGAAGTGGTCGTAGTCGCCGTCGCAGATCGCGTTGAACGCGGTCACCGACTCGTCCAGCGGTACGTCCGAACCGTCCACGCCGGTGAACTGCTTGGCGGCGTGGGTGTTCTGGGACAGGAAGCGCTCCACGCGACGGGCACGGTGGACGACGAGCTTGTCCTCCTCGCCGAGCTCGTCGATACCGAGGATCGCGATGATGTCCTGGAGATCCTTGTTCTTCTGAAGGATCGTCTTGACGCGCATCGCGCAGTCGTAGTGGTCCTGCGAGATGTAGCGCGGGTCCAGGATCCGGGACGTGGAGTCGAGCGGGTCCACGGCCGGGTAGATGCCCTTCTCGGAGATCGGACGGGAAAGCACCGTCGTCGCGTCGAGGTGGGCGAAGGTGGTGGCCGGGGCCGGGTCGGTCAGGTCGTCCGCGGGGACGTAGATCGCCTGCATCGAGGTGATCGAGTGACCGCGGGTGGAGGTGATGCGCTCCTGGAGGAGGCCCATCTCGTCGGCCAGGTTCGGCTGGTAACCCACCGCGGAGGGCATACGGCCGAGCAGCGTGGAGACCTCGGAGCCGGCCTGGGTGAAGCGGAAGATGTTGTCGATGAAGAACAGCACGTCCTGCTTCTGCACATCGCGGAAGTACTCCGCCATGGTCAGACCGGCCAGGGCCACCCGCAGACGGGTGCCCGGGGGCTCGTCCATCTGACCGAAGACCAGGGCGGTCTTGTCCAGAACGCCGGACTCTTCCATCTCCGCGATGAGGTCGTTGCCCTCACGGGTGCGCTCACCGACGCCCGCGAAGACGGAGACGCCCTCGTGGAGCTTGGCGACGCGCATGATCATTTCCTGGATCAGCACGGTCTTGCCGACACCGGCACCACCGAACAGACCGATCTTGCCGCCCTTGACGTACGGGGTGAGCAGGTCGACGACCTTCAGGCCGGTCTCGAACATCTCGGTCTTGGACTCGAGCTGGTCGAAGGCCGGGGCCTTGCGGTGGATGGTCCAGCGCTCGCCCTCGTACTGCTCGTCGACGTTCAGCACCTCACCGAGGGTGTTGAACACCTTGCCCTTGGTGAAGTCGCCGACCGGGACGCTGATGCCCTTGCCCGTGTCGGTCACCGCGGCCTGGCGGACCAGGCCGTCGGTGGGCTGCATCGAGATGGTGCGGACCAGGCCGTCACCCAGGTGCTGGGCGACCTCCAGGGTCAGCAGCTTCTTCTCGTCCGCGTTCGCCGGGTCGGCGACCTCGACGTGCAGGGCGTTGTAGATCTCGGGCATCGCGTCGACGGGGAATTCCACGTCGACGACCGGGCCGATGACCCGGGCGACGCGGCCCGTGGCAACGGCCGTCTCAACTGTCGTCGTCATTACCTGTCACTCCCCGCGGTCGCGTCGGCCAAGGCGCTGGAGCCACCGACGATCTCGCTGATTTCCTGGGTGATTTCGGCCTGGCGGGCCGCGTTGGCAAGACGGGCGAGCGTGTCGATCAGCTCGCCCGCGTTGTCGGTCGCCGACTTCATCGCGCGGCGGGTGGCGGCGTGCTTGGAGGCAGCCGACTGGAGCAGCGCGTTGTAGATCCGGCTCTCGACGTAGCGCGGCAGAAGGGCGTCGAGGACGTCCTCCGCCGACGGCTCGAAGTCGTACAGCGGAAGGATCTCGCCCTTGGTGTGCGACTCCTCCGCTACCTCGTCGAGGCTGAGGGGCAGCAGGCGGTCGTCGACCGCCGTCTGCGTCATCATCGAGACGAACTCGGTGAAGACGATGTGGAGTTCGTCCACGCCGCCGTCCGCCGTCTCCGTCTCGATGGCCTCGATCAGCGGGGCCGCGACCTTCTTCGCGTCCGCGTACGAGGGCTCGTCGGTGAAGCCCGACCATGACTCCGTGATCTTGCGCTCACGGAAGTTGTAGTGGGCGACTCCACGGCGGCCGACGATGTAGACGTCGACCTCCTTGCCCTCGGACTCCAGGCGCGCGGTCAGCTGCTCCGCCGCCTTGATGGCGTTGGAGTTGAAGGCGCCGGCCAGCCCGCGGTCGCTCGTCAGGAGCAGCACCGCGGAACGGGTCGCCGTCTCCGCCTCCGTGGTCAGCGGATGCTTGGTGTTCGATCCGGTGCCGACCGCCGTGACCGCGCGGGTCAGTTCCCGCGCGTACGGCGTGGAGGCCGTCACCTTGCGCTGCGCCTTGACGACGCGCGAGGCAGCGATCATCTCCATCGCCTTGGTGATCTTCTTGGTCGCGGTGACGGATTTGATGCGACGCTTGTAGACCCGGAGCTGGGCTCCCATGAGTCAGGTCCCTTCCGTCGTCACTTACCGGCGGCGGCCGGAGCTTCCTCGCCGAGAAGCTTCCCGTCCGAGGTCTCGAACTGCTTCTTGAACTCCGCGACGGCGTCGCTGATGGCCGTGATCGTGTCGTCCGACATCTTGCCGCCCTCCTTGATGGAGGTCATGAGGCCCTGCTCCTTGCGGTGCAGGTACTCCAGCAGCTCCTTCTCGAAGCGGCGGATGTCGTTGACCGGCACCTCGTCCATCCGGCCGGTGGTGCCGGCCCAGATGGAGATGACCTGGTCCTCGGTGGCCATCGGCTGGTACTGCGGCTGCTTCAGCAGCTCGACCATCCGCTGACCGCGCTCCAGCTGCGACTTCGACGCGGCGTCCAGGTCGGAACCGAAGGCGGCGAAGGCCTCCAGCTCACGGAACTGGGCGAGGTCCACGCGGAGCCGGCCGGACACCTGGCGGATCGCCCGGTGCTGGGCGCTGCCGCCGACTCGGGAGACCGAGATACCGACGTTCAGGGCCGGACGCTGGCCGGCGTTGAACAGGTCGGACTCCAGGAAGCACTGGCCGTCGGTGATGGAGATGACGTTGGTCGGGATGAACGCCGAGACGTCGTTGGCCTTGGTCTCGACGATCGGCAGACCGGTCATCGAGCCGGCACCCATCTCGTCGGAGAGCTTCGCGCAGCGCTCCAGGAGGCGGGAGTGCAGGTAGAAGACGTCACCCGGGTAGGCCTCACGGCCCGGCGGGCGGCGCAGCAGCAGGGACACGGCGCGGTAGGCGTCGGCCTGCTTGGAGAGGTCGTCGAAGATGATCAGGACGTGCTTGCCCTCGTACATCCACTGCTGGCCGATGGCCGAACCGGTGTACGGCGCCAGGTACTTGAAGCCGGCCGGGTCGGACGCCGGGGCGGCGACGATGGTCGTGTACTCCAGCGCGCCGGCCTCTTCGAGGGCGCCACGCACGGAGGCGATGGTCGAACCCTTCTGACCGATGGCGACGTAGATGCAGCGGACCTGCTTGTTCGGGTCGCCGGTACGCCAGTTGTCGCGCTGGTTGATGATCGTGTCGACGGCCAGGGCGGTCTTGCCGGTCTGGCGGTCACCGATGATCAGCTGACGCTGGCCACGGCCGATCGGGGTCATCGTGTCGACGGCCTTGTAGCCGGTCTCCATCGGCTCGTGCACCGACTTACGGGCCATGACGCCCGGGGCCTGAAGCTCCAGGGCGCGCCGGGTGCTGGTCTCGATCTCGCCGAGGCCGTCGATCGGGGTGCCGAGCGGGTCGACGACGCGGCCGAGGTAGCCCTCGCCGACGGCCACGGACAGGACCTCGCCGGTACGGGAGACCGGCTGACCCTCCTCGATACCGCTGAACTCACCGAGGACGACGCAGCCGATCTCGCGCTCCTCGAGGTTGAGGGCGAGACCGAGGGTGCCGTCCTCGAACTTCAGCAGTTCGTTGGCCATGGCCGAGGGCAGGCCCTCGACCTTCGCGATGCCGTCGCCGGCAAGGGTGACCGTACCGACCTCCTCGCGCGAGGCCGCGTCCGGCTTGTACGACTGGACAAAGTTCTCCAGCGCGTCCCGGATCTCCTCCGGCCGGATCGTGAGCTCCGCCATCTGGGTTCCCTGCTCTCCTTGTTGGGCCCGAAGTTTCACTTTGGGGTCTGGGGGCGACCCCCAGGATTCTTCTGCACGGCCCAACACGGGCCGTAATAAGTACGTACTGCTCTTAAGGCTGCTATTAAGTTGCCGCTAGCTCGCCAGTCGGCGGCCGGCGTCCTCGATACGGTCCGCGAGGGAGCCGTTGATGACCTCGTCGCCGACCTGCACCCGGATCCCTCCGATGACCTCGGGGTCCACGTCGAGGTTCAGGTGCATCGTGCGGCCGTAGAGCTGCGCGAGGGCGGCGCCCAGGCGCTGCTTCTGCGGGTCGCTGAGCGGTACCGCCGAGGTCACGACGGCCACCATGCGGTCCCTGCGCTCGGCGGCGAGCTTGGACAGGGACTCCAGTCCCGCCTCCAGGCTACGTCCCCGCGGCGCGGTAACAAGGCGCGTGACCAGACGCACGGTGGTCCGGTCGGCCCGGCCGCCGAGCAGACTGCCGAGCAGTTCGCCCTTGGCCGAGGTCGTGGCCTTGCGGTCGGTCAGCGCGGCGCGCAGCTCGGTGCTCGAAGAGACGATCCGGCCGAACCGGAACAGTTCGTCCTCGACGTTGTCGAGCTTGCCCGCCCGCTGGGCGGCGGTGAGGTCGGCGAGGTTCGCCAGCTCCTCCAGTGAGTCCGCCAGGTCGCGCGACTGCGACCAGCGGGAGCGCACCAGGCCGGACACCAGGTCGACGGCCGGGCCGCCGACCTGCGAGCCGAGCAGGCTCTGGGCCAGCTCGGCCTTGGCTTCTGAGGCCTTCGCCGGGTCGGTCAGGACCCGGCGCAGCGACGCCTCGCGGTCGAGCAGCGCGGTGACGGCGGCCAGCTCGTCGGCGAGCGAGCCCGCGTCCACGGACGTGGAGTCCGTCAGCGCGTCGAGACGCTCACGTGCGGCTGCCAGGGCCTCGCGGCTCGCTCCGTTCATCGGCTGGCCTCGGCCTTCTCCTCGAGCTCGTCGAGGAAGCGGTCGATGACACGGCTCTGCCGGGCGTGGTCCTCGAGGGACTCGCCGACGAGCTTGCCGGCCAGTTCGGTGGCGAGCTTGCCGACGTCCTGGCGCAGCGCGGACGAGGCGGCCTTGCGGTCGGCCTCGATCTGCGTGTGCCCGGCGGCGACGATCTCCTCGCGCTGCCGCTGGCCTTCCGCGCGCATCTCGGCGATGAGCGTGGCGCCCTGCTCCTGCGCCTCCTGGCGCAGCCGCGCGGCCTCGTGACGGGCCTCGGCGAGCTGGGCCTTGTACTGCTCGAGGACGCTCTGGGCCTCGGTCTGCGCGGCCTCGGCCTTCTCGATACCGCCCTCGATGGCCTCGCGGCGCTCTTCCAGAACCTTGTTGATGTTCGGGAGGAGCTTCTTGGCGAGGAAGCCGAAGACGATGACGAAGGCGATGAGGCCGATGACGAGCTCGGGGATCGGCGGGATGAGGGGATTTTCCATCTCCTCAGACGCCACGATGAGCAGCTGGCTCATGTCGTTGCCTTTCGTCTAGTCGGCTGGTCGTGGATCCGTCAGACGCCGTAGACGAACGGCATGACCAGACCGATCAGGGCGAGCGCCTCACAGAACGCGAAGCCCAGGATCTGGTTGGCGCGGATCAGGCCGGCGGCCTCGGGCTGACGGGCCAGGGCCTGGGTGCCGTTACCGAAAATGATGCCGACGCCGACGCCGGGGCCAATGGCAGCGAGGCCGTAACCGACGGAGCCGATGGAGCCTTCGACAGCAGCAAGAGTCTGGGACATGCCAGTTCTTCCTTTTCTTTACGGACCGGTGGGGGTTGGCCACCGGACGTCTGCGGGGTTGGTGGGGGCGGGCGCTCAGTGGTGCTCGGCGAGCGCGCCCTGAATGAAGGTGCAGGTCAGAAGCACGAAGACGTACGCCTGAAGGGCCTGGATGAACAGCTCGAAGGCCGTCATGACGATGACCATGATGAACGAGACGCCGGCGTAGGCGATGCCGATGCCGTTCAGCAGGTACCAGCTGGCGATCGTGAAGAGCAGCAGCAGGGTGTGGCCCGCGAACATGTTCGCGAAGAGTCGCACCGCGTGCGTGAACGGCCGGACCAGCAGGTTCGAGAAGAACTCGATCGTCATGGACAGCGGCAGCACCGCGCCGAGCGACTTGTCGTAGCCCGTGAAGTTCTTGAAGGCGCCGACGAATCCGTGCCTCTTGAAGGTCAGCGAGACCCACAGGATGTAGACGATGATCGCGAGGACCGCGGGGTACGAGATGATCGACGTCACCGGGAACTGGGCGACCGGGACGATCGACCAGAGGTTCATCATCCAGATGAAGAAGAACAGCGAGACGACGAGCGGGACGTACTTCTCGCCTTCCTTCTTGCCGATCGTCTCGTAGACGACACCGCGCCGGATGAAGTCGTATCCCGTCTCGGCGACCATCTGGAGCTTGCCCGGGACGACCTTCGGCTTGCGGAACGCCGCCCAGAAGAAGCCGATGATGATGACCGAGCCGAGCAGGGCCAGCAACATCGTCTTGTTGAAGTAGACGTTGCTGTCCGCGTCACCCACGAGGGGCTCGAACAGGAACGAGTGCAGGCCGGGAGCCGGGAAGCCACAGCCGTCGAAGATGTGGCAGTCGGTCTCGAAGGCGAGCACCTGCGTCGGGTCAGCACTCACCGCGGGCTCCTTCAGCGTGACGCATAGGTACGGCAACCTCGTTGTGTCGGCGCGGCACTTGGCCGCAGTTCGGCACGGGACTGGTGTTTCGGATGTAGGGGCGGCTCTTGGGCATCTCGCCTCGCGATTGAGCAGGCGTCAGCTCAGATGCCCGCGCCCGCGATGCCGCAGTTGGCACCGGACGATAGCAGGATCTCTTAGGCGCGCTTATCCCGGCCCTACCTCTCACGACGAGTGGCCCGTCTTCGCGGGCTTCTCGCCCTTCTGGGAGTCGGGTTCGACATAGAGGATCTTGGCCTTCATGTGGGCACGGGTCTGCGCACCGATCCAGGCAAGGGTGGTGGCGACCAGCGTGAAGGCGAAGGCCCTGGGGTGAAACAGCGTCGTGTTCTTGAACGTGGCCAGGAAGACGAACAGCAGGAGGATCTGCGTCGTGTAGAGCATCAGACCCATGGCCTGGAAGAGGTGCGGAAGCGATTTCGCGGTGCGCTGAAGAATGTAGAGCCCGATGCCCATGAAAAGAATCGTGAGCACCGTCGCGACAGCTGCCCCGACAGCCCCGTCGCCACCGACGACCACACCGCTCACCAGGGCGGCAATGGCGCCTACGGCAGCTGTGGGCACAGCGGCCTGGAGCAGGATCCGGACGTCGTTGGACGGCATGGCGGCAACTCCGCTTTCGCAGGGGGGCAGGGTGTCGTCATGGACGAGCGTAGTCCCGGGTTGAGTGGGAACCTCACGCCAATGGACCGTCGCACTGCGGTCCTTCGGCTCTGGCCCGGGTTCTCGTGAACCGTATCACAAACTATTTGATGCGGTCTTTACCAAGTGGTGTGCTCGGTGTCACACATGAGAGTGACAGTGCGCGTCTGTGCAGGAACACGGGTGGCTTGTCTGGTATTGGGATGCTTCGCTTCCCCACGACTTGGCAATGCTCTAGTCAGATTCTTACCTTGTCGCGTCAGCGCGAGGTCCCGGCCTTGCGCCGGTCCAGGGGACGCGAACGGGCGCCGAGGGCGGTCGCACCGTTGACACCAGCCACTGCGGCGGCCACCGGAGTGCGGCGCTCCTCCTCCACCACGGCCGCCGGCACGGGCTCCTCGACGGTCACCCGGCGGCGGCGGTAGCGCGGCGGCACGACGTTCTCGGCCCATCGCGGGGCGCGCGGGGCGAAGCGGGGCAGCAGGAGCAGCAGAAGCCCGATCGCGCTGAGGAACACGACGCTGAGCACGATCCACATGGACGCCGAGTTCACCGAGTAGGCGAGCGCGCCGAAGGCGATCAGCGCCGACCAGAAGTACATGATCAGCACCGCGCGGCTGTGCGAGTGGCCGATCTCCAGCAGCCGGTGGTGCAGATGCCCGCGGTCGGCGGCGAACGGCGACTGGCCGCGCCAGGTGCGGCGCACGATGGCCAGCACCAGGTCGGCGGCCGGGATCGCGATGATCGTCAGCGGGAGCAGCAGCGGGATGTAGACGGGCACCGTCTGGTGCACGGCCGCCTTCTCGGACCCGGCGAACAGCTTGAGCGCGTCCGGGTCGACCTGCCCGGTGATGGAGATGGCGCCGGCGGCCAGCACCAGGCCGATCAGCATCGAGCCGGAGTCGCCCATGAAGATGCGCGCCGGGTGCATGTTGTGCGGCATGAAGCCGAGGCACATGCCCATCAGGATCGCCGAGAACAGCGTGGCCGGGGCGGCTGCCTCGATGCCGTACGAGACCCAGACGCGGTAGGCGTACAGGAAGAACGCCGCCGAGGCGATGCACACCATGCCGGCCGCGAGGCCGTCGAGGCCGTCGACGAAGTTGACCGCGTTGATGGTGATGACGACGAGCGCGACCGTCAGCAGGGTGCCCTGCCACTGGGTGAGCGCGACCGAGCCGACGCCGGGGATGGGCAGCCACAGGATGGTGAGACCCTGCATGACCATCACGCCGGCGGCGATCATCTGCCCGCCCAGCTTGATCAGGGCGTCGATCTCGAACTTGTCGTCCAGGACGCCGATCAGCCAGATCAGGGCCGCTCCGGAGAGGAGGGCCCGCGGTTCGTTGGACTTCGCGAACACCTCGTTGAGGTTGGCGAGGTGGTCCGCGACCAGCAGGCCCGCGCACAGGCCGAAGAACATGGCGATCCCGCCGAGCCGCGGAGTGGGTTCCCGGTGCACGTCACGGGCCCGGATCTCCGGCATCGCTCCGGCCACGATCGCGAACTTCCGTACCGGCCCGGTCAGCAGGTACGTCACGGCGGCCGTGATGCAGAGCGTCAGCAGGTATTCACGCACAGGCTTCCCCACGGGTCTCGCTGGCCATCTCAGTCCCACACACTAGCGATGGACGCATACGGTTGGGGACTTCCGGGTAGCGACGATGGTTGCACGGGTGGCTGTGTACCGAGCTCCGCCTACCCCCGTTCAGCCCGGATACGGCGGAAATCCCCCGGCCAGCTCCCGCACTTCTTCACGTGCTGTCTGGCTCTCGACCTCGTTCCTGAGCACCTGCGCGAACAGCAGGGCGATCCGTGCCATCTCCGCCTCCGCCATGCCCTGCGTGGTGACGGCCGCCGTGCCGAAGCGCAGGCCACGGGCATCGGCGTGCGGCAGCGCACAGCAGTCGAGCACCATCCCGGCGGCGGCGAGCCGGCCGCGGGCGGTGCGCCCGTCGACGCCGAGGGGCGCCGGGTCGGCCGTCACCAGATGGGTGTCGGTGCCGCCGGTGGTGATGACGAGCCCCTCGGCGGCCAGCCCCGCCGCCAGCACCCGCGCGTTGGCGACCACCTGATGGGCGTACGCGCTGAAGGCCGGGGTCGCCGCCTCGCCGAACGCGACGGCCTTGGCGGCAATGGTGTGCATCTGAGCTCCTCCTTGAGTGAACGGGAAGACGGCTCGGTCCACACGCTCCGCCAAGTCCGAGCCGCACAGGATCATTCCGCCGCGCGGGCCGCGCAGCACCTTGTGGGTGGTGGCGCAGACGACATCGGCGTACGGCACCGGGTTCGGGGCCGCTCCCCCGGCGACGAGCCCGATGGGATGGGCGGCGTCGGCGATGAGATAGGCGCCCACCTCGTCGGCGACGTCCCGGAAGAAGGCGTAGTCGATGTGCCGGGGGTAGGCGATGGACCCGCACACGATGGCCTTGGGCCGGTGCGTCTGGGCGAGAGTCCGCACCTGCTCGTGATCGATGAGCCCGGTCTCCGCGTCCACCCCGTACCCGACGAAGTCGAACCAGCGGCCGGAGAAGTTGGCGGGCGAGCCGTGCGTGAGGTGACCGCCGTAGGGCAGGCCGAGGGCGAGGACGGTGTCGCCGGGCCGCAGCAGCGCGGCGTACGCGGCCAGCACGGCCGACGATCCCGAATGCGCCTGCACATTGGCGTGTTCGGCCCCGAACAGCGCCTTGGCCCGCTCTACGGCGATGCGCTCGGCGACGTCGACGAGTTCGCAGCCGCCGTGGTACCGGGAACCCGGGTACCCCTCCGCGTACTTGTTGGCGAGCCGGGAGCCGAGGGCGGCAAGGACGGCCGGCGAGGTGAAGTTCTCGGCGGCGATCAGCTGAAGCGTGGTCGACTGCCGGTCCGCTTCCGCGAGCAGGATCTCGGCCAGCTCGGGATCCTGCCGCCGCAGGACATCGGCGCTCTCGGGGGCATGGGTGAGCGACATGGCGAACTCCGGGCGTCGACGGTGACGTACGTCCAATGTAGGCCCGGGACGGACGGGGTGCTCGGTGGTTACGCCCGTGCAGGTACACCCGTGAGAGCGGTGACGACGGGATCCAGCGCCTGGTTTATCTCGTCCCCGATCGACCGGAAGAACGTCAGCGGCGCCCCGTAGGGGTCGTACACCTCGTCCGCCTCCGCCGTCGGCGCCAGCAGCCATCCGCGCAGCGCCGCGGCCGCGCGGACCAGGGCGCGGGCGCGGGCCACCATGCCGTCCTCCAGGGGCGGCAGGGTCGCGGGGTCTATCGCCTTCACCAGGCGGGTGAACTCCTTGAGGGTGAAGGTGCGCAGGCCCGCCGAGTGGCCCATGGAGATGACCTGGGCGCGGTGGTCGCGGGTCGCGGTCAGGACCAGGTCCGCCATGATGACGTGCTCGTCGAGCAGTTCGCGGCCGGTGAAGCCGGAGGCGTCCGCGCCGAAGTCGGCCAGCACGGTCTCCGCGTTGGCCTCCATGGGCGCGCCCTCATGGCCCCAGGTGCCCGCGCTCTCCACGATCAGCCCGCCCCACAGCGGGTCGCCGAGCCGGTCCGCCAGGGCATGCCGGGTCAGCCGCTCGGTGATCGGCGAGCGGCACACGTTGCCGGTGCTGACGTGGAGGATGCGGAAGCTGTCGAGAGGGAGGCCGAAGGTCCCCGTGTCTTCCCCGTTCCATATGCCACGCCCCGCGTCAGGGGCCGTCAATTCGCCACCTCGAGGTCGGGTACGACCTTCCTGAGCTCGTCCGCGGAGATGGCGCCCTCGCGCAGCAGGAGGGGCACCTCGCGGGTGACGTCGACGATCGAGGACGGGACGTTGCCGGGGGTCGGACCGCCGTCCAGGTAGACCGACACCGAGTCGCCGAGCATCTCCTGCGCCGCGTCACAGTCCTCCGGCGCCGGGTGGCCCGTCAGGTTGGCGGAGGAGACCGCCATGGGGCCGACCTCGGTCAGCAGCTCGATGGCCACCGGGTGCAGCGGCATACGGATGGCGACCGTGCCCCGGGTGTCCCCCAGGTCCCACTGCAACGACGGCTGGTGCTTGGCGACGAGGGTCAGGGCACCCGGCCAGAACGCGTCGACCAGTTCCCAGGCCAGCTCGGAGAAGTCCGTGACGAGGCCGTGCAGCGTGTTCGGGGAGCCGATGAGCACGGGCGTGGGCATATTGCGGCCCCGGCCCTTGGCCTCCAGCAGATCGGACACCGCTTCCGAGGTGAACGCGTCGGCGCCGATGCCGTACACCGTGTCCGTCGGCAGCACCACGAGCTCGCCACGGCGGACGGCGGACGCGGCTTCGCGCAGACCGGTCGTGCGGTCGGTCGCGTCGTTGGTGTCGTATCGCCGTGCCATATCTAGCGGGCCTCCTCGTACACGTGCTTCTGGGAAAGACTCTGCGGCGCGCTCACGGCATCGCCCTGCGGGCCGTGGCGAAACGCGGGCGGTTGTTGAGGTCGGGATGGTCGGCCGCGTCGGCCCAGCCCCGCTCCTCGGTGAAGATCCACGGCACCTGGCCGCCCTGGGTGTCGGCGTGCTCGATGACGACGACACCGCCGGGGCGCAGGAGCCGGTGTGCGGTGCGTTCCAGTCCGCGGATCAGTTCGAGGCCGTCCTCGCCCGAGAACAGGGCGAGTTCGGGGTCGTAGTCGCGGGCTTCGGGAGCGACGTACTCCCATTCGGTCAGCGGGATGTACGGCGGATTGGAGATGACCAGGTCGACATGGCCGTCGAGGTCGCGGAAGGCGTCCAGGGCGTTGCCCTGACGCAGGTCGACCCTGGACCCCTCCATGTTCTTCCGGGTCCACCTCAGGGCGTCCTCGGACAGCTCCACGGCGTGCACACGCGAGCGCGGGACTTCCTGGGCGAGGGCGAGCGCGATGGCACCGGACCCGGTGCACAGGTCGACGATCAGCGGCTCTACGACGTCCATCGCGCGGACGGCGTCTATGGCCCACCCGACGACCGATTCGGTCTCCGGACGCGGCACGAACACCCCTGGCCCCACCTGGAGTTCCAGGTACCGGAAGAACGCCCGCCCGGTGATGTGCTGGAGCGGCTCGCGCTGCTCACGGCGCGCGATGACCTCCCAGTAGCGGGCGTCGAAGTCGGAGTCCTTCACGGAGTGCAGCTCGCCCCGCTTCACGCCGTGCACGAACGCGGCGAGCTCCTCCGCGTCGTTGCGCGGCGAGGGCACGCCGGCGTCGGCCAGCCGCTGGGTGGCCTGGGCCACCTCTGCGAGCAGCACGCCTCGGGGGTTTGGGGGTCGCCCCCCAAATGATTGCTGCACGCAAGTCCTCCGTGTCTTACTCGTCCGTGGGTACGTGCCTTACGCGGCTGCCAGCTTCGCCGCTGAGTCCGCGTCGACGCAGGCCTGGATCACCGCGTCGAGTTCGCCGTCCAGGACCTGGTCCAGGTTGTAGGCCTTGAAGCCGACTCGGTGGTCCGAGATGCGGTTCTCCGGGAAGTTGTAGGTGCGGATCTTCTCGGAGCGGTCGACGGTGCGGACCTGGCTGCGGCGGGCGTCGGCGGCCTCCCTCTCCGCCTCCTCCTGCGCCGCCGCGAGCAGCCTGGAGCGCAGGATACGCATCGCCTGCTCCTTGTTCTGCAGCTGGCTCTTCTCGTTCTGGCAGGAGGCGACGACTCCGGTGGGAATGTGCGTGATGCGCACCGCGGAGTCGGTGGTGTTGACGGACTGGCCGCCCGGGCCGGAGGAGCGGTACACGTCGATGCGGAGGTCGTTCGCGTTGATCTCGACGTCGACCTCCTCCGCCTCGGGGGTGACGAGCACGCCGGCCGCGGAGGTGTGGATACGGCCCTGGGACTCGGTCGCCGGAACCCGCTGCACGCGGTGCACGCCGCCCTCGTACTTGAGGCGGGCCCACACGCCCTGGCCGGGCTCGGTGGCGCCCTGGCCGCCCTTGGTCTTCACGGCGACCTGGACGTCCTTGTAGCCGCCCAGCTCGGACTCGGTGGCGTCGATGATCTCGGTCTTCCAGCCGACGCGCTCGGCGTAGCGCAGGTACATCCGCAGCAGGTCGCCGGCGAACAGGGCGGACTCGTCGCCGCCCGCGCCCGCCTTGACCTCCAGGATGACGTCCTTGTCGTCGTTGGGGTCGCGCGGGACGAGCAGCAGGCGCAGCTGCTCCGTCAGGTCCTCGCGCTGCTTCTCCAGCTCCTTGACCTCGGCGGCGAAGTCGGGGTCGACGGCGGCGTACTCGCGTCCGGTCTCGATGTCGTCGCCGGTCTGCTTCCAGGAGCGGTACGTGGCGACGATCGGGGTGAGCTCGGCGTAACGCTTGTTCAGCTTGCGCGCGTTGGCCTGGTCGGCGTGGACCGACGGATCGGCGAGCTTCGTCTCCAGATCGGCGTGCTCGGCGACGAGTTCCTCGACGGCCTCGAACATCTTGGGCTCCTGATACTGCGGTAAGGGGAAGGCGGGCGACCAAAAACGCCGGTCCCGGTGCGCCCCTGGGCGGGGGCACGACCGTGGACCGGCGAAAAGGAGCTCGCTACTTCTTGGAGCCGGCAGAAGCCTTGCCGAAGCGGGCCTCGAAGCGGGCCACACGGCCACCGGTGTCGAGGATCTTCTGCTTGCCCGTGTAGAACGGGTGGCACTCGGAGCACACGTCGGCACGAATGGCGCCGCCCTCGATCGTGCTGCGGGTGGTGAACGACGCGCCGCAGGTGCAGCTGACCTGCGTCTCGACGTACTCGGGGTGGATGTCGCGCTTCAAGGTGTCTCCTAGATTTCGGGAGGGCGCCGGGTCGCAGCCGCGGGATGCGGGAGCGTGAACCGGAGCCGACGTACCAGTCTGCCAGGACTGGGGTCATCCACCCAAACCGAGGGCCTGGGTCGTCTATTCCTGCGGGCCGTCTAGGAGTCGCTCACGACGCCGCCGGCCTCGCCGGTGGCCGTGCCCTTCGTGGCCGACTTCGGGATCGCCTTGTCGTTCTTCAGCGCGGTCCACACCTGCTTGGCCTTCGCTTCCTCGACGATGACGCGGTTCGCGTCGGCCGGGTCGTACTCGACCGGCATCGTGACCATGTGCATGCGCGAGGAGCTGATGCCCTTGAGGCCGTTCGCGAAGGCCATGAGCTTGTTCACCGAGCCCAGGTCGGAGTCGGTCGTCACGGCCTTGGTGGCGGTGTTGGCGAGGTCGTACAGCTTCGTGGGGTTGCCGAACAGGTCGACGTGCTTGACCTGGTTGATCAGCGCCTTGATGAAGGCCTGCTGGAGCTGGATGCGGCCGAGGTCGGAGCCGTCGCCGACGCCGTGGCGGGTACGGACCAGGCCGAGGGCCTGCTCGCCGTCGAGGTCGTGGGTGCCGGCCTTCAGGTCGAGGTGGCTGTCGGGGTCGTCGATGTCCTTGGTGGTGGTGACCGTCACGCCGCCGAGTTCGTCGATGAGCTTCTGGAAGCCGCTGAAGTCGACCTCGAGGTAGTGGTCCATGCGGATACCGCTGAGGGACTCGACGGTCTTCACCGCGCAGGCGGCGCCGCCGGTGGAGTACGCGGAGTTGAACATCACGCCGTCCGCGGCGTCGTGCGTGTCGCCCTTGGTGTCGGTGCACTCGGGGCGGTCGACGATGGTGTCGCGCGGGATGGAGACCACGCTGGCCTTCTTGTGACCCTCGTAGACATGCACGACCATCGCGGTGTCGGAGCGGGCGCTGCCGTCGTCGATGCCGCCGCCGAGCTTCTCGTTGCTGCCGCCGGAGCGGGTGTCCGAGCCGAGGACGAGGATGTTCTCGGAGCCGTTGTCGACCTTGGTCGGCCGGTCGGTGCCGAGGGCCGAGTCGATGTCGACGCTCTTGATGTTGCCGTTGAGCTTGAAGTACACGTAACCGGCTCCGGTACCGCCCAGCACGACGATGCCCGCGGCGGTCCAGGCCATGATCAGCAGGCCCTTGCGCCTGCCGCGGGGTTTGCGGCGGCGGCCCTTGGCGCGGTGGCGCGGGCCGGCGGTGCCGGACTCCCCCGGTATGCCGGACTCCGGCGTGCTCTCGGCGGACATGCGCTCCTCGAATCTCGTCCCGGTCGGTTACCCCCTGCTTTCAGGGTCAGGCGTGGTGGATACGACACGTATCCACCATCGTCACTCCGCCTGGTCAGACGGCGAAACTCGGCAAAGGGTTGCACAACGCACTGTGACCACCCTGTGCACAACGGGCACAAGGTGGTCACAGTGCGTGACAGTCCGATCGGGGCGGACCCCGCTCACCTGCGGGTTCAGCCGAAGATGTCGTACTGCTTGAAATCGGTGCCGACGGAGATCCTTGTGGC
Organism: Streptomyces sp. NPDC050619; assembly: GCF_040654815.1. NCBI lineage: Bacteria > Bacillati > Actinomycetota > Actinomycetes > Kitasatosporales > Streptomycetaceae > Streptomyces > Streptomyces sp. NPDC050619. The sequence goes on along the minus strand of NZ_JBFAIR010000043.1, from coordinate 1,958 downwards.
GAAGATCTCGCTGGTGGCCTTGCCGGTGCCCTTGTAGAGGTAGAGCGTGCCGCCGGGGGTGCGGGCCAGGAAGTCGGCCTTGCCGTCGCCGGTGACGTCACCCACCGCGTCGAAGGCGTTGTACGTCGTGCCGCTCCAGGTGCGTACCTTGATGCGGCTGGAGAAGGCGCCCGTGCCGGCCTTGCCGGTGCCCTTGTACAGGTACACGTAGCCGTTGCTCGCGCCGCGGGCGATCAGGTCGGTCTTGCCGTCGCCGGTGAAGTCGCCGTGGCCGCGCAGGGAGTTGTACTGGTTCCAGCCGGAGCCGACCTTGACCCGGGCCGCGAAGGTGCCGTTGCCCTGGCCCGGGTAGATCCACAGGACGCCGGCCGAGTCGACCGAGAGCAGGTCGGGCCGGTAGTCGCCGGTGACGTCACCGGGGGTGAGGATCCGGGTGCGGGTCTTCCAGTTGTCGGCGATCTGCTTGGGGTCGGCCCAGCTCCCGGTGGCCGGGACGAAGCGCCACCAGTAGACGTCGCCGGTCGCGCTCTCGCGGTACACGTAGTCCTGGTAGCCGTCCCGGTTGAGGTCGGTCTGGAGGACGACGTTGATGCCGGTCCAGTTGCCCCAGGACTGGCGGGCGCCGAAGGAGGTGCCCTTGGAGTCCTTCTCGTAGCCGGTCTTGGTGGAGGCGTTGCGCACCCACAGGTCGGCCCGGTGGTCACCGCTGAGGTTGGTGTCGTCGACGCGCGGATAGGCGGCGCCGACGTACGTGCTGACCTTGGTGAAGACGCTGTACGCGCCGCTCGCGACGCAGTTCGCCACGCCCCAGGAGACGACGCCGACGATCCGGTTGTTCACGATCAGCGGGCCGCCGGAGTCGCCGTTGCAGGCGGAGGTGGTGCCGGTGTCGCTGCCGGTGGCGGGCTTGCCCGCGCAGACCATGTGGCCCTTGACGAAGTCGGCGCCGTAGTAGCGGGCGCAGGTGGCGTCGGACTGGACGGGCAGCGTGGCCGTCTTCAGCGTCTCGGAGATGTCCTGGCTGGTGGAACTGGTACGGCCCCAGCCGTAGACCTTCGCGCTGGTGCCGGCGGCGTACGAGGCGGTGTCGCCGGACGTCGTCATCCGGATCGGCGTGGCCTTGACGGGGTTCGGCAGGGTGAGCACCGCGAGGTCGTTGTCGAGGGCCGCCGAGCTGTACGACGGGTGGTACCACTGCCGCCAGACCCCGCTGACGGTGCCGCCGTGCAGGTCGTCCGCCGAGGGCAGCTGCGAGGTCCCGGTGACGATCGCGCCGTTCGCATGCCAGTCGTAGCCCTTGACGCAGTGCGCGGCGGTGAGGATCTTCGTCGGCGCGATGACGGCGCCGCCGCAGAAGAAGCCGGTGTCGTCGCTCTCGTCGGCGGTGCCCTGGTCGTCGGTGTACCAGAGCTGGGCCATCCACGGGGCCGTCGTGATGGTGGTCGTCGTACCGCCGATGATCATCGGGTCGACGGTGCCGGTGCCGGTGCTCGCGCTCAGGGACGACTTGGCCGTCGTGGCGCCCGGGGTGTCGTCACCGGCCATGGCGCCGGCGATCCGCCGTTCCAGCTCGGCGAGCGAGGGCGTGCTGATGGCGGTGGCCTTGGCGGGCGGCTTCGGTGCGGCGGTGGTGGCGGCGCCCGCGGATGTCGTCAGCAGTGCCGCGGCGAGCGCGGCGGCCAGGCCGACGGCGCCGATGGGCAGGGCGATCCGTATCCGGCGTCTGTGTCGGCCGACGCTGCCTCCTGACATGGGTGTACCCACGCAAGTCCCCCCTCGGGATAAGAAGTTCTTGGTCGAAAATTTGACCGAAGGGCGTGATCTTACAACGGCGGTGGGCAGCGCAAAGGGCCGCCCCTGTTGCTTGGGTTCTAGTGGTCGTTGCAACACCCCAGTTCAGGGGATGCAATGGACTTCGAGATCCGTAGGGACCGGACGGCTCAGGGCCCTGTGAGGCT
>NZ_JBFAIR010000042.1:40103-101244 GCF_040654815.1 Streptomyces sp. NPDC050619 | reverse complement strand
GTCCTTCACCCAACGCCAAGCGGTCTGGTAGCTCACGCCCTGCTGACGCGCCCATTCCGAAAGCTTCACACGATCAAGATACACGACCATAGGTGACTATGAATGACTAGAAAATCTGTAGCAGTTGTCACCCCCCTCTCCTCAGCCCACTACCTACCCCAGCTTCCATCCCGGTGCCGGCCGATCCCCCGCCGGAGGCATCGCCTTGACCGTGCGCCGCCCAATGCGGTGATCGACTCATGGCCACCCGCCCTATCCACATGTGGGCGGGCGTCGGTGGCGGCGAGCGGGCCGATGGCAGGAGCGCGGGCGCAGCCAGAGCCGGGTGCCTTGAACCCGTGAAGAAGGTTGTTACTCAGGCTTCGGCTGAGTCTTGGGTGTCGCTTGTAGGGCTCTCTGGCTGTAGGGCTCTCCGGCGTTTCGTCAGCTGCGATTTTGCGTCCCTGTTGAGCAGCCCGCTGAAGTGCTTGGGCTACCTCTTCGGCGGCATCAGGACACAGCAGGATTTCTTGCGTCCAGAGAATCGACAGTCTGACGTCACCGGTCAACAGGTTGGTGGCCACATCGACTTCAGTGCCGTCGCCAGTCACGTCGCGCACGGTGTCAAGACTGAGGCCTTCTTCAAGGAGCGGGTGACGAGAATCGACTCGCGCTCTCAGCTTGTGAGGCGACGGCGCTTGGGCGGGCTTCATGGTCTTGACCTGCGTAGATACCTTCCCGCGCGGTAGCGGCGAGGGCCGTGTCGCACCCCTGTTGACCGTGGGTTCGGCGGCGCCGTGACGCCCTCGGAAGGATGCACCTTGCGCAAGTCGGGCAAGGCGCGTGCCTGCTGTCGGTGTGAGGTCTCAGGACTTCTTTGACGGTTTGGCGTCAGGAGATCCTTGACGGTCTCTCTGCGTGCCCATGCCTTTGACGTAGAGCCTGGTGATCGGTCCGGGGTTCTTGCGGGGCCTGACAGCGAGTTCGTCCTCGCCGTGCAGGATCCGGAAGTGGGTGTCCTCGATGACGACGGTGACGATCTTTCCGGCATGCCGCGGACCGTGAATCCGGGGCGCTGTGGGGGTTCTGGGTGAGTCCCGACGAAGTCCGGTGAAACAGATCACTGCCAAGTGCGGGCTGAGTACACTCCGTCACCTGGCAGGGCCGTCGGTGACGGGGCGAGGGGTGGGGCGGTGCTGGTGACGCCAGAGGCCGGGGACAGGATCGCCGACCGGTATCTCTTGCGGGAGCCCGTCGGAACAGGCGGGATGGGCGTCGTCTGGCTGGCCTGGGACGAGCGGCTCGAACGACGGGTCGCGGTCAAGTGCGCGCGCCTGGACGACGATCGGGCCACGCGACGGCTCATGGGCGAGGCGCGCAACGCCGGGCGGCTGCACCACCCGAACATCGTGGGCGTCTTCGACTTCGTCGACGAGGGCGCCACCTGCTGGATCATCATGGAATACGTCCCCTCGCGCAGCCTCGCACAGATCGTGACGGAGAGGGGCCCGCTCACGCCCGAGGAGGCCGGGTCGATCGGCTGCCAGATCGCGGCCGCGTTGGCGAAGTCCCACGACGAGGGCGTGGTGCACGGCGATGTGACGCCGGAGAACATCCTCGTCACCGAGGAAGGCGTCGCGAGACTGACCGACTTCGGGATCTCGCGAGCCCTGTGGAGTGACGTCACACAGAGCGCGACCTACAGTGTGCGCGGCAAACCCCGCTATCTGGCCCCGGAGTTGGCCAAGGGGCAGCCCGCGGGCGAGAAGTCCGACGTGTTCTCCCTGGGTGCCTCCCTGTTCTCGGCGGTCGAGGCCCGGTCGCCGTACGGGGAGGCCGAACACCTCATGGCATATCTGGCCCGGGCCGTCGAGGGACACATCGAGCCGATGCGCCGCGCCGGCCCGTTGGAGGAGCCGCTCACCGCTCTGCTGGAGGTGGAGCCCCGGCGCCGGCCCGACGCTGCCGGGGCGCAGAAGCTGCTGACGCGCGCCGCACCCCCGCCCCCGCACATACAGGAGCAGTTGCACGAGCGGTTGCGCGAGCAGGTGCGCGACAGCCGTGCGCGGGACCTCGGCTCCCGCCCGCTCCGGCTGCCCCGACTCGTCCGCCGCCCGCAGGACTCCACGCCCTTCATGCTTCAGCCGTCACGGCCGGTACGCCGCCGCCGTCACCCTTGGGCGATTACGGCGATCACGGCGGTGGCGCTGGTCGCGGCGGGCGCGATCACAGCCGGGCTCGTTCTCTTCAGCCCGTGGGCCTCGAAGGACGAGGGGGGCAAGGGTGACAAGGGTGGCCGCACCGGTGCGACCGACGCGAAACCCTCGGCCACGGCGCAGGCCGGTGCCATGGGCGACGAGCGTACGGCGGACCCCTGCGGGCTGCTCGACGCCGCCTCGCTGAGCCGCTTCGGCGGCACCGCACTGGACCCTGACTACGGGGAGATCGACCGGTGTGACGTCCTGGTGCGCAACAACAGCGGTGACGACAACGCGGACGTCCAGGTCAACCTCGACTCGGACCGGGACGACTTCGATGACATCGTGTCCACCCGCTTGGTCGGCGGCCTCACGGTCGTGACACTCAAACGTGACGGGAGAACCTGCGAACGGGCCGTACTGACCACCGACGGCAAGCAGATCCGCGTCATCGGCAAGCAGCTCGCCGAACGGTCGCCCGACCCGTGCGCCATGGCCGACGCCGCGACCGATCACGTGGTCGGCGTGCTGGCCGAGGGCCCGGTACCCCGGCGTTCCTCGTCGCCGGCTGCGAACTCCCTTGCTCTGCTCGACACCTGCACGCTGCTCGACTCCACCGAGCTCAAGCTGCTTCCCGGCGTCAAGGCGGACAACCGGGACCGCGGCTTCGGTTCCTGGGACTGCGACTGGTCGAGCGACGACGGCAACCGCGAGGTGGAGATCCAGTTCAGCCGGGACAACTCGCTGGACGCCGACGACGGAACGCCGGTGAACGTCGCTGGCACGAAGAGCTACTTCATCGCGGACGAGGCCGAGGCCGACAGCTGCACCGTACGGACCCCGCACCGCACCTACACGGACTCGGTCGGTGACCGCACCACCGAACTCTTCCAACTGACCGTGTACGCCCCACTGCCGACCAGGCAACTGTGCGACACCGCAACGGAGTTCGCAGCCGTCGTCGTACGGAACATCGCGAAGCGACTGCCGGAGAGGTGACATGACCGAGCGGGGAATGGCACGGAGCCGGCCGGGGGAACGGGGAATGCCCGCTCCGGGCGGCCGTCTGCTGCCCGCCACCCACGGGAGCCTCGCCCGGGGCGCGTCAGCGCCGCTGCCCGGCACCCTCTTCGCGCTCGCACTGACCGGCGGCATCACGCTGGGACCCGGGGACGGGCGCGAGGTCCTGTTCGGCCGCAACCGGCCCGAGGTACACGTATGCCTCGGCGAGGACGACCCCCAGGTCAGCCGCCACCAGGGCACGCTCACCCACCGGGACGGCCGCTGGTGGGTGAGCAACGCCGGGCGCCTGCCGATCCGGTGCGCCGGTGCCCGCCTGCTGTACCGGGGCGAGGAGCCACTGCCGCTCGACACCGGCTACACGCCGCTGTTCGCCGGCGGCTCACGTGGCCGCGAGCACTTGCTGGAGGTCTTCGTCACCGGCCCCGAGGGCGAGCGGCGGCCGGTACCGCGGCACGGGGACGTCACCCGCCCGCCCCGGGTGTGGGCGCTGACCGAACAGGAGAAGCTCGCCCTCGTCGTACTCGGCCGGCGGTACCTGCTGCACGAGCCCCGGCCGCAGCCGCTGACCTGGCGGCAGACCGCCGCCGAGCTCGCGGAGTCGCAGCCGAATGCGGGCTGGACGGACAAGCGCGTCGAGCACCTGGTCAACGGTGTGCGCACTCGGCTGTCCCGCGACGGGGTGCCCTGGCTGACCCGCGAGGAGCTCGGTGAGCCGGTGGGCAACGCGCTCAACGACAACCTGATCCGCGCACTGCTGGCGTCGACCACGCTCGTACCGATGGACCTGGCACTGATCGACGCCGCCTGACGCCGACAGCGTGGCCGTCGCCCCAGAACGAAGTTCGCCGTTGATACCCGTGATCATCGAACTGTCCCTCGCCGTGGTCCAAGAGATGTCCGGTCGGCATCCTGCCACTGCCATACATCAATCCAGTACATGGGTTGCTCTTGGTACATGTCCATGAAGCGTACGAACGTCTATGCCGACCCCGAAGACCTGGCGATCATCAAGGAGGCGGCCAAGCGGAGGGGCATAAGCGAGGCTGAGATCATCCGGCAGGGGATCCATCTCGCGGCCATGGCGAACCGAGTCTGGGACGAGCCGCTTTTCTCGCGGACGTTCGAGGGGTCGGGGCGTACGCCGACCAAGGCTGAGGTCCGTGACGCGGTCGCCGATGCGGTCCGCCGCGAGACAGACCCCGGAACCGCCGCGTGATCATCGTCATTGCGGACACGTCCGTCCTCCTGGCCGCTCTCGACTTGACACACCCGGAACACGGAGCGGCGAACGAGGCGATCATGGCGGCTGGTCTCCTGGTGATGTCCCCGCTCCTGCTGGCGGAACTCGATCACGCGGCCACGCGCGAACTCGGGCGGGAGGCCGCCATCAGCGCGATCGATGACCTGCGGCGGTGGATGAGCCGGGGTCGGATCGTCATGCCCGAGATCACGCAATACCACTTGGGCGCCGCGCAGTCCGTCCGAGTCCGCTACGGCGCGCTCGACCTGGACCTGGCCGACGCGGTGAACGTGGCGCTCGCCGCCGACTACGACACCGACGCGATTCTCACCCTCGACCGAAGGGACTTCCGGGCCGTACGACCATTGGGCCGCCACAAGGCGTTCCGGGTACTCCCGGACGACCTTCCGCTCTGACGCGAGATCCTCGGCGGCCAAGCGCCGGCTCCCGCAAGGAAGTTGCGCCCCTCTTGTCGAGATGCGCGATGAGCGGTAGGCGTCCGGCGTCGTTCGGGACGGGCAGGCTGAGTGCTCCGACTACGCGAACCTGCTCATGGTTGACGTGAAGTCGCAGGCCAGTGCCGTGCTGCAACGTGAGCGGGCTGCACCCGCAAGGCACTCGTGCCCTCCGCATGCGCCCCATCTTCGAGCGCGGCACGTGCCAGAAAGTGCAGAAGAGCCCCGCTCGTGGCACGCCCTGGGCACGGCGCGGTGACAGGACGGGGCGATGCCCGTGCACGGCGGTTGGTGCTCCGGGTTCGGCTCGCTCCGGTGTCCGGCCCGGGGCATCGTCGCGAGTGCGCACATGGATGGTGACCGCGTTCGCTGTCAGTCCTCCGGCTCGGAAGTGCGTTGGAGGTCGGCTCGGCCTTCGGCGGCGCGGATGAAGCGGGTCATGCCGAACTGGCTCGTCCCGGGGGCGCCCTGAGGGGTGGTCGGCTTCGACTCGGTGGCGCGGGGTGCGGACGGCAGGACGTAAGGGCGGCGGAGTACCTCGTCGAGGATGATGACGGTCTCGGTGGCGCGTACCGCGGGGATGGTGGACAGCTGGTCGGTGACCAGGCGGTGTACGGCGCCGACGTCGCGCACCCGGACCTGGATCATGGCGTCGTGCTCGCCGGTGGTGACGGCGCAGTACTCCACCTCCGGCAGCTGGGCGAGGGCGGTGCGGAACTGCTTCCACAGTTCCTGGCGGACGGTGACGAAGATCAGGGCGCAGATCTCGAGACCGACCCGGCTGTGGTCGACGCGGGCGCTGAAGCCGCTGATCACGCCGTCGGCGCGGAGGGCTTCGAGGCGGGTGTAGGCGTTCGCGCGGGAGACGCCGACGCGCTCGGCAAGGGCGGCGACGGAGATGCGGCCCTGGGTGCGGAGGACGTCGAGGATCTTGAAATGTACGGAATCCAGGGCGAGGCCGATGCCGATCCGTCCAGAGCGGGGTTCGCCGGACGCGTCGGGGCTGGACAAATCTGTCATGGGAGCGCCTTTCCTGGATGCTTCGTCTCGATCGTGTCCCGTTAGTCGGAAGTTGTGGTTAGTTTCAGCCCACCCTAACGGTGAATCGTCCAGGGACTTCCTCCGGCGGCCGTCGATGCCCGCCGTGCCTTCTTCCGCTCCGTCCCCCTGCTCTCGGAGGCACCCATGTCCAGATCGCGCACCGGGTCGTACCCGGCGGCAGTCTCGCTCGTCGCCGTCGCGGCGCTCGCTCTCAGCGCCTGCTCCGGTGGCGGCGGTACGTCCGGCTCGTCGGGCAGGACGCTGGTGATCGACACGACCTTCAATCTGAAGACCGCCGATCCCGGCCGTGAGTTCGAGACGACCGGCGGCATCGTGGACAAGGCGCTGTACGAGACGCTGCTGACGTTCAAGGGCAGCGATGTCACCAAGCCGCTGCCGGGTCTTGCGTCCTCGTACGAGGAGTCCTCGGACAGCAGGACGCTGACCCTGCATCTGCGCACGGGGGCGAAGTTCTCCGACGGCAGTGCGGTCACGGCGGACGATGTCGTGTACTCGTTGCAGCGGGTCATCGACCTCAAGGGCAACCCGTCGTTCCTGCTGGACGGGGTGACGGTGGCCAGGACGGACGCCTCGACGGTGACGCTGACGTCGAAGAAGGCCAATCCGGCGCTGCCCTTCATCCTGCCGAACCCGGCGCTGGGCATCCTCAACGCCAAGGTGGTCAAGGCACACGGGGGCTCGGAGGCGTACCTCAACAAGACCTCCGCCGGCTCCGGGCCGTACACGCTGACGTCCTTCAACACGAACACGCAGGTCGTGCTCGCGAAGAACGCGAAGTACACCGGGTCGAACGAGCCGACGTACGACAAGATCGTGATCCGGAACGTCCAGGCGCCCACGCAGAAGCTGAACGTGCAGCGCGGTGACAGCCAGGTGGCCCTGGACCTGAACTCGGACCAGGTGACGGGGCTGGGCGGCGGGCTGAAGGTGCTGAGCGGGGCGTCGTCGGATGTGATCTTCCTGCTGCTGAACATGGACAAGGGGATCAGCGGTACGACGGCCGACGCAAAGTTCCGTGAGGCGGTCCGCAAGGGCCTCGACTACACCAGCCTGCTGGCGCTCGGCGGGACCGGCGCGGTGCAGGCGCCCGGGCTCATTCCGACGACGTTCGTCGGTGCGCTGCCCTCCTCCCAGGCGCAGCAGCGGGACCTGGCCGGGGCGAAGGCGGCCCTGAAGGCGAGCGGGGTCAGGAACCCGACGGTGAAGCTCGGCTACCCGAGCGACCTCAGCGTGGACGGCCTGTCGCTGCAGACGCTGGCCGAGCGGGTGCAGTCGCAGCTCAAGGAGGTCGGCATCACGGTGACTCTCGCGCCGGCGCCGACCACGACGGAGCTGGACAACTACCGCAACGGCAAGGAGGAGGCCGGCCTCTGGTACTGGGGCCCGGACTACCCGGACCCCAGCGACTACCTGGTCTTCCTGCCCGGCGGCCTGGTCGGCCTGCGCGCGGGCTACAAGGCGGGCGCCGACCCGGCGCTGACGGCGCTCGGCGACAAGGCGTCGACCACGACCGACGCCGCGACCCGGAAGAAGCTGTACGAGCAGATCCAGACCGGGCTGAATGACCGCGGTCCGTTCATCCCGCTGATCCAGCCGAGCCGGCACATGGTGTCGGCCTCGACGGTCACCGGCCTCGCGTACAACCCCGTGTGGACGATCGATGTCGCCGCCCTGGGTGCGAAGTAGGCGCGTGGGTGGTGGGCGGCTCCTCGCCCGCCACCCGCTCGCGCGGTTCCTGCTCCGCCGCACCGCGGTCGCCGTACTGCTGGCCTTCGGGGTGACACTGGTGACGTTCGTCCTCACCAACCTCGTGCCCGGCGATCCGGCGGCGGCCGCGCTCGGGCAGCGGGCGGTCGGGGACCCGGCGATCGTGGCCCAGTTCCGGCACCACTACGGCCTCGACAAGCCGCTGCCGGTCCAGTACGTCACGTATCTGGGCAATCTGTTCCAGGGGGATCTGGGAGAGTCGCAGCAGAGCCATCAGCCGGTGCTGACGGACCTGTCGACGGCGGTGCCGGCGACGCTGGAACTCGCCGGGGCCGCGATCGTGATCTCGCTGGTCGTGGGCGTGGCGTTCGGTGTCGTCGCGGCCCTGCGCCGGGACCGGTTCACCGACCAACTCCTGCGCGTGGTCAGCCTGTTGGGGGTGTCGGTGCCGACCTTCTGGCTGGCGCTGCTCGCCTTCTACGTCTTCTTCTACCGACTCGGCTGGGCGCCGGGCAGTGGCCGCCTCGACCCCGGTATGACCGCCCCACCGGACGTCACGGGCCTGTACACGGTCGACGCGGCACTCGCCGGGCAGTGGCCGGTGTTCTGGAGCGCGGTGGGTCATCTCGCGCTGCCGGCACTGGTGTTGACCGCGTACACCGTCGGCCTTCTCACCCGCTTCACCCGCTCCGCCGTCCTGGAGGTGCTGAACCAGGACTACGTCAGGGCGGCCCGCGCCAAGGGCCTGCCCGGCCGCACGGTCCTCTTCCAGTACGTGCTCCGCGCGGCCCTCGTGCCCGTCATCACGGTCGCCGGACTGGCCTTCGGGGCGCTGCTGTCGGGCACCGTCCTGGTGGAGTCGATCTTCGCCTGGCCGGGCCTGGGGGCGTACGCGTACCGGAGCGCGACGACGCTCGACCTGCCGGCCGTGATGGGGGTCGGGCTGGTCGTCGGCCTGGTGTATCTGACCGTCAACCTCGCCGTGGACGTGCTGTACGGCGTGATCGACCCGAGGGTGAGGGTGCAGTGAGGCTCAACCTGCTGAAACGGCTGCCGCCCGCCTGGCGCCGCCCGCTGGCCGTCACCGGCGGCCTGGTCGCGGCGTTCTGGCTGGTGATCGTGCTCGCCGCTCCGCTGCTCGCCCCGCACGACCCCCTCGCGCAGGACCTGCCCCGGCTGGCGGCCCCCGGCGCCGGGCACTGGTTCGGCACGGACGAGCTGGGCCGGGACGTGCTGAGCCGGGTGCTGTACGGGGCCCGGGTGTCCATCCCGCTCGCCCTGCTGCTCGTGACGATGTCCCTCCTCGTCGGCGGGATTCTGGGCGCCTGCGCCGGGTTCTTCGGGCGCTGGGTCGACGAGACCGTGATGCGGATCGCCGACCTGGTGTTCGCCTTCCCCACCGTCATCCTCGCGATGGTGGTCGCCGCCGCGCTCGGCGCCAGCCTGCAGAACGCGGTACTGGCCGTCCTGGTGGTGGCCTGGCCGTCGTACGCCCGGGTCACCCGGGGCCTGGTCATGGGCCTGCGGACCCGCGAATTCGTGCTCAGCGGGCGGCTGTTGGGCTTCTCCGCCGGGCGCTCGCTGCGGGTGGACATCCTGCCCAACGTGCTCGGGCCGCTCCTGGTGCTGGCCACCCTCGACATCGGGACCGCGACGCTGCTGCTGTCCGGACTGTCCTTCCTCGGCCTTGGCGCCAAGCCGCCGACCGCCGAGTGGGGCGCGATGGTGGCCGCCGGTACGCAGCAGTTCGACAGGTGGTGGATCGGGGTCTTCCCGGGTCTGGCCATCCTCACCGTCGTCCTCGCCTTCAACTTCCTCGGCGACACGCTGCGGGACGCCCTCGACCCGGGCACCGCTCGCACGATCGGCGCGGAGAAGGAGCGTGTGGCATGAAGGAGCGTGTGGCGTGAAGGAGCGTGCGGCATGACCGACGGCAACACCCTCGACGTGCTGAGGATCAGCGGTCTGACCCTCGACCTGGGCGGTCGCCGCATCCTCGGCGGCGTCGACCTCGCGCTGCGGCCCGGCCGTATCCACGGGCTCGCGGGGGAGAGCGGATCGGGCAAGACCATGACCGGTCTCGCCACCCTCGGCCTGCTGCCGCCCGGCGCCCGTACCGGCGGGCGGATCGAGTTCGAGGGCACCGACCTGCTGACCCTGCCCCCCAAGCGGCTCGGGGCGTTGCGCGGCCGGATGGTGAGCATGGTGTTCCAGGACCCGTCGACCAGCCTGCACCCGATGCTCAGCATCGGACACCAGCTCACCGACCACCTGCGCCACCACCTCAAGGTGGACCGCAAGGCCGCGAAGGTGAAGGCCGCCGAACTGCTCGCGCAGGTCCGCATCCCCAACCCCCGCGAGGCGCTGGGACGTTACCCGCACCAGTTCTCCGGAGGCATGCGGCAGCGCGTCGCCATCGCGATCGCGCTGGCCTGCGAGCCGAAGGTACTGATCGCCGACGAGCCGACCACCGCCCTCGACGTGACCGTGCAGGCCGGTGTGCTGCGGCTGCTGCGCGGCCTCTGCGACGACCTCGGCCTCGCCGTCCTGCTGGTCACCCACGACCTGGGCGTGATGTCCGCGATCGCCGACGAGGTGAGCGTGATGCGCCACGGCCTGGTCGTCGAGACCGGCCCACGCGGCCAGGTCCTCACCGACCCGCGGCACGAGTACACCCGTACGCTCCTGGACGCGCTCCCCGGAAGGAGCACCGTATGACCCCCCACGCGACGGCCCCTCTCCTCGCGGTCGACGACCTCGTCGTCCAGTACCACCGGCCGGGCGCGCCGCCCACCCGCGCCGTCGCCGGGGTCAGCCTCCAGGTGCGGGCGGGGGAGGTCGTCGGGCTGGTCGGCGAGTCGGGCTGCGGCAAGTCCACGCTGGCCCGCGCGGTCTGCGGCCTCACCCCACCGGCAGCGGGCCGGATCACCTTCGACGGCACACCGGTGCGCCCGCTGCGGGTGCGCCGCCGCGACCCGGCCCTCACCGGCGTCCAGATGGTCTTCCAGGACCCGTACAGCTCCCTCAACCCCCGCCGCCGGGTGGGCGCGCAGATCGCCGACGGCATCCGTACCGCGGCCGAGCGAGGGGAGGCGCCCGAGGGCACCTCCCCGGAGGACCTCCTGACCCGGGTCGGGCTGCCGGCGAGCGCCGCACAGGGCTACCCGCAGGAGTTCTCCGGCGGCCAGCGGCAGCGCATCGCCATCGCCCGCGCGCTCGCCGCCCGCCCCCGGCTGCTCGTCGGGGACGAACCGATCTCCGCCCTAGACGCCTCCGCCCAGCTCCAAGTGGCCACGCTGATGCGGTCGTTGGCCGTCGAGTCGGGCGCCGGGCTGCTGTTCATCAGCCACGATCTGTCCGTCGTACGGTTGATCGCCGACCGGATCGCGGTGATGTACCTCGGGCGCATCGTGGAGACCGGCCCCACCGCCGAGGTCTGGGACAGCCCACGGCACCCCTACACCCGGGCGCTGCTGGCCGCCGTACCGCAGCCCGACGGGGCGGGAGTGCTGCCCGCCGAACTTCCCGGCGACGTGCCCGACCCCGCCGACCCGCCGAGCGGCTGCCGCTTCCACCCTCGCTGCCCACGGGTCTTCGACGGCTGCGACCGCGAGGAACCGCAGCTGATCGCCGGGGGCGTCGCATGCCGCCTGTACGTGGCCTGACCTGGGCCGAACGGCCTGCGGGGTGGGGCCCGCCCGGTACGCGCGGCCCGGTGACTCACCCAGGGTTGCACGGCCGACCCACGGTGTCGCCCGGCCCGCCCGCCGCGTTCCCGGTGGCTCCGCGTGAGCCGCACACCGCGCGTGACCATCCCGCCCGCACAACACCTCACGACCTCACGACCTCACGGAGAACCGATGCCCGACGCCCCGATGCCGGACGACAACCACCCCGGCCACCCCGGCCACCCCGGCGAACCGATCGCGAACCTGTACCCGGCCGACCGCCTTCGCGTCGCCCGGGAGGCCACGGCCCGAGCCGGTCTGGACGCCCTGCTGATCTCCCCCGGTGCGGATCTGCGCTACCTGACCGGCTACGACGCCCTGCCACTGGAGCGGCTGACCTGCCTGGTCCTGCCGGCCGACACCGACCCCTTCCTGCTCGTGCCGGCCCTGGAGGAACCTGCCGCGCAGGCATCCCCGGCCGGCGACCTGGGCATCGAGATCACCGGCTGGAACGAGACCGACGACCCCTACGCCCTCGTCGCGGCCCGGCTGCCCTCCCGGACGGCCCGCCTCGGCGTCGACAACCACATGTGGGCAGAGAAGACCATCGCCTTCCGCACCGCACTTCCGGGCGCCCACCAGGAGTTGGCCTCAGACGTGCTGAACGAGCTGCGGATGCGCAAGACCCCGCAGGAGGCGGCCGCCCTGCGCCGGGCCGCCGCGGCCATCGACCGGGTGCACGCCGGCATGGGCGAGTGGTTGCGGGCCGGACGTACCGAACGCGAGGTCGGTCGGGACATCGCGGACGCGATCATCGCCGAGGGACACGTCCGCGTCGACTTCGTCATCGTCGGCTCCGGCCCGCACAGCGCCAGCCCGCACCACGACCTGTCCGACCGCACGATCCGGCCCGGCGACCCCGTGGTGGTCGACATCGGCGGTACGACCCGGGACGGCTACTGCTCCGACTCCACCCGGGTGTACGCGGTGAGCGAGCCGCCCGCGGACTTCCGCCGACTCCACGACGTACTGCTGCGTGCCCAGTGCGCTCAGACCGACGCCATACGGCCCGGCATCACCGCCGAGCGGCTGGACTCCATCGGCCGGGACATCATCTCCGACGCCGGATACGGGCCGTACTTCATGCACCGCACCGGACACGGCATCGGTCTTGAGAGCCACGAGGAGCCCTACATCGTGGCCGGCAACCAGCTCCCGCTGGAGCCCGGCATGGCCTTCTCCGTCGAACCCGGCATCTACCTGCCCGGCCGGTACGGAGCGCGGATCGAGGACATCGTGATCTGCACCGAGGACGGCGGGGAGCGCCTCAACCGCACGGCCCGCGACCTGGTCGTACTCCCCTGATCCTGTGACCCCGACAGCACCTCACCCACCCACAGACAGGAACAGGTACCGCGATGACCCACGAGCCCAGGGCCCGTCCCACCGTCCCCGCACAGCTGCGGGTGTCCGGCGAGGGCCTCTCCTGCGCGAGTGGACCGAGAACGACCTCCCCGCCATGACGGAGCTGTTCGACGACTCCGAGATCGCGCACTGGACCCCGCTCGTCTCACCGTTCGACCTGGCCGCAGCCCGCGCCTACCTCGCCACCGCCCGGCAGGCCCGCGTCGACGGCCTGCGCATCCAGCTGGCCATCACACCCGACGGTCGTCTTCCCCTGGGCGAGGTGCTGATCATCCACAGGAACGCCGACGACCGTACTGCGAGCCTCGGTTACTCCGTGGGCGCCGCACACCGTGGCCGACGCCTGGGGTCCAGGGCCCTGACGGTCATGACGGAGTACCCCCACCACACCATGGACCTGCCCCGAGTGACGCCGAGCATCGAGGCGGAGAACGGCGCCAGAGCTGCGGTGGCCCGGGCTGTGGGCTGTCGCCTCACCGACGAGCCGCCGATCCTCACCGTCGACCAAGGACGGTCGCTTGCCCTGCGAACCTGGGCCCACGACCGCCCCTGACCCGGCTGCACCTGCTCCGCCACCCCACCGAAGGGACCCAGCCATGCCCGTTTCGCCGCCCCGTACCGCTCAGCCCGCACCCGGCGGCGCCCGCCCGGGTGGCGCACCCGTCGACCTGGCGGCGGTGTGGGCGGTGATCACAGACATGTACGCGGGCTACACCGCAGGCGATCGCGAGCGCATCGACTCCTACCTGGACCCGGATGCCACCATCTGGGACTCCGCCACCCCCGAACTGCTCTGCGGCAAAACCGACTTGGACCGCGTCCGGGACAACCGCCCCACGGCCGACGCCGGCCACGCCGAGACCGGTCTCACGCCATACGGGCAGGTCATCGACGTCTTCGGAGAACTGGCCGTGGCCCGCTACTGGCTGCGGGTCGACTTCCCCACGGCGCTGCCGGAACTGGCGCGCAACACCGCAGTCCTGCGACGCGCCCGCTATGACGGCCCCTGGCTCCTCGTGCATCTGCACGAGGACATCCAGAGCGCTCCGGACGCGTAGCGACGTGGCGGAGAACCGGAGCCGACCGCCGAGCCGGTGACCCGGCCGGAGAGGAGAACGGCATGGAACAGCAGGCTGAGGGCTCTCACTCGGTGAGTACGCGGCATCCACCAAGCCCTCGTGCCCTCCGTGTGCCCCGTCTTTTCAAGAAGAGCGGGTGACGAGAATCGAACTCGCGCTCTCAGCTTGGGAAGCTACGTACGGAGCTCGGTCCTCGGACGGCCGCATGCTTCAGCTTGTTGGCAGCTGACTCTGGTGTTTTCAGCGTTGTCGAGACGGTCACGGTCAGAGCCACGGCCAGGGCGACCGCGGCGAATACCCGGCGGCGATGGCGCTGTACAAGCGCGCGGCTCCCGGCGTGAGCCGCAGTGATGCCTCCGTGCGCCGTGTGATCGCGTGCGGCACACGGCGTGATCTGGTCAGCCGATGGCCACAGTGACAGAGTGATCAGAACTCTTCGCATTCTGGTGTTGGTGCTGCTATCGGCGCTGGCGGCTGTGGTACCTGTGGAGGCTGCCCCGGCCGGACTGCCTGGCGGCAAGACCAACTTCGTCGTCTCCACGGGATATTTCAGGGACGGTGCTGCCCACGACAACTGGGTCCGTCTCGGGACGTACGTCTTCGACCGGGCGAGCGGGCGGGTTACGGCGCGGATGTATCGCTGGGACCAGAGACATCCGGTCGGAAGGGAGAGGGCCGGGGTCACCCCCGACATCGGCTGTGCCCCCGTGGGCAGGTGGGACTTGCCAGGGCGGCGACGATGCCCGGTCATGACGGCGGAAGGCTTCCGAGGGGCGCCGAACGAGGTCCGTACTGGTGGCTACCTCCTGCGCTCGGGCTCGGGGAGTGATGCCGACCGGGACGTCGTCTCGATCTCCTGGGGCGGCGGCATCGCGCCGGAGGAGTGGTACGTCGTCCCGGGTGAGGGGCTGGTCCGGCTGGAGTTCAAGGGCGGGGGCGGCGCGACGAAGGGCTACGGCTACGGGAGTGACGCCCCACTCGACCGCGGGCGGCCCATGTCCTCTGTGCACGACCACCCCGAGACCCCGCAGCTCAAGCTGGACACCATCGGATGGACCCACGACAAGGCCGGCCCGTCTCCCACCGGCAAGGTCTTCCACCACCGGAAGTTCTCCCCATGTACCGAGACGACGCGGTGCATGACCCTGACCGCGAAGTCCTCGGGGAAGGCATGCCGCGCCGACGGCGGCTGCCCGCGGTACGGCACCGGCGGTACCGCCACGGGCAGGACCGACAGCACGATCCAGAACTACCTCGCCCGGGTGGGCCCGCAGGACCGCCGTGACACCTTTTGGCACTGGTGCACCTGTTTGGCGATGGAGCACAAGCAGTTGTGCCACCGGGGCAATTCGCACGTGAAGCCGATGCTCCAGATCCTTGACGACGCCGGTGCCTTCCGCGGTTGGGTCGGGGTCGAGGCGTCCTTCTACCCTGGCACTGAGTCCGAGCACGGCCCTCGATGGCACGACATGCTGGGCGTCTTCCGGATGGCGGACTAAAGGTGAGCGACGGCCCGGACACGCCGCCGTGGCGTGTCCGGGCCGATGCCTCAGGCCACCCAGTAGCTCCAGGTGACCGTGGTCCAGCTGCCCGTCGGGTCCACGGCCCGCATGGTGATGCCGGCTGTCTTGGGCTTGTTGCCTGCCGAGAACACTGCCTGGGCGGAACCGCCTGCCCTCAGCTCGATGCACCTGCCCGAGCACACGTCGATCGGGGTGTCGTCGTCCGTGGCGTGGATGACGACGTACAGCGACTTCCCGGCCGGCACCGGGATGTTGCTCGCGACGCGGTTGCGCTGTTCGGCGCGGATGTCGGTCTTCTGGCGTACGGGTGCCTGGGCGGCGACCGAGGTGACGTCGGTCTGGGAGGCGGCCGCGGTGGCAGGGGTCGCCAGTGACGCGGCGGGCAGCGCCAGGGTCGTGGCGAGAGCGGCCGCGGTGGCCGCGGTGAACAGACCGGTCCAGATCTTTGCCTTCATGGAACGGCTTCCTTTCGTGCAGGGCGCATCGCCGCGCCGCAAGAGGGTGATGGGGATGCGGGGTCACTGTCGGGATCGTCACTCGATGTGTTGATCCGGCCCGCTGACATCAACCTGCCCGGTCGAGCGGCGGCACGCTAGGAGCACCGCGTATCCCTTCCGCCCGAGGACTGGAATACGCCTTGTGAGCAGGGAGAACGGGATGCAGCAGGAGACGGGGCCGGAGGACTTCGCGGCGGCGATGCGCCGCCTGCGGACCGAACGCGGACTGTCACTGGCCGAGCTGGCGATCGCGACCCGGTACAGCAAGAGCCACCTGTCCAACGTGGAGCACGGCCGCAAGCGCCCGCACCGCGATCTCGCCGAGCTGCTCGACCGCGTACTGAAGGCGGGAGGCGAGCTGCGTCATCTGTGTGAAGCGCCCGCACCCCGTCCGGGCCAGCGGACTGGGCCGTGCCCCTACCGTGGACTCGCCGTGTTCGAGCAGGGTGACGCCCGCTGGTTCTTCGGGCGTGAGAAGGCCACCGCGCTCCTGGCGGGCCGGGTGCGACAGGCGGCGCGGGACGGTGGCCCTGTTGTGGTCGTCGGCGCCTCGGGGGCAGGTAAGTCCTCGCTGCTGCGGGCCGGGATGCTGTGCCAGGCGGCGGAGGGATCCCTGGGAGGCGGGGACTGGCAGGGTGTGGTGGTCACCCCTGGACCCCGACCTGTCCAGGCCCTGGCCGACGCCCTCGCCCCAGCAACGCACTGCAGCAAGGAGGTCATCGCCGAGCAGATCCGGGTCGGCGATCCTCCGCCGGGTATGGACCGGATCCTGCTGGTCGTGGACCAGTTGGAGGAGGCGTTCAGCCTCTGCGAGGACCCTGCGGAGCGCACCGTCTTCCTCGACGCGTTGTGCGCCGTACCGCTAGGCGTCCTCGCGGTGCGCGCCGACTACGTCGACCACTGCCTCACCCACCCCGGCCTGGTGGCCGCGCTGCAGCGGCCCGTCGCACTCGGCGGCATGAGCCGCAGCGAACTCACCGAGGCGATCGAGCGGCCCGCCGAGCTCGCCGGGCTTGCTGTGGAGCCCGGCCTGGTGGACGTCCTCCTGCGGGATCTGGATCCTGGCGGCCACGGATACGATCCCGGTGCCCTCCCCTTGCTCTCTCACGCGCTGCTCACCACCTGGCAGCAGCGCACCGGCAAGCGCCTGACCATCGCCGGGTACCACCGGACCGGCGGCATCCGGGGCGCCGTCGCCGAGACCGCCGAACGCACCTACCTCGACCTCTCCGGCGAGGACCGGGCCGCCGCCCGGTGCCTGATGCTGCGTCTGGTGCGGGTCGGGGAGGAAGGGTCGGATACCCGCCGCCGCGCCGACCGTGGCCACCTGGGCATGGAGGAGGAGCGGGCGCTGGCCGCCTTCACCCAGGCCCGGCTGCTCACCGTGGACGGCACCGCAGTGGAGATCTCCCACGAGGCGCTGCTACGGGCCTGGCCCCGACTGGCCGGCTGGATCGACGCCGACCGGGACGGCATCCGCACCCATCAGAGACTGGCCGAGGCAGCCAGGACCTGGAAGGAGGCTGACCGCGCTCCCGAACTGCTGCTGCAGGGCGCCGGGCTGGCCGTCGCCGTGCAGTGGGCGGCCGACCGTCCCCATCAGGCCGAGGAGATCGAAAGGGAATTCCTGGCCGCGAGCACCCGTGAGGCACGCAGGGGACTGCGCCGACTGCGCCGCGCCCTCGCCGCCCTGGTCGGCCTGACGGTGCTGCTGATGGCGGTTGCCGGGTTCGCCGTCGACCGAGGGCTCACGGCGGCCGGCCAGGCGCGGCAGGCCACGGCCCGGGCCATGGCCGAGAGAACCACCGTGCTCCGCGCCACGGATCCGGCCCTCGCCGCGACGCTCGCTCTGGCCGCCTATCGCACCGACCCCGGTGAGGATCAGGCACGGCAGGCACTGCTGAGCAGTTCCGGGAGGCCCTATCCGCAAGTGATCACCGGCAACGGGGCAGCGGTGTCCGCCTTCGCCGCCGGACGCCAGGGCAGCGCCGCCGAGCGCCTCTTCGCGACGGGCTCCCAGCAGGGACTGGTGCGGCTGTGGCGGCTGCACGGCGCCGTTCCCCGGCCGAGCGCCGAGCTGAGTCTCGGCAGCGACCATCCCGTCTTCGGCCTCGGCTTCACCCACGACGGACGTGCCCTGGTCATCGCCAACCCCCAAGAGGTCCGCGTCTGGTGGCTGCGGGGAACCCGACGCCTGCTGCCCGGTCCGCGGCTTCACTCCTCCGGCGATGTCCGCGACGCCCGCATGTCGCCTGACGGGCGCCTGTTCGCCGCCGCATACCACGACGGCACACTGCGCTTGTGGGACCTCACCGACCCTCACCATCCCGGACCGGTACGGGAACTGACTGCCGACCGCAGGCGCCTGGTGTCGGTGTCGTTCAGCCGCGACGCCTCCCGCATCGCCACCGGCGACAGCGACGGCGCGGCCGTCATCTGGGCGCACACCGCGCACGGCAGCTACCGCGCCGTCGACGTCGAGCCGTTCACCCAAGCAGTAGTCGAGGCTGCCCTCGCCCCCGACGGCAGACACCTCGCCGTCAGTCTCGCCGATGGGGCCCTGTGGCTGTGCGACCTCGACAGCCGCGGTGCCTGCCCGAGGCCGCGCATCGCCCCATACGGGGGCAACTACGCCGCCGGGCTCGCCTACAGTCCGGACGGCACCCGACTCGGCGAGGCCGACGCCCTCGGCCCGCTCCGGCTGCGCGACCCGCGCACCGGCCACGTCCAGCTCACCCTCCTCAGCCCGCGCCCCCTCCAGTCCCTGACCTGGGCACCCGACCGGCCCGTCCTGTTCACCGGCTCCGCGGACGGCGGCGCCGCCCACCTCTGGTATTTCCCGCTGCCCTTGCTCCTCGGCCACACCAACGAACTCACCAGCATCGCCGTACGCACCGAACACGGCCTCGCCGCCACGGCAAGCCACGACCACACCGTGCGTCTCTGGTCGATCCACGACCCGGACCACCCCGTGGCCCGAAGCGTGCTGGCCCACCACGGCCCAGTGACAGCCGTGGCCCTCGCCCCCGACGGCCGTCGCGTGGCCGCGGGCACCAAGGACGGCAACGTCCACCTCTGGGACACCGCCGACCCCACGGGCCCCCTGCACACCGACCACCGACTACGCGAGCGGGTCTCGTCCCTCGCCTTCACCCCGGACGGCCGTCGACTGGCCGCCGCCTCCACCAGCGGCAGCACCGCTCTGTGGGACCTGACAGGCAAACAGGACCACCTCACCCGCCGGGGGTTGTTCACCGACGCAAAGGTCACCGGGGTCAGCGACGTTGCCTTCGCCGCCGGCGGGCGTCTGCTCGTCACGGCGGACAGCGACCAGCGGGCCCGGATCTGGGACGCCCGAGCCCAGGGAACGGTACGCAGCCCGCTCCACCGACTGCCCGGTCACGACTCCCTCGTGACCACGGTCGCGACTGGCGGACCACTCCTGGCGACCGGGGCCAAGGACGACACCGTCCGGCTGTGGCAATTCGACCTACAGCACCCCTTGCGCCGCCCGGCCCCAGCGTCCGGCGCACTCCGCCCCCACACAGCCCACCTCGTGGGACTCGCGTTCACCGCCGACGGCCACACCCTCCTGAGCGCGGCGCAGGACGGCACCGCCATCGTGTGGAACACCACGCAGCCCCAACGCCCCACCGTCACCAACACCCTGCACAGCCCAGGCGAGACCTTCACCGACGCCGCGATCTCCGCCGACGGAGACCAGGTGTGGACCACCGCCGGCTTCACCGGCCGCCGCTGGGCCACGGATCCGGCGCACACGGCGGACCTCA
Organism: Streptomyces sp. NPDC050619; assembly: GCF_040654815.1. NCBI lineage: Bacteria > Bacillati > Actinomycetota > Actinomycetes > Kitasatosporales > Streptomycetaceae > Streptomyces > Streptomyces sp. NPDC050619. The sequence continues at coordinate 81,597 of NZ_JBFAIR010000042.1, read as the reverse complement.
TGTGCGCGAGGGCAGACACGCTGCCCGCCCGGCGTGAATGGGAAAGCCGACTACCGGACTTCGCATACCGGCCGCTGTGCGGATAACGGCCCCTGCGGCTGCGTGGCAGCTCTGGAACTCCTGCGCGCCCTCGTCGGTGCCGCCGTTCGCGTCGAGGTAGACGTCCCGGGCGTCGAGGTTCCCCCACAGAGCCGAGCACGTGGTGCCCTCGTACGGGCAGAGGGCGGCACAGACCGAGCCGCTCGCCGTGGCCCCGGACGCCGTCAGCGTGGCGGAGCCGTCGGTGGTGAGGGTGCGCACGGACGTGGTGTCCGCGGTGGCGTTCGGGTCGTCCTCGGCGACACGCAGGCTGGCGCGGCTGAGCGCGATGCCCGTCTTGGCGTTCTCCACCGCCGGGGCCTGCTGGACCTTCGCCTGCTTCAGCGTGCCGTCCTCGGCCTGGCTCACCCGCCGCACCCACCAGTCGGTGACTTCGGCGCCGCCGGTGACCAGCGCGCAGGAGCGGGGTCTGGGACGGCGCAGGTCCGGGAGACGGACGTCGTCCGGGCCGGCTGTCCTGGCGATTGCGCAGGTCGGGCCGCGCCGCTGTCAACCATGACCGTCCGCTCCTGTGGGCACGCCGTGGGAGCAGACCGAGGCCGCGCGAATGTTGGTGGCGTATCCTTCTTTGTACATCACCAACATCACCAACTTCGTGCAGGAGGTGCCGCGTGTCTGTGACCCAGATCGACATCGACGACGACGCTCTGGAACGTGCCATGGCTTTGTCCAAGGTCAGGACCAAGAAGGAGGCAGTCAACCTCGCCCTGCACTTCTATGCCGAGCAGCAGGAGCGTGCGGCGCGCATCAGCCGCCACTTTGAGCGTGCGCGTGAATGGGGTGCCGTCGAGGACGCGGAGCGTCTGCACCGGGCGGAGAAGAACAGCTCGTGATCTACCTGCTCGACACCTCCGGTCTGGTCCGGCTGCTCCGCGATCCAAAACTGCAGTCGGCCTGGTACGACGCGATCGACGCCGGGGTCATCGCATCCTGCTATGTGCAGCGCGCCGAGTTCCTCCACAGTGCCCGGAACGGACGCGAGTACGACGAGATCACGGAGATGTTCACCGACCTCTACCCCGATGCGGCCGTACCGAAGAACGCGGGGCGCTGGATCGGTGCGGTGCAGCACCGTATGGCCCGGGCCGGAGAGCATCGCAGTGCCTCGGCGGTGGACCTCGTCATCGCCGCGACCGCAGCCCATCACGGACTGGCTGTCCTGCACGACGATGCCGACTACCGCGCCATTGCCCGGCACGCATCCGACCTGACCGAACACAACATCCACGACATCGTCTGAGAGGTTTCCACCGTGCCTGCGTCAGGCGAGGGTGGCGGACCATGTCGTCACGCCGGAGAACCGTAAACGCCATCCGTCTCTCCGAGGGGACGGACAAGCTGAGAGCTCACAGACGTGGCGGATGGGGCGGACACAGCGAAACTGCAGGTCCGCGGCGGGGTCCGAAACGGTGAGCCTGCCATGGCGCCGAGAACTCGTGCCCTCCACGTGCCCGATCTTCGTGCATCTTCAGACAGGTCTCCGCCGGAAAGTCCCCGCCAATAGACAAGCCCCAGGTCGCTGACCTGAGGCTTCAAGAAGAGCGGGTGACGAGAATCGAACTCGCGCTCTCAGCTTGGGAAGCTGATGTTCTACCATTAAACTACACCCGCGTAAGACGCCGACTGGTGTCGACCGGACCAGCGCCGGAACGCACCGTCACTTTACCCCATGTCCCGCCCCCGGCGCTGAAGCCCTGGGGGCCTCAGCGCGTTTCAGGGGTGGGACATGGCTGCGGGGCGCGGGAGTTGGGGCGTACGGTGGAGGCGTGGGAGAGGGTCCGGGTGGGTCGGGGTGCCGCCTGGAGAGTCGTTCCTTTGATCCCGTAACGTGGCTTTTGTCGTCAGGCAAGTAGTAGCCAGACGCGGCTCTTGGGGAAGGGACTCGTGGACTTGATGGAGCGCACCGTCGTCCGATGTGCCGATGGGCACGTGTTCAGCACCGCTTCGTTCCCGATGCAGCAGGCCGAGCGGCTCGGCCCTGGTCGGCTCGTTCGATGTCCACGGTGTGCCCGGCTTCGCAGTGTGGTGCCGGTGACCTTGGAAAAGCGGTAGAGAAGCAGTGGACAAGCAGTAGGCGAGCAGTAGACAAGCAGTCGCTGTACCGGCGCGCGGTCGTCCGATGGTGGGCGGTCCGCGCGCCTTGCGTATCCTCGGGGCGTGCTTCTCTCAGACAAGGACATCCGGGCCGAGATCGACGCCGGGCGGGTACGGATCGATCCCTACGACGAATCCATGGTGCAGCCGTCGAGCGTCGATGTGCGGCTGGACCGCTACTTCCGGGTGTTCGAGAATCACCGGTACCCGCACATCGACCCCTCCGTCGAGCAGGTGGATCTCACGCGGCTCGTCGAGCCGGAGGGGGACGAGCCGTTCATCCTGCACCCTGGGGAGTTCGTCCTCGCCAGCAGCTACGAGGTCATCACGCTTCCCAATGATCTTGCCTCGCGGCTGGAAGGGAAGAGCTCCCTCGGACGGCTCGGGCTGGTCACTCACTCCACCGCCGGGTTCATCGACCCGGGGTTCTCCGGGCACGTGACGCTCGAGTTGTCCAACCTCGCCACCCTGCCCATCAAGCTCTGGCCGGGCATGAAGATCGGGCAGCTGTGTCTGTTCCGGCTCACCTCGCCGGCCGAGTTCCCGTACGGCAGTGAGCGGTACGGGTCGAGGTACCAGGGGCAGCGGGGTCCCACCGCCTCCCGGTCCTTCCTCAACTTCCACCGGACCCAGGTGTGAGCGGCATGAGCGACGTGCCCGATGTTTCTCCCATACGCGAGAACCTCACCTACGAGGGGTTCGGCGTCGCCGTCCGCGAGCTCGCGCAGACCATCGCCGACGACGGGTACGAGCCCGACATCGTGCTCAGCATCGCCCGCGGGGGCGTCTTCGTCGCCGGCGGGCTCGCCTACGCCCTCGACTGCAAGAACATCCACCTCGTGAATGTGGAGTTCTATACGGGCGTCGGGACCACCTTGGACATGCCGGTCATGCTCGCGCCCGTCCCCAACACCATCGACTTCTCCGCGAAGAAAGTGCTCATCGCGGACGACGTCGCCGACACCGGCAGGACGCTCAAGCTCGTGCACGACTTCTGCGTGGACGCCGTCGCCGAGGTGCGTAGCGCCGTCATCTACGAGAAGTCGCAGTCGCTCGTGAAATGCGAGTACGTGTGGAAGCGCACCGACGACTGGATCAACTTTCCGTGGAGTGTCGACCCGCCCGTCGTGCGGCGGTCGGGACAGGTGCTCGACGCCTGACCCGACCGACTGTGACAGTGAGAAACCGAACTAGACCGAACTAGAAGGTGCCCAGCTTCACGATCGACAGCAACGCGATCAGCTGGATCGCCGACGCGCCCAGGGCCTTCGGCCAGGGCAGGTCGTGGGAGCGGCTGACCATGACGGTCAGCAGGGCGCCGGCCGCGACCCAGGTGGCCCAGCCCAGGATCTGGACGAAGCCGGCGTTGCCGCCGAAGAACATCGCGACGACCAGGCGGGGGGCGTCCGTGAGCGACATGATCAGCATCGAGAGGCCGACCGTCGGCTGCCAGGCGCCGTCGCCGCCGAGCTGGCGGGCCAGGGTGTGGGTGACCACGCCCAGGACGAAGGAGCTCAGCACCAGCGCCACGGCGGTGACCAGGACGATGGGCACCGCGTTCGACAGTGTCGCGTTGATCGCGTCCTCGCGGGCGCCGTCGAAGCCGAAGACCGCGAGTAGGCCGTAGAGGAAGGTCACGATGAGGGCTGGGCCCCACATCGTGTAGTCGCGCATCCGGAGGAAGGTCTGGTTGGGGGACGTGAGGATGCCCCTCAGCAGCTCCTTCCAGTGCAGGCGCGGGCCGAGCGGGGCCGCCGGGGCCGAGCCCGCGCGGTAGGTGTCGCCCTGGTTGTAGGGGTCCTCGCCGACCGAGAACGCCTGGGTGTGGCCCGGCTGGTTGGCCGCGTAGGGGTCCGGGCCGCCCTGGGGCGCGTACGCCGGGTCGTCGCCGAAGTACTCCGGTTCGCCGCCGCCCTGGCCGCCGTACCCTCCGTGCCCGCCATGACTCCCGCCGTGCCCGCCCTGACCGCCGTTCGCCTGCGGCCACGGACTGCCGCCGCCGCGGCTACCGCCGTACGGCGGCTGCTGCTGCGGGTACGGCTGCGGCGCCGGCGGGTAGCCGTACGATGACGGTCCCTGGGGCGTCTGCCGTCCGTGCGGGGGTTGTTGCGGTCGCGCTTGCGGGGCGGTGCGGTTGTCCCGGCCGCCGCGTCCGATCCTGAATCCAGCCACGCTCTCGAACGTACCTGGTCCCGGAGAGTCACGTGTCGGGCCCGGCGTTTCGGACCTGCCTTTGCGGCCGAGCTGTGACATCCCCTAAGGGGACCCTGAGGAGGTATGGCCCTCAGGGGGATTCCCGGGTGTCGCTACGGGGAGCACAATGCGCGGGCCGACCGCGGGACGGTGACCGCGCCGCCGGTCAGGCCGGATGCGCCGCCCTTCGCGTCGCGGTGGCCGCCACGGTGGCGTACGGCATCGCGAAGCCGCCGCCCCTGGCGTCGATGGCCGCTCCGACGCCCTCCAGCACCTGCGCCAGCTTGTCCGGCGGGAGCTGGGTGAAGGCGCCCTGGGTGGGCATCTGGTCCAGCCACTCGTCCCGGGTGTAGGTCCGCTCCCAGTCGAACCGCCACCGCTCCGGGGCGTCGAACGCGCCCGCCTCCCGGATACCGTCGGCGGCCTTGTCGAGCATGATCTGGTACGAGTCCACGGCGGGCCTCGCCAGCGCCGCACGGAAGTCGAACGGTGCGTCGGGCATGACGCGTTCGCAGACCTCGGCGACGGCTTCCGCCACGTCGGGCGGCAGTTGGAACGCGTGCCAGAACGGTGCCAGCCGGCCGCCGGGCCGCAGCACTCGCGCGGCCTGCGCCGCTCCCGCGACCGGGTCGATCCAGTGCCAGGCCGTCCCGGCGACGACCACGTCGAACTCCCGGCCTGCCGGGTCCCAGGCCTCGAACGTCGCCACCTCGACCTCGACACCGAGCCGTCGCGCCAACTCGGCCATCCGTACGTCGGGTTCGACGCCGAGGACTCGGCAGCCGGCCGCCTGGAACTGGCGGGCGGCGATTCCGGTGCCGCAGCCGACGTCCAGGACCGCAGGAGTGGCGGGGGCGGTGGTGAGGATCCGGTGGATCAGGGCGTCGGGGTAGCGGGGGCGGGTGCGGTCGTAGCGCTCGGCGTCCGTGCCGAACGACTCGGCCATCTGCCGGGCCTGATGAGGTTCCTGCGGAGGCCGATCGGGTTCCTGCGGGGTCTGATCGGGTTCCTGCACGGTCCGATCGGGTCCCTGCGGGTCGTGATCGGGCTCGTGTGGGGAAGGGTTCGGTTGCTCACGGGGCTTAGTGGGCATGCGCCCACTATCCTGAGCGAGGATCCGATCGTCAATGGGTCGTCAATGGGTCAATGGGCGAGCGCCCACTCGTGAAGGGAGACGTGCGACATGCCGACCGGGGTGGCCATGCGCGACGCGCGCCGGCAACTGTTCGACGCCGCCGAGCGCATCCTGCTCCGCGACGGCCCGACCGCGCTCACCAGCCGGGCGGTCACCACGGAGGCGGGCTGCGCCAAAGGGGTCCTGCACCGGCACTTCGCCGACTTCGACGCCTTCCTCGCCGAGCTCGTGCTGGACCGCATCGCCCGGCTCGAGGGCCAGTCGGCGGCGCTGCGCGCGGCGGCCGGGACCGGCACCGTCGTCGACAACCTGGCCGACGCGCTGACGGAGCTGTTCGAGTCGGTCGCCGTGGCGATCGTCGGCCTGATCGTCTTCCGGGACGATCTACGGAGCCGGCTGCGGGCGGCCGGCGCGACCGGCGTCCCTCTCCTCGCGGAGGCCACGGCCATGATCGCCTCCTACCTCACCGCCGAGCGCGCTCGCGGACGCCTCGCGACGGACGCCGACGTCGACACACTCGCCCCCACCCTGATCGGGGCCGCGCATCTGCTGTTCGCCGACCGGGAGAGCGGTCCGCCGGACGCGGGGGCGGTGCGCAAGGTGGTGCGTACGGTCGTCGGGGGCGCGGTGCGATAGGCGTGGGCGGGACGGAAATCGTTCGCCGGCCGCGAGCGCACACTTCTACCCTGGGGCAGGTGATGACAGCTGACGACGTGTTGTTCGTCCTGACCCTGTTACGTCAGGCGAAGGTGGATGTCTGGATCGGCGGGGGATGGGGGATCGACGCGCTGATCGGTGAGCAGACCCGCAACCATCGCGACCTGGACCTGCTGCACCGACAGGACCACGAGGGCGCCGCGGTGGCGGCCCTCTCCGAGGCGGGTTTCGTGGAGAGTCAGGACGGGAGGCCGATCCGGTTCGTGGTGACGGCTCCGGACGGGCGGGAGATCGACCTTCATCCGCTGGTCCTCGCCGAGGACGGCTCCGGGGTACAGGCATCACCCGAACCGGAGCGCCCATTCATCTATCCCGCCTCGTGCTTCGTGACGGGCACGATCAAGGGCGAGCCTGTGCCATGTCTGTCCGCCGAGCAGCAGGTCAACTTCCACCAGGGTTACGAGCCGTCGGAACGCGACCGGCACGACATGGCCCAACTCCGCCGCGTCTTCGGGATCGCCACGCACTTCTGATCCCCGAGGCCGGCAACAGAAAAGTGACGCCCCCTGCCCGGCGGGGCAGGAGGCGTCCGAACTCGTCGAGACCGTCGGTCACTTCACCGGCTGCGGCTCCGGCTCGCTCGCCACGCCCGTCTCGCCCGCCGGGGGCTCGTCGTCCGGGACCGGTGTCCTGACCGACTCCAGGAGCAGCTGGGCGACGTCGACCACCTGGATCGATTCCTTCGCCACGCCCTCGTTCTTCTTGCCGTTGACCGAGTCGGTCAGCATGACCAGGCAGAACGGGCAGGCCGTCGACACGATGTCGGGGTTGAGGGAGAGTGCCTCGTCAACCCGCTCGTTGTTGATGCGCTTGCCGATCCGCTCCTCCATCCACATCCGCGCACCACCGGCGCCGCAGCAGAAGCCGCGCTCCTTGTGGCGGTGCATCTCCTCGTTCCTGAGGCCCGGGACGTTGGCGATGATCTCGCGCGGAGGCGTGTAGATCTTGTTGTGCCGGCCCAGGTAGCAGGGGTCGTGGTAGGTGATGAGGCCCTCGACCGGGGTGACCGGGACCAGCTTGCCCTCGTCGATCAGGTGCTGGAGCAGCTGGGTGTGGTGGATGACCTCGTAGTCGCCGCCGAGCTGCGGGTACTCGTTGCCGATCGTGTTCAGGCAGTGCGGGCAGGTGGCGACGATCTTCTTCGCCGACTTCGGTTTCCTGGTCTCGGGGGACTCGTCGTCTTCCCCGAACGCCATGTTCAGCGAGGCCACGTTCTCCATGCCGAGTTCCTGGAACAGCGGCTCGTTGCCGAGCCTGCGCGCCGAGTCGCCCGTGCACTTCTCGTCCCCGCCCATGATCGCGAACTTGACGCCCGCGATGTGGAGGAGTTCCGCGAAGGCCTTCGTCGTCTTCTTCGCGCGGTCCTCCAGCGCGCCCGCACAGCCGACCCAGTACAGGTACTCGACCTCGGACAGGTCCTCGATGTCCTTGCCGACGACCGGCACCTCGAAGTCGACTTCCTTCGTCCACTCCAGGCGCTGCTTCTTCGCCAGGCCCCAGGGGTTGCCCTTCTTCTCCAGGTTCTTGAGCATCGTGCCCGCCTCGGACGGGAAGGAGCTCTCGATCATCACCTGGTAGCGGCGCATGTCGACGATGTGGTCGACGTGCTCGATGTCCACGGGGCACTGCTCGACGCAGGCACCGCAGGTGGTGCAGGACCACAGGACGTCCGGGTCGATGACGCCGTTCTCCTCCGCGGTGCCGATCAGGGGGCGCTCGGCCTCGGCGAGAGCGGCGGCGGGAGCGTCCGCCAGCTGCTCCGCGGACGCCTTCTCCTCGCCCTCCGCCGACTTGCCGCCGCCCGCCAGCAGATACGGCGCCTTGGCGTGCGCGTGGTCGCGCAGGGACATGATCAGGAGCTTGGGGGACAGGGGCTTGCCGGTGTTCCAGGCCGGGCACTGCGACTGGCAGCGACCGCACTCGGTGCAGGTCGAGAAGTCCAGCAGGCCCTTCCAGGAGAACTGCTCGACCTGGGAGACGCCGAAGACGTCGTCCTCGCCCGGGTCGGTGAAGTCGATCGGCCGGCCGGCCGAGGTCATGGGCTGGAGCGCGCCCAGGGCCGTACCGCCGGCGGACTCGCGCTTGAACCAGATGTTCGGGAAGGCCAGGAAGCGGTGCCAGGCCACGCCCATGTTCGTGTTGAGCGAGACCGTGATCATCCAGATCATGGTCGTGCCCAGCTTGATCATCGCGGTGAAGTAGACGAGGTTCTGGAGCGCCGTGACGCTCAACCCCTTGAAGGCCAGGACCAGCGGATACGACGCGAAGTACGCGGCCTCGTAGTGGTCGACGTGGTGCAGGGCGCCCTCGAGGCCGCGCAGCACGTAGATCGCCAGGCCGATGATGAGGATCACGTACTCGACGAAGTACGCCTGGCCCATCTTCGAGCCCGCGAAGCGCGACTTGCGGCCGGGCCGCGAGGGAAGGTTCAGCAGGCGGATCGCCATCAGGACCGCGATCCCGACGGTCGTCATCGCGGCGATGAACTCGATGTACAGCTCGTACGGCAGGAAGCCGCCGATCACCGGGAGCGTCCAGTCGGCCTCGAAGAGCTGGCCGTAGGCGGTGATGATGGTCGGCGGCAGGGTCAGGAAGCCGATCGCCACGAACCAGTGGGCGATACCGACGATGCCCCACCGGTTCATCCGGGTGTGCCCGAGGAACTCCTTCACCAGCGTCACACTGCGCTGGTAGGGGTTGTCGGTCCGGGCGCCGGCGGGTACGGGCTGGCCGAGCTTGAAGTACCGGACGAACTGACCGATGGCGCGTGCGAGCAGCGCGACGCCGACCACGGTCAGAACCAGCGACACGATGATCGCGGCGAGTTGCATTTCGGGGCTCCTCGGGCCTGCGAGGGGTTCTCGAGACTGCTCGGCGGTACGTCAGCGGTACTTCAGCGGTACCAAGCGGTCCGAGATTACTAAGCGGTAACTTATGCGGTTGGTCTGAGACTACCCCCATCCTCCGTCGCACTGTAGCCAGGAGTGCGGTGATCTGCGTCGCTGAGGGTCACCTTAAGATCCGATCGTGTTATTCACCTTGAAAGGGTATATACGACGCTAATTTAGACCCCGTGCTCTACGGGATCGCCGCCGCCGTCACCGCCCTGTTCCTCGCCGCCGTACTCGCCGCCCTCCTTCGTCTCCCCGCCCTGCGCCTCGGCATCCTCGACCGCCGGTGCCGCCGGCCGCTTCCGCTGGCCGGCGGTGCGGCCGTGGTGCTCGCCGTCGGGCTGGTGGCCGGCGTCGGGGACCGGACCGGGCTCGCCCCGCTCGGGCCCGACATCGGACGGCTGCTCGTCGCCGGGGCCGCCGTCGCCGCGCTCGGCCTGGTCGCCGACGTACGGCGGGTCAAGGCGCGGTTCCTGGTCGGCGGTACGGCCCTCGCGGCGGCGTGCGTGGTGCCGTACGAGGAGACCGGCGTCCTGGGCGGCCTGCTGGCCGTCGGCTGGATCGTCTTCGTGGCCGTCGGCTTCAAGGCGCTCGACCACGCGGACGGTCCGGCGGGCACCGTCGGGGTGGTGACCGCCCTCGGGGTGGGGGTCATGGCGGCGGCCGAGGTGATGGACGGGCTCGCGATGCTGCTGAGCGTGCTGGCCGCCGCGCTGACCGGGTTCCTCATGCACAACTGGCATCCCGCGCGCGTGGGACTCGGCGTGTGCGGGTCCCTGTCCGCCGGGTTCGTGCTCGCCTCGGCGGCCGTGTTCACCCGTACCGGCCATGAACTGGCGTCCAGCGCGGGCGTGTTGTTCGCGCTCGTGGCCGTGGCGGGCGCCGACCTCCTCCTCGTCGTGCTCTCGCGGCGGCTGGCCGGGCGGCCCCTGCTGCGCCGCGGCCCCGACCATCTCGGGCACCGGCTGCGGCGGCTCGGCCTCACCCAGCAGGGCGTGACGGTCGTGCTCGGTGTGGGGTCGTTCTGCGGGGTACTCGTCGCGGTCCTCGTGCATCTGGGATGGATCGCGGAGTCCGGGGTGTTGTGGGTGGCGCTGGGCGCCCTGGTGGCCGTACTCGCGCTGCTGTGCGTCAAGCCCCACGGTCATCACCTTCACGGCCACCCCCACGGGCGCTCCTACGGCCCTCGCCCCACCGCGTCTACGCAGGTCGGAGCCCGGTTGCGTGTAAGGAACGGATAAGAGTTGAGTCTGTGCGACTCAGGTCTGTTGACCGAGCGGGGGTCGTCGTGCACACTTGAGTCCGTTCCACTCAAGTCAGCTGGAGGAATCACAATGGCACGTGCGGTCGGCATCGACCTGGGCACGACTAACTCCGTCGTCAGCGTTCTGGAGGGCGGCGAGCCCACCGTCATCACCAACGCCGAGGGCGCCAGGACCACGCCTTCCGTCGTCGCCTTCGCCAAGAACGGTGAGGTGCTCGTCGGTGAGGTGGCCAAGCGGCAGGCCGTCACCAACGTGGACCGGACGATTCGTTCCGTGAAGCGTCACATGGGCACCGACTGGAAGATCGAGCTCGACGGGAAGCCCTTCAACCCGCAGCAGATCTCCGCGTTCATCCTGCAGAAGCTGAAGCGGGACGCCGAGTCGTACCTGGGCGAGAAGGTCACGGACGCGGTCATCACCGTCCCGGCGTACTTCAACGACTCCGAGCGTCAGGCGACGAAGGAAGCCGGCGAGATCGCCGGTCTCAACGTCCTTCGTATCGTCAACGAGCCGACCGCGGCCGCCCTGGCCTACGGGCTCGACAAGGACGACCAGACGATCCTCGTCTTCGACCTCGGTGGCGGCACCTTCGACGTGTCGCTCCTGGAGATCGGCGACGGCGTCGTCGAGGTGAAGGCCACCAACGGCGACAACCACCTCGGTGGTGACGACTGGGACCAGCGCGTCGTCGACTACCTGGTCAAGCAGTTCGCCAGCGGCCACGGCGTGGACCTCGGCAAGGACAAGATGGCGCTCCAGCGCCTGCGCGAGGCCGCCGAGAAGGCCAAGATCGAGCTGTCGAGCTCCACCGAGACCTCGATCAACCTGCCCTACATCACCGCGTCCGCCGAGGGCCCGCTGCACCTGGACGAGAAGCTCACCCGGGCTCAGTTCCAGCAGCTGACGGCCGACCTGCTGGAGCGCTGCAAGACGCCGTTCCACAACGTCATCAAGGACGCCGGCATCTCCATCAACGAGATCGACCACGTCGTCCTCGTCGGTGGCTCCACCCGGATGCCCGCCGTGGCCGAACTCGTCAAGGAACTGACCGCCGGTCAGGACGCCAACAAGGGCGTCAACCCGGACGAGGTCGTCGCCATCGGTGCCGCGCTCCAGGCCGGTGTCCTCAAGGGCGAGGTCAAGGACGTCCTGCTGCTCGACGTCACCCCGCTGTCCCTCGGTATCGAGACCAAGGGCGGCATCATGACGAAGCTCATCGAGCGGAACACGACGATCCCGACCAAGCGGTCCGAGATCTTCACCACCGCCGAGGACAACCAGCCCTCCGTGCAGATCCAGGTCTACCAGGGCGAGCGCGAGATCGCGGCGTACAACAAGAAGCTCGGGATGTTCGAGCTGACGGGCCTGCCGCCGGCCCCGCGCGGTGTCCCGCAGATCGAGGTCGCCTTCGACATCGACGCCAACGGCATCATGCACGTGACCGCGAAGGACCTCGGCACGGGCAAGGAGCAGAAGATGACCGTCACCGGCGGCTCCTCGCTGCCGAAGGACGAGGTCGACCGCATGCGCCAGGAGGCCGAGCAGTACGCGGACGAGGACCACCGCCGCCGCGAGGCCGCCGAGACCCGCAACCAGGGCGAGCAGCTCGTCTACCAGACCGAGAAGTTCCTCAAGGACAACGAGGACAAGGTCCCGGGCGAGATCAAGACCGAGGTCGAGGGCTCCGTCGAGGAGCTGAAGACCGCGCTCAAGGGCGAGGACACCGCCGAGATCCGCACCGCCACGGAGAAGGTCGCGGCCGTCTCGCAGAAGCTGGGCCAGGCGATGTACGCCGAGGCCGGGCAGGCCGCAGGCGGCGCCTCCGCCGACGCGGGAGCCGGTCCCGGCGCCGATGAGGCCAGGGCCGACGACGACGTCGTGGACGCCGAGATCGTGGACGACGAGCGCAAGGACGGTGCCGCGTGACGGAGGAGACCCCGGGCTTCGAAGAGAAGCCCGACGTCCCCTCCGGCGCCACCCCCGATGACGCCGAGCCGCAGGCCGCCTCCCCCTCGAACGGGGAGGGGGCGGCCCCGGCCGGGGACGCATCAGCACAACAGCAAGTAGCCGGCCTGACGGCCCAGCTGGACCAGGTACGCACGGCGCTCGACGAGCGCACCGCGGACCTCCAGCGGCTCCAGGCCGAGTTCCAGAACTACCGCCGACGGGTCGAGCGCGACCGGATCGCGGTCAAGGAGATCGCCATCGCGAACCTCCTGACCGAGCTCCTGCCCGTGCTCGACGACGTCGGCCGGGCACGGGAACACGGCGAACTCGTCGGCGGCTTCAAGTCCGTCGCCGAGTCGCTGGAGGTCATCGCGGCGAAGATGGGGCTTCAGCAGTTCGGCAAGGAGGGCGAGCCCTTCGACCCGACGATCCACGAGGCCCTGATGCACAGCTACGCGCCGGACGTCACCGAGACGACCTGCGTGGCGATTCTCCAGCCCGGGTATCGCTTCGGCGAGCGCACCATCCGCCCCGCGCGGGTGGCCGTGGCCGAGCCGCAGCCGGGAGCGCAGACGGTCAAGGTGGATTCTTCGGAGTCCGAGGAGACCGCCGACGACAAGGAGAGCGGTGGCCCGGACGAGGGCTGAGCTTGAACCAACGAGGAAGGAGGGACGTCGGGGATGAGCACCAAGGACTTCATCGAGAAGGACTACTACAAGGTCCTCGGCGTCCCCAAGGACGCCACCGAGGCCGAGATCAAGAAGGCGTACCGCAAGCTCGCCCGCGAGTACCACCCGGACGCCAACAAGGGCAACGCCAAGGCCGAGGACCGCTTCAAGGAGATCTCCGAGGCGAACGACATCCTCGGTGACCCCAAGAAGCGCAAGGAGTACGACGAGGCACGCACCCTCTTCGGCAACGGCGGCTACCGCCCGGGGCCGGGCACGGGCGGCGGCGGCTCCTTCAACTTCGACCTGGGCGACCTCTTCGGAGGCGGCACCCAGGGCGGCGGCGGGCCGGGCGGGGCCGGCGGAGCCGGCGGCTTCGGCGGCGGCATCGGTGACGTCTTCGGGGGCCTGTTCAACCGGGGCGGCGCGGGCCCGGGTACGCGTACCCAGCCGCGGCGCGGCCAGGACATCGAGTCCGAGGTCACCCTCAGCTTCACCGAGGCGATCGAGGGCGCGACGGTCCCGCTGCGGATGTCGAGCCAGCAGCCCTGCAAGGCCTGTTCGGGCACCGGCGACAAGAACGGCAACCCGCGCGTGTGCCCGACCTGCGTCGGCACCGGGCAGGTCGCCCGAGGCAGCGGCGGCGGCTTCTCCCTCACCGACCCGTGCCCGGACTGCAAGGGCCGCGGCCTGATCGCCGAGGAGGCCTGCGACGTCTGCCACGGCAGCGGACGGGCCAAGTCCTCGCGCACGATGCAGGTCCGCATCCCCGCCGGGGTCTCCCACGACCAGCGCATCCGCCTGCGCGGCAAGGGCGCACCGGGCGAGCGCGGCGGCCCGGCCGGCGATCTGTACGTCACGGTGCATGTCGACGCCCACCCGGTCTTCGGCCGCAAGGGCGACAACCTCACGGTGACCGTGCCGGTGACGTTCACGGAGGCGGCCCTCGGCGGCGAGGTCAGGGTGCCCACCCTGGGCGGCCCGCCGGTGACCCTCAAGCTGCCTGAGGGCACGCCCAACGGGCGCACCATGCGCGCCCGCGGCAAGGGCGCGGTCCGCAAGGACGGCACTCGCGGCGACCTGTTGGTCACCGTCGAGGTGAGTGTCCCGAAGGACTTGACGGGGAAGGCTCGTGACGCGCTCGAGGCGTATCGCGAAGCCTCTGCGGGTGAGGACCCGCGGGCGGAGCTGTTCCAGGCCGCGAAGGGAGCATGAGTCAGATGGACGGTCGTCGGCGCAACCCGTATGAACTGACCGAGGAGACCCCGGTCTACGTCATCTCGGTGGCGGCCCAGCTCTCCGGCCTGCACCCGCAGACGCTCAGGCAGTACGACCGCCTGGGCCTGGTCTCGCCCGACCGCACCCCGGGCCGGGGCCGGCGCTACTCGGCCCGCGACATCGAACTGCTGCGCACCGTCCAGCAGTTGTCGCAGGACGAGGGCATCAACCTGGCCGGCATCAAGCGGATCATCGAGCTGGAGAACCAGGTCGCCGCCCTTCAGTCCCGCGTGGCGGAACTCCAGGCGGCTCTGGAGGGCGCCGCGGCAGCGATGCAGCAGCGCGAGGCGGCGGTGCACGCCTCGTACCGCCGCGACCTCGTCCCGTACCAGGAGGTCCAGCAGACCAGCGCGCTGGTGGTGTGGCGGCCCAAGGGGCGGCAGACGTCGGACTGACCCGTGTGTAGGTGAAGTACGGGTGTATGTGAAGTACAAGGAAGGGGCCCGGAGGATGATCCTCCGGGCCCCTTCCCTATGAGCCTGTGCGGCTCAGAGCCAGGAGTCCCAGATGCCGTACGCCGTCGACCGGGTCACGACTTCCGCGCCCGAGGCGTCCAGGCGGACGACGCGGTAGTAGTACAGGCCCAGCCGGTCCTCGTGCACCGTGGTGTCCACGTAGAACGTGGCGTCGCCCGTCTCGCCCTCGGTGAGGGTGACGTAGGCGGCCGAGGCCGGGTCCCAGCGTTCCACGCGGTAGCGGGCCAGCTGGGCGCAGTCCCCGAGGCCGGAGTTCTCGGAGCAGCCGACGTACAGATCGGGGTACTGGTCCTCACGGATCTCGGTCCCCGTCCAGCCCGGCGGGCGGGTGTCCGGCAGGCTGACGGAGATGTCGGCGGGGTGGTAGGCCTCCGGGCCGTCGGCCGGGTCGTACAGGCCGGAGTCGTCCAGGGCGGCCACCCGGTAGACGTGGGTGGTGCCGTCGGGGACGGTCGGGCAGAGGATCTCGGTCGCGGTCAGTGAGTCTCCGTCCCAGCAGTTCCGCTTCCAGACCGTCTCGCCGGTCTCCGGGTCGGTGCCGCTCTGCCATACGGCGTAGCCGGTGACGTCGTCGTCCGCGGGCGGCGTCCAGGTCAGCCGGACGCCGAGCGGGATCTGCTCGGCGGCCAGGTTCTCGATCGGGTCCGGGCGCCGCGTGTCCGGCGTGGTCGCCGTGGCGGCCGGTCCGGGCTGCGAGGCGTGCCCGTACGTGTCGACGGTCACGATCCGGTAGTCGTACGTCGTCTCGGACGTGCCGGAGACGTCCCAGCAGGTGCCGCGGATCAGCTTGTCGCCGGCGTACGCGGGGACGTCGTCATCGGCCCACCACCAGGACACCGAAGGGGGCTCCAGCGTGTCGTCGAACAGCCGGTTCGGCTTGCACAGGTCCACGGTGGTGCTCTCGCCGGTCGCCGGGTCGGTGCGGACGATCTTGTACGTGAGGTACTTGCCGCCGTCGAAGGTCCACGGGTCGACGGAGGCCCACTCGATCATCACCCCCTCGTCGAACACGCTCGCGGTGGTCTCGTACGCGGGGATGGCCTCGGGCCGGTCGGCCATCGTCAGGGTGAGCTCGGCCGGGACGGCGGCGTTGCCCTTCGCGTCCACCGAGCGCACCGCGTACCGGTAGGTGTCGGCGATCGCGAGCCGCTGGCGCGGCACGGCGTCGGTCTGCGTCGTGGTACCGCCCCCGGGCAGGGCGTCGAGATAGCCGCCGGTCGCCGGGTCGTACTGGAGGACCTGGTACGAGGCGGCCCCGGTGACGGGGGACCACAGCAGGTGGGGAACGCCGGAGCGGTACTCGACGCGGACCTCGGAGACGGGCGCCGGGGGAGTCAGGTCGGCGGTGGTGAAGGTGGTGGCCGCCGAGTACACGGACCAGTTCCCGGCGGCGTCACGGGCCCGCCCGCGGTAGGTGACCTTGCTGCCGTCGAGGGCGTACCCGGTGTCGCAGATCGCGCCCTTGGCTCCGGTGTAGACGGTGCTCCAGGTGCCGGTGGCGGGGGCGAGCCGCTGCATCTCGTACCAGGCGATGTCGGCCTTGTTCGCCGCGGTGGTGACGAGCTGCGGGGCCGCGTAGGGCGACAGGTCCGGGCACGCGTCCATCTCGACGAACGGCGCGGCGGGCGGGGTCTTGTCGACGGTCGTGACGGGCTGGTCGGCGCTGCCCGCCGACACATTGCCGGCCTTGTCGTAGGCGCGGACCTCGTAGTAGTAGACCGCGCCCGTCTTCGGCACGGTCGCGTCGGTGTACGAGGCGGAGGTGGTCGTGGCGAGCGGTGAGCCGCCGTACGACGTGCCCTTCAGGCGGCGGAAGACGCGGTAGCCGGCGAGGTCCATCTCCTTGTTCCTGGCCCAGGCGAGCGTGGCCTTGCCGGTGGTCTTGTCGTACGAGACCGAGGTCCCCGTCGGGGTGAGGGGCTTGACCTTGTCGACGGTGGCCGAGGTGCGCGGCGTGTAACCGAACTTGACGTTGGCCGTCCCGGCCCAGTTGACGAAGTCCACGCGCAGGGTGTGCAGGCCGGAGGGGATGGTGACATTGACGGTCTTCGTCACGGTCGACGAGACGTTCCTCCAAAGGTCGACCTTGCGGACGCCGTCGAGGTAGACCCGGATGCCGTCCTGCGCGGAGGCCGCGAAGGAGAAGGGTCCTCCGGAGCCGAAGTCCCGCGCCACGCTCCAGCGGACGCCGAAGTTGTTGGCCGGCAGTCCGGCAGCCGGGGCGCCGGTGCCCCAGTTCTGGTCGATCGCGCTGTCGCAGTCCGTCTTCTTCGGGGTACCGGAGAAGGTGGTGTTCGCGAAGAACTGCCGCTTGAAGACGGGGGAGGCGCAGGTCGTCGCGGCGGAGGCGGGGGCGACGGCGGTGAGCAGCCCGCCCGCGGTGGCGAGCACGACGGCGGCCGAGGCCACGACGGTCGTGCGTCTGGCTGGGTTCATTCGGTCCTTCGGTCCTTCGGTCCTGATCGTCAACGACAGGCAAAGCCGTTGATGATCACGACCGGCGAGGGGGGAGTTTGGTTGTACGGAACTCCCGACCTTCTTGGCTTGATTTCGCTCCTCGGCACCGACCGCATCTCCCGACCACCCACACGGACCCTCACGTGCCCCCACACATTGGTGACCGGTACGTGCTCGAAAGCTGCCAGAATTTTCGACATCGCCGCGCTCCCGTCACAAGCCGCACACAACAAGCCGTTTTCATCTCGTTAGCCAGTTCGACTTGACGGCCGGGGTCGCGCACGCGTTGGCTTTTTCGGTCACCTGGGTCGCACTGCTGCGCCCAGTACCGGAAGGCATCAGAAGTGAGCACCCGCATGCGCCGTATCGCCATATCCGTGGCCGCGTCCACGATGACCCTTTCGCTCGCTGCCTGCGGCACGCTCGGGGTGACCGGGGACAGCAGCGAGGCGAGCCCGACCAAGGGCGACGACATCACCGTGGGCGTGCTGATGCCGGAGGAGACGAACACGCGGTACCGGGAGTTCGACTACCCGATCATCCAGAAGAAGGTCGCCTCCCTCACGGGCGACAAGGGCAGGACCGTATACGCCAACGGCGGGGCGGACGCGAAGAAGCAGACCGCCCAGATGGAGAAGATGATCTCCGACCAGGTCGACGTGATCCTGCTGGACGCCGTCGACTCGAAGTCCATCGCGGACACCGTGCGGAAGGCGAAGGACGCCGGCATCCCGGTCATCGCCTACGACCGGCTGGCCCAGGGCCCGATCGACGCCTACGTCTCCTTCGACAACGAGCTCGTCGGGGAGGTCCAGGGCCGCTCCATCATGGAGGCGCTGGGCGGGGAGACCGACACCTCCACCAAGATCGTCATGGTGAACGGCTCGCCCACCGACCCGAACGCCGGCCAGTTCAAGGCGGGCGCGCGCTCCGAGCTGAACGGCAAGGTGACGATCGCCAAGGAGTACGACGTCGACGGCTGGAGCCCGTTGATCGCCGAGTCCGACATGACCGAGGCGATCAACGAGATCGGCAAGGACAATATCGCCGCCGTCTACTCCGCCAACGACGCCATGGCGGCCGGGATCATCAAGGCCCTGGAGGCCGCGGGCGTGACCGAGCTGCCCCCGATCACCGGTCAGGACGCGGAACTGGCCGCCGTGCAGCGGATCGTCAGCGGTGAGCAGTACATGAGCGTGTACAAGCCCTATCCGCAGGAGGCCGAGGCCGCCGCCGAGATGGCCGTGGCGAGGGTCCAGGGCAAGAACATCCAGTTCGAGGCCCTCGCCTCGGACCGGGTCGACAGCCCCACCGACAAGGACATCCCGGCGCAGCTGGTCCCGGTGGTCGCCCTGACGAAGGACAACATCAAGTCCACCGTCATCCAGGATGGCATCTACAAGCTGTCCGATATCTGCACGAGCGAGTACGAGAGCGACTGCGAGGACGCGAAGCTGAGGTAGGTCCCTATGCGTCGCGGTTGTCCGTGATGTGCTGGAGGAGGGCGGCGAGTTGGGCGGGGGCGGTGGTCAGGATGATGTCTGGGGTGTCGCTCTCGCGGAGGCGGATGGTTTTGTCGGGGGCGGTGGCGACGTTGAGGCAGTTCTGGTCGGGGGCTCCGCTGAACGAGGACTTCTGCCAGTGCAGTTCGGGCATCCGGGCCTCCTAGAGCGCGTAGAGCAAGTGCTGGATGAAGGACAGCGAGTCCTTCACCGAGTGTGCTTCGGGGGCCAACGATACGTCGACGGGGTCGAGGGCGTTCTCGGCGAGGCGGTCGAACAACGTGCTGTACTGCTCCAGTTGTGCCGGCTCGCGCAGATAGTCGGTGCCTGTCGCGCGGTCGAGGACCACGGTGCCGAGCTGCGGTGTGCCAGGGATGACGTGGACGAAGTTCCCGCTGAGGGCCGCGTACGCCTGCGCGCTGAACGGATAGATCTGGATGGTCACGTGGGGAAGGCGGGCCAACTCGATGAGCCGCACCAACTGCTCGCGTACGACCTGAACGCTGCCGAATCTCATGTGCAGCGCCGCTTCGTGGATCACGGCATGGACGGAGGGCGGGTTCTTGCCGGTCAGGATGCGCTGCCGTTCCGTGCGGAACTTCACGGCTTCGTCGATGTTGTCGAAGCCCAGCTTGGGGCTGTTGAAGATGGCCCTTGCGTAGTCCGCGGTCTGAAAGATCCCGGGGATGAACAGCGACTCGTGCATCCGTAGGGACACGGCCTGGGTCTCCAGTTCGGCGAGGTTGAGACCGCCTGACCCCAGGTGCTTCTTGTATGCGCTCCACCATCCCTTGCCGGTCGCCTCGGACATGGACACCAGTGCGTCAATGTAGGGCTTGTCTGTGCAACCGTATGTGTGGCACAGCTCCAGCAGCCGCTCGGTCAGGATCGACGTACGGCCCAGCTCGATGTGGCTGAGCTGGGCCCGGCTCATGCCGATGCGCTGAGCGGCTTCAGCTGCGTTCAACCCCGCTCGTTCGCGCAGCTGTTTGAGTTCGAAGCCCAGGCGGCGCTGGCGTTCGCTGATGGTGGTGCGTAGTCCCACGGTTACTCCTTGGCGGCTTCCTCAAAGTCTGCACTGCGCGGGGTGGTTGGTCCATCAGGTTCAGCGAACGGGTTGAGATGTATATCCCTTCTCCTCTACGGTGAGTAGGGAAGCAGTCACGCACTGAAGCCATGTCAACCTCCCCTGCCCGTAAGCCGACAGAGCACCCGCACCCGGGCACCGCCATCGCCGGGCAAGGAGACCCCCACCCCCACCCCCACCTCCACAGGAGCCCCCCATGAACCCTGCCCGCACCCCCGCTCACCGCCCCACCCAACTCACCCACGAATACAGCCTCTTCGCCCCCGCCGACGCCACCGCCCCCCGCGTCTGCCGTGACTTCGTGCGGGCCGTCCTCTTCACCCACGACCGCGAACCCCTCGTCATGCCCGCCGCCCTGTGCACCTCGGAACTCGTCACCAACGTCCACCTGCACACCAAGGGCACCGCCATGCTCCGCATCCGCCTCACCCCGGCCCGCTTCCATGTGAGCGTCTTCGATGAGAGCCCCGATCCACCTGTCGTCACGCGCCCCGCTGCCGGAGCGGTCGCCTGCTGGGGGAGAGGGCTCGCGCTCGTCGCGGAGATGGCGGATACGTGGGGTGTCGCCGACGAGAGGGCGGGGCGCTTCGCCAAGGGGGTGTGGTTCGAGCTGGGCGGCGCGGCCGCGGGCGCGCCACTCGTCCGGTCGGGAAGGTGATGATCAGTGCTCCTCAGTTTTCGCGTCGCGAATCACCGGTCCATCAAGGAGGAGCAGCGGTTGCTGCTCGCGCCGGTATACGAGACGGACCGGCCGGAAGGCACGGAGCGGGCAGCGGTCCCGGTGGCGGCGGTCTTCGGAGCGAACGCCGCGGGCAAGTCGAATGTGGTGGACGCGTTGCGCTACATGGGCCGCATGGTCCGCTCCTCACATCGTGAAGCGGAGCCCGGCGAGAGGATCGAGCGGTATCCGTTCGCGCTGGACGAGGAATCCGGGCACGAGCCGTCATGGTTCGTCGTGGACCTGATGCTGGAGGGTGTCCGGTACACCTACGGCTTCAGCGTCGAGGACGAGCGTGTACTCGACGAGTGGCTCTACAGCTATCCGCACGGCCGTAGACGGGTGGTCTTCCAGCGCGGTGGAGAGGGCTTCTCCTTCGGAGACACCCCGCCTCGCAAGGAGCTCGATCTCGTCCGCAAGATCACCGCCCCGAACGTGCTCTTTCTGTCCGTTGCCGCGCGTTCCGAGCAGCAGGCGGTGTGGCCGGTGTACCGGTGGTTCTCCAAGGCGCTTGCCTTCGAGTCGGGGGACTTCCGTCACCGGCGGCTGCCGTCGATCGTCGGCCTTCTTCGCGCGGCAGACCTCGGCATCGTGAGCGTCGGAGTCGAGCGGGAGGAGGATGAAAGGGGGCCGGTCCGAGCCCGGGACATCGGGATCCCCCGCGTCTGGGTCGAACAGCAGGCCCGCCGCGGCACCGTCCGGCTGCCCTACGACGATCAGTCGGCGGGCACGAAAGCCCTGCTGGCCTATGCGGGCCCCGTGCTCACCGCGCTGGAGGACGGAGGTCTTCTGGTCTTCGACGAGATCGACTCCAGCCTGCACCCACGGCTCACCGCTCACCTCATCGGGCTCTTCCAGGATCCGACGACCAACCCGCACGGCGCGCAGCTCCTGCTCACCACCCATGACGCGAGCCTGCTCGGCCGCAGCGGCGGCGAGGACATCCTCAAGCGGGACCAGATCTGGTTCGTGGAGAAGGACACCTACGGAGAGACGACCCTCTCGGCCGCACTCAGTTCGAGTGCGGCCGACCGTCTCGGACCCAGGTCACCACAACCAGAGCTGAGGTGACGTACATCAGGACGCTGAAGGTGGATACGGATTCGACGTACTGCTCGTAGCCGCCTGCGCGCAGCTCAAGCGCCAGGGAACCAAGCGCAGTCCCAAGCGCCGCGGTAGCGGCGGCCATGGCCACGAACGGGGCCTTCGTCATTGGTGCTTCCTCCAAGCCACGAGACGATTGATCACGACCGAGCCTACATACGTTGCGGTCCGCCTTCGCTCGAACGGGTGAACAGGGAGTATTTCCCCTGGTCAGCCGAACAGTCGTACCTACGGTGATCGTGTTGCTTGTGCCGCGTGCACGCCCAGCCCACACTTGAGGAGGTGACGCCCATGACTGCTGTTGCGCACGAAAGGCCCGAGACCATGACCGAGATCAGGACCGAGTCCGTCTCCCTGGCCGAGAACGGCCCCGAGCTGGACGAGGTCCTGTGGCAGGTATGGAAGGCCGTGGAACTCCCCGAGGGCTACCGCGCTGAGATCATTGAGGGAGTCATCGAGGTGTCGCCCACCGGACGCTTTTCGCACGCCCAGGTTGTCAACCGTCTGAGGGACGCCCTGGGGATCTTTCTGCACGACAGTGAGTACGGTGCCTGGAACGACACGAATGTGATCCACGCGCTCAAGGCTTGGATTCCGGACGGGTTGGTAGCTCCTCGGGACGGGGCCGAGGCGGAGAACGGCCTCGGTATCAAGGCCTCTGAGGTCGAGATGGTCGTCGAAGTCGTCTCCCCCGGCAAGCGCAACCAAGACCGCGACCGCATCCGCAAGCGCCGCGAATACGCCCGCGCCGGCATCCCCGTCTACGTCCTCATCGACGACTACGACGACCAGGGCGCCGTCACCCTCTTCACCGGCCCCCGCCCCGACAAGGCCGACTGGGAAGACATCCACCGCGTCCCCTACGGCACCGAGGTCACCGTCCCCGAAGGCCCCGCCAAGGGCTTCGTGATCGGCGAGGCGATCACGGGCCCCAAGCGGGGCTGACAGGGCTGACAGGGATGAGAGGGCTGACAGGCGAGCCCCTCACGCCACTCGCGTGAACTCCACCGTCACCTCCGGCAGTCCCCCCGCCACCCCCCGGTACACCCCCTTGTGCGGGGTCACGTCGTCGTAGTCCCGCCCGCGGCCCACCACCACGTGCGACTCGTCGGCGCGCATCCGGTTCGTGGGGTCGTAGCCGCACCAGTCGCCCGCCCAGTACTCGACCCAGGCGTGGCTCTGGCCCGCGACGGGGCGGTGCAGCTCTGCCTCGCGCTCGGGGTGCAGGTAGCCCGAGACGTACCGGGTCGGGAGGCCCAGGCCGCGCAGCAGGGCGATGGTGACGTGGGCGATGTCCTGGCAGACGCCCGCGCCCTGTTCCCAGGCCTCGGCGGCGGAGGTGGTGACGCCGGTGGAGCCGGGGAGGTAGGAGACCCGGTCGGCGACCAGGGAGGACACTGTGGCGGCCGTCTCGTGCGGGTCGAGGCCCGCCGCTGCCTCCCTCGCCTGCTGCACCAACTCGGCGGTGAGGGTCGTACGGGGTGTCGGGGCCGCGAACTCCAACAGGCGGGTGCGTGCGGCCTGTTCGGCTATCTCCGGCCAGTCAGGCGCCGGCGGGAGGGGGCCCGGCGCCTGGGTCTCGACCAGGCTCGACGCCGTGATGGTGAGGTCGGCGTGCGGGTCCATCAGGTCGAAGCCGGTGACCTGGGTGCCCCAGTAGTCCCAGTACGACCAGGTGCCGGCGGCCGGGCTGATGGTGATCCGGGCGTCCAGTGTGGTCTGGAGGGGCAGGGTCAGCGGGGTCATGCGGACCTCGTTGTGCGAGGAGACCGCGGCCTGGGCGTAGGAGACCCGGGTGACGTGCCGGATGCGCAGGCGGCGCATTCCGATGGTGGTCAGCATGGGCATCGTGGTCATCTCAGGCTCCTTCTGTAGCCCACTCGACGGGCCCCTGGTAGGGGAAGAACCGCTCCGCCACCGCGTCAGCGGACGCCATGCAGGACTCTCGCAAGTCCCGCAGAAGCGTGGGCAGTTGGTCTTCCAGGGTCTGGGAGTCCAGGTACTCCAGGCGCGTACGCATCCGGCCGATCGGGCGGCGTGCCGGGTCCTGGCGGGGGCGGCCCAGGGCGGCCAGGCACTCCTCCGCCGTCGTCAGCGCGTGCAGCGCGGAGCGCGGGAACTCCCGGTCCAGGAGCAGGAATTCGGCCACCCGCGGGGTGTCGCCGAAGCCGCCGTACACGCGCGCGTACGCCTCGTCGGCGCCGCTCGCGCTGAGCAGCGTCGGCCAGTCGGGCGCGTGCGCCGCGTCCAGTACGCGCACGGACAGCAGTCGTACGGTCATGTCCACCCGTTCGAGACTGCGGCCCAGGACGACGAAGCGCCAGCTGTCGTCCCGGCTCATGGTGGAGTCGGCGAGGCCGTAGAAGAGGGCCGCACGGCGCCGTACGAGTTCCAGGTAGGCGTACGGGCCCGTACGGCGGGCCGCGAGGCGTTGGTCGGCGAGGGCGTGCCAGGTGGAGTTGAGGCACTCCCACATCTCGGAGGAGACCGCCTCGCGGGCGCTTCTCGCGTTGAGCCGGGCCGCGCCCAGGGCGCCCTCGATGGAGCAGGTCGAACGGGCGTCGAAGGCGAGCTGGTCCAGGACCTGCTGCATGTCGACGGGCTCGTCGCCCGCGTCCACGCCGAGGATCGCGTACAGCGACCGGCAGGCCGTGTCCTCGTCGCGCCAGGGGTCCTCCAGCAGGCGGTGCAGATAGGCGTCGAGGATGCGGCCGGTGGCGTCCGCCCGCTCTACATACCGGCCGGTCCAGGTCAGGGCCTCGGCTATCCGGGAGAGGATCACGTCGTTCACTGCTGCTGCTCCCCTTCCTGTACGACGGTGGGGGTGCCGTCGGGTCCGAGCTGGCGGGGGGCTACGTCCGGCAGGGCGCCGGCGCTCACCGGAACGGGCTGCTCCGCGGGCCCCTCGGCCAGCACCCAGGTGTCCTTGGAGCCGCCGCCCTGGCTGGAATTGACGATCAGGTTGCCCTCCTGGAGGGCGACCCGGGTGAGGCCGCCGGGCAGCACCCAGACGTCGGTGCCGTCGTTGACCGCGAACGGGCGCAGGTCAATGTGGCGCGGCGCCATGCGGTCACCCGCGAGGGTGGGTGAGGTGGACAGGGCGACGGGCCGCTGGGCGATGAAGCCGCGGGGGTCGGCGATGACGGCGCGGCGGGTGGCTTCGAGGGTCTCGGCGTCGGACTTCGGGCCGATGACGATGCCCTGTCCGCCGGCCCCGTCGACCGGCTTGACGACGAGCTGGTCGATCTGGTCGAGGACGGCTTCCAGCTGGCCGGGTTCGTCCGGCCGGAAGGACTCGACGTTGGGGAGAATCGGTTCTTCGGAGAGGTAGTAGCGGATCAGGTCGGGGACGTACGTGTAGAGCAGCTTGTCGTCCGCGATGCCGTTGCCCACGGCGTTGGCGAGGGTGACGTTGCCCGCCATGGCGGCGCCCATGATGCCGGGGCAGCCGATCAGCGAGTCCGGGCGGAAGTGGAGCGGATCGAGGAAGTCGTCGTCAAGGCGCCGGTATACGACATGGACGGGCACCTCGCCGCGGGTCGTACGCATCCACACCCGGTTGCCGCGGCACACCAGGTCGTGCCCCACGACCAGCTGTACGCCCATCAGCCGGGCGAGCAGGGCATGCTCGAAGTAGGCGGCGTTGCTGGGGCCGGGGGTCAGGACGACCACCCGCGGGTCGTCGGTGCCGTCGGGTGCGGCGGCCCGCAGGGCGGCGAGCAGCCGTTGCGCGTACCCGTCGACCGGCACGACGTGCTGCTCGGCGAAGAGGGAGGGGAAGATCCGGGTCATCGCCCGGCGGTTCTCGATGACGTACGAGACCCCGCTGGGCACCCGCACATTGTCCTCGAGGACCCGGAAGTCCCCGGCCTCGTCCCGTACGAGATCGATGCCGGCGACATGGATGCGTACGCCGCCCGGGGGTTCCACCCCGTGGGCCGCGCGGTGGAAGTGGGAGGAGTTGAGGAGCAGCCGCCAGGGCACGACGCCGTCCTCGAAGGCACGGGCCGGCCCGTAGGCGTCGGCGAGGTAGGCCTCCAGGGCTCTGACTCTCTGGCTCACCCCGCGTTGTATGAGATCCCATTCGAGAGCGTCGAGGATCCGGGGCACGAGGTCCAGCGGCCAGGGCCGTTCCTCGCCCGCGAAGGCGTAGGTCACGCCCCGGTCGGTGAACGCCCGGGCCATCTGGTCCGCCCGAAAGCGCAGTTCGCTTGGTTCGATCGGCTGTAGCGCCGCCAGCACCGGCTCATAGGCGGTCCTGACCTCACCCGGCCGCTCGAACATCTCGTCCCACGCGTCGGCCAACGCGTATGCGTCAAATATGTCCGCCATAAGGGGACGTTAGAGGCGGGACGTAACGCGGCGATCTCTCGGTGATTTCCGGCAGCTCACGCGCGGAATGGGGTGCTCCGGGGTGGGGCGGGTTGAGGGGGGTCGCTGGGGCTGGCGTCCGGCCGCGTTTGGACCGGCGTCCGGCCGTGTTGGGAGCGGTGTTCGGCCGTGTTGGGAGCGGTGTCCGGCCGTGCTGGGACCGGTGGCGGGTCGCGTTGGGACGGGCGTCCGGCCGTGTTGGGACCGGCGGCGGGTCGCGTTGGGACGGGTGTCCGGCCGTGCTGGGACCGGCAACCGGCCTTGCCGAGATGGGCGCCCGGCTGTGCTGGGACCGGCGTCCACCGGGCACCACCGTCAACGCCCGCGCCTGGCCTGGCCGAGACCCGCCCCTGGCCGGAATCGACCGCCGGCGCACTTTGGCTGCCGTGCCGCGCACCACCGTCAACGCCCGCCCCTGGCCTCGCCGGGACCTGCACCCGGCCGGAATCGACCGCCGGCGCGCACCGGCCGCTGTACCGGGCACCACCGTCAACGCCCGCGCCCGGCCTCGCCGGGACCCGCCCCCGGCCGGAACCGACCCCCGCCGCGCACCGGCCGCCGTACCGCGCACCACCCGTCAACACCCGCGCCCGGCCTCGCCGAGACCTGCCCCTGGCCTCGCCGGGACCCGCCCCCGGCCGGAACCGACGGCCGGCGCGCACCGGCTGCCGTGCCGCGCACCACCCGTCAACACCCGCGCCCGGCCTCGCCGGGACCCACCCCCGGCCGGAACCGACCCCCGCCGCGCACCGGCCGCCGTACCGGGCACCACCGTCAACACCCGCACCCCACCCGAACCAACGTCCACCCCGCACCGGCCGACCTACCCCGCACCACCGTCAACTTGTTGCAACCGGACGGACGGAGGCCCGGAAATAGGGGGGCGAACTGGTGCTTTCCGGCGGGCTGGTCGTGGGGAGCCGTGTTGCGGAGCCGGTCCGGGCCGCGCATAGTTGCGAAGCCGAAGGGACGTTGGCGCCCGGCGGGCGGACAGGGGCAGGGCGACGCGGGAGGCTGGAACCGGGGGTGGGATGGGCGATGGCCGGGCACGGGACGGAGGAGCATCCTCACGGTGCTGACCGACTGTGCGAGGCCGGGGATCGCGTGTATTCCCGGGCCGTACGGCGCGGCCGTGTGCCGCGCGGGGACGCGGAATGCGTGCCCTGCCTCCTTGAACTCGCCCTGCTGCACCCGGACCCCGACGACATGGACTGGCTGGTGCCGACGGCGCCGCAGGAGGTCATGACGCGGCTGCTGCGCGGGGTGTACGACGACGTCAGCGCGAGCCAGCGACGCGTGGGCTCGGCGGTGGCGGCCGTCGAGTGGTACGCCGGTCTCGGCCCCCGGGTGCGGGCGGGCGCGCCGGAGGGTACCGCGATCCGGGTCCTGGACGGCCTGTCCCGCATCCAGGCCGCGATGGACGAGGCGACGGAGGCCTGCACGACCGAGGTCCTCACCGTCCAGCCCGGCGGCATCCGCCCCGAGCACGAGCTGGCGGAGGGCCTGCACCGGGCGCTCGCCCTGCGCGGCCGCGGGGTCCGTATGCGCGACCTGTACACGCATGTCGCCCGGCACGGCCAGGGCTTGCTCAACTACCTGGAGCTGATGGGCGGCACGGTGCAGGCGCGCACGCTGGACGAGGTGATCGACCGCCTCATCCTCTTCGACCGTACGGTGGCCTTCATCCCCGCGAACGCGGACCGCACCCTCGCCCTGGAACTGCGCCACCCGGCCCTCGTCGAGTACCTGGGCACCGTCTTCGAACGGCTCTGGCGCCTGGCGATCCCGCTCACCGCCCCCCTCCCCGACACCGGCATCGAGGGCATCTCGCACCGGGAGCGGTCCATCGCGGCGCTCCTCGCGGAGGGCCACCAGGACGCGGTGATCGCGGAACGCCTCGGCATAAGCGTCCGTACCTGCCGGGCGCATATCGCGCGGTTGTCGGAGACTTTGGGCGCGGCCAGCCGTACGCAACTGGGCGTCCGCATCGCCCAGGTGGGCCTGGACGGTACGTCCCGTCCCGCCGACGTGGGACCGGGGGCCGCACCGGGAGCGGGACCGGGTGCCGGGGCGCTCACTCTTCCTGATCAAGGATCCCGGACCGTCCGATGAGGTAGCCGAGCTGCGCCCGGCTCTCGCTGCCGAGCGTCGCGGCGAGTTTGGCGATGTGGACCCGGGCGGTGCGGATGTTCATCCCGAGGCGATCGGCGATGACGGCGTCGGTGTGGCCTTCGACGAGAAGGGTGGCTATGGCCCGTTGGCGGGAGGTGATGCCCTTGAGGACGGGCGGCTCGGTGGAGCGCGGGTACATGGGGGTGGCCAGGCGCCACAGGCGGTCGAAGGTGGTGGCGAGGAAGCCGACGATGGCGGGGTGGCGCAGTTCCAGGGCGAGGGTGCGGTCCGCGTTCGCGGGAATGAAGGCCACCGTACGGTCGACGATGATCAGGCGCTCGGTGATCTCGTCCAGCGTGCGCGCCTCGACATCGCCGACGAGCTGTTCGTAGCGGGCCAGGACGGTCGGTGCGTGGCGCAGGGTGTGCTGGTAGAGGGTGCGGATACGGCCGCCGCGGTCGAGGAAGTCCTGGTCGCGGGCCAGGGCCTGTGCGTGCCGGGCAGGGGGCGTACGGGTGTGACTGGTGTGCGGCTGGATGGTGAGCAGTTCACCGGAGCTGCCGGCGGCCATGGCCTGCGCGATGGCTCCGATGATGCGGTCCAGCCCGCTGAGGACGCTGACGGTCGGGACACCGTCGGTTCCCGTCCGCCGGCCGTCGATCCGCATGAGGGGCTCGAACAGGTCGGCCAGCCGGGCCTCGCGCCGCCGTTCGTGGGCGATGCGGTCCTCCGAGGTCCGCAGCAGCCGGTACAGGGCGATGGCGGGTGCGACGGGCTCCAGCCGGTCCAGGTTCTCGACCGAGGGGTGCAGAAGTCTGAAGTCGATCAGACAGGGTGCTCCGTCGGCATCCTCGGCGCGTACATGACCTTCGCGCAGCGCGCGTTCGTACAGGGCCGCTCCCGCGGAGCACAGCTCTTCGGCACTGTGCTCCGGATGCGTTGCCGGGGTCACCGCACTCCCTCCTCCTGGATCTTCCTGGATCCTCCGGGACGCTCCCGGACCCTCCTGGATCAGAGCTGCTGATCCTGATCCAGGATCCCCGACTGGGCTATGAGGAAGCCGAGCTGGGCGCGGCTCCCGCTGCCCAGAGCGGTGGCGAGCTTGGCGATATGGGCCCGGCACGTGCGGACGTTCATGCCCAGGCGCCGGGCGATCGCCTCGTCGACATGGCCCTCGACCAGGAGCTTGGCGATGGAGTGCTGGATGTCCGTGATGCCGTCGGGGGCGGTTTCGTAGGGGGCGCCGGCGCTCAGCGGCACCGCGCGGCCCCACATGAACTCGAAGACCTTGATCAGGTAGCGGACGAGCCCCGGGTGACGGAGTTCGAGGGCGACCTGTCCGTCGTCCCGGGTCGGGATGAAGGCGACGGTCTCGTCGCAGATGATCAGGCGCTCGACGAGTTCGTCGATGGTGCGGTACTCCACCTTGCCGGTGGCGAACTGGGCCACGTAGGCCAGCGTCTCGGGGCTGTAGCGGGCCGGGTGCTGGTAGAGGGTCCGGATGCGGCAGCCCCGTTCGATCAACGGTCTGTCGCGCTCCAGCGCCTTGGAGAGGGTGTGCTCCAGGCGGCGGCGGCTCGGCTGGACGGTGAGCATCTCGGTCCGGCACTGGGTCGTGGCCAGATCGAGTGCCGCGTTGATCCGGTCTATGCCCTCCAGCACGGTGATCGAGTGCGTGGTCGACGTGGCCTGGGCGCTGAGCGTCATGAACGGCTCGAAAGCATCGGCCAGCTCGATCGACTGCCGCCTTCGCTGGGTGATCTCGTGTTCGATCGGGTTCAGCCGCTGGGCGAGGGCGATCGACGGGGGCACCGGGCGCAGCCAGTTCGCGTCGTCAGGGTCGGGATGAAGCAGGGCGAACTCCATCAAACACGGAGCGGGCTCCACGTCCGCACGGGCGATGCGTCCCGTGCGCAGAGCGTTCCCATACAGACGGCGACCCTCCTCGCACAGCTCGGTCAGCGAATGAGGATGTGTCTGCTTTGTCTCATGTGTTGTCAAATCTCCACCCCCCAGGGTCCTGAACGTGCAGGAACATGATGCATCGATTGTGTGGCCATGACGTGCCCGAATGGGCCATCGTCGTAGTCGACGGGGGAGAGGTGACCTTCAAATGAGGACGAAGCCGACTATGCATAAGAGAATGCTTCGCTCGGCGCTTGCCGCCGCCTTCTCCACCGCTGTGGCCTTCGGGGCGCTGATCAGTTTCACGGGAACGGGAAGTGATGTCCCCGCGGACAGCAGTTGGCGCACGGAAGCTGTGACTGCCGCCCCTCCGGGCGACAGTAGTTGGGTGATCGCGGCGTCTGACGACCCGAACGACAGCTCATGGGGTCAGGACGACAGCAGTTGGGCCGTTCCGGCCGACAGCAGTTGGGCCGCCCCGTCATGACCACCCCACCCGACGACCGCTCCTTCCGCCGCGAAATGGCGACCGCCTACCGCTCCGGCTGGCACTTCATCGACCTGGTCACCGCGATCCCCCACGCCGGTGACTCGTTGATGGTGACTGTCTTCGGTGAGCCGGTCGTCGTGACGCGGGACGAGGAAGAGGACGTACGGGCGTACCGGTGCCTGCGCCGGCCCCGGGGGGCGCCGCAGCCCGTGCGGTGTGCCATCCGGTACGGAATGATCTTTGTGAATCTCGACCAGCGGGACCACCGGCTCGTGGAGCCGGACGTCCCGCCCCTACGGACCATCTCAGCCACCCCCCGCAGTGCCTGACGCGATTCCCCCGTCGTAACAGATCGCTCAGGCGCTTCCCCCCGCAGCGGCGTCACCGTGACCTGAACACGGTGACGCCGCTGCAGTTTTGCGGGATATTTCCGGGTATCGGGCGAATCGGGCATTGGCTGAAGACAGCCGGTCGTGGGTGCTTCTTTACCGACCGGTCATGCGCTTTTCGTCGCCTCCCCTCCCCGTCCCTCCTTCGCCCCGCCATGTCGGCCGGTTGTCGGCTGGTTTTTGTGGGCCCGCCCGCGTGGTACCGCGATGGGTACACAGTGGTGGCCCGGGGCTCAGTCGTTCATGGCGCCGCTACCTTGAGCGGAACTACCTTGAGTGGAATAGACTCAAGTTTGTGTACGCTGATTGAGTCAGCATGACGGGACGGCTGACGCAAGGAGGAGACAGCGAACGTGGACGCCGAGCTGACCAACCGGAGCCGGGACGCCATCAACGCGGCCGGCAATCGGGCCCTGACCGAGGGGCACCCCGACCTCACCCCCGCCCACCTGCTCCTTTCTCTGCTGGCGGGGCAGGAGAACGAGAACATCACCGACCTGCTCGCCGCGGTCGACGCCGACCAGGCGGCCGTACGCGCCGGCGCCGAGAAGGTCCTCGCCGGCCTGCCGAGCGTGACCGGGTCCACCGTCGCGCCCCCGCAGCCGGGTCGCGAGCTGCTCGCCGTGATCGCGGACGCCACCGAGCGTGCCAAGGACCTCGGCGACGAGTACCTCTCCACCGAGCACCTGCTGATCGGCATCGCCGCGAAGGGCGGCGCGGCCGGCGACGTACTCTCCGGGCAGGGGGCCACCGCGAAGAAGCTGCAGGAGGCCTTCCAGAAGGCGAGGGGAGGGCGTCGGGTGACCACTGCGGACCCGGAGGGCCAGTACAAGGCCCTGGAGAAGTTCGGCACCGACTTCACGGCCGCCGCACGCGAGGGCAAGCTCGACCCGGTCATCGGCCGGGACCAGGAGATCCGGCGGGTCGTCCAGGTGCTGTCCCGCCGTACGAAGAACAACCCCGTCCTCATCGGCGAGCCCGGCGTCGGCAAGACCGCCGTCGTCGAGGGGCTGGCCCAGCGGATCGTGAAGGGCGACGTGCCGGAGTCCCTCAAGGACAAGCGGCTGGTCGCGCTCGACCTCGGCGCGATGGTGGCCGGCGCGAAGTACCGCGGTGAGTTCGAGGAGCGTCTGAAGACGGTCCTGGCCGAGATCAAGGACTCCGACGGCCAGATCATCACCTTCATCGACGAGCTGCACACGGTCGTCGGCGCGGGCGCCGGCGGCGACTCCGCCATGGACGCCGGCAACATGCTCAAGCCCATGCTGGCCCGCGGTGAGCTGCGCATGGTGGGTGCGACCACGCTGGACGAATACCGGGAGCGGATCGAGAAGGACGCCGCCCTGGAGCGCCGCTTCCAGCAGGTGCTGGTCGCCGAGCCGAGCGTCGAGGACACCATCGCGATCCTGCGCGGACTCAAGGGCCGCTACGAGGCCCACCACAAGGTGCAGATCGCGGACAGCGCGCTGGTGGCGGCCGCCACGCTCTCCGACCGGTACATCACCTCCCGCTTCCTCCCCGACAAGGCCATCGACCTGGTCGACGAGTCGGCCTCCCGCCTCCGTATGGAGATCGACTCGTCCCCCGTCGAGATCGACGAACTCCAGCGCGTCGTGGACCGGTTGAAGATGGAGGAGCTGGCGATCGGCAAGGAGACCGACCCGGCCTCGCGCGAACGCCTGGAGAAGCTGCGCCGCGACCTCGCCGACAAGGAGGAGGAGCTGCGGGGCCTGACCGGCCGGTGGGAGAAGGAGAAGCAGTCCCTCAACCGCGTCGGCGCGCTCAAGGAGAAGCTCGACGAACTGCGCGGACAGGCCGAACGCGCCCAGCGCGACGGCGACTTCGACACCGCGTCCAAGCTGCTGTACGGCGAGATCCCCACGCTGGAGCGGGACTTGGAGGCCGCCTCGCAGGCCGAGGAGGAGGCCGCCAAGGACACCATGGTCAAGGACGAGGTCGGCGCCGACGACATCGCGGACGTCGTCGCCGCCTGGACCGGCATCCCGGCCGGCCGCCTCCTGGAGGGCGAGACGCAGAAGCTGCTGCGCATGGAGGAGGAGTTGGGCCGCCGTCTCATCGGGCAGCGGGAGGCCGTCCAGTCCGTGTCCGACGCCGTACGCCGCACGCGCGCCGGCATCGCCGACCCGGACCGCCCGACCGGCTCCTTCCTCTTCCTCGGCCCGACGGGCGTGGGCAAGACCGAACTGGCCAAGGCCCTCGCCGACTTCCTCTTCGACGACGAGCGGGCGATGATCCGCATCGACATGTCGGAGTACGGCGAGAAGCACACCGTGGCCCGCCTGGTCGGCGCCCCGCCCGGCTACATCGGCTACGAGGAGGGCGGCCAGCTGACGGAGGCGGTACGGCGACGCCCGTACAGCGTGGTGCTCCTCGACGAGGTGGAGAAGGCGCACCCCGAGGTCTTCGACATCCTCCTCCAGGTGCTGGACGACG
This sequence comes from Streptomyces sp. NPDC050619, assembly GCF_040654815.1. Classification (NCBI taxonomy): domain Bacteria; kingdom Bacillati; phylum Actinomycetota; class Actinomycetes; order Kitasatosporales; family Streptomycetaceae; genus Streptomyces; species Streptomyces sp. NPDC050619. The sequence goes on along the minus strand of NZ_JBFAIR010000042.1, from coordinate 48,245 downwards.
GTCGCCTGACGGACGGTCAGGGCCGCACGGTCGACTTCCGCAACACCATCCTGGTGCTGACGTCCAACCTGGGCAGCCAGTTCCTGGTGGACCCGATCACCAGCGAGGCGGAGAAGAAGGAGCAGGTCCTGGAGACGGTCCGGGTCTCTTTCAAGCCGGAGTTCCTGAACCGGCTCGACGACCTGGTCGTCTTCTCGGCCCTGACGAAGGACGAGCTGAGCCGTATCGCCCGCCTCCAGGTCGACCGCCTGGCCCAGCGCCTGGCGGAGCGCCGCCTCACCCTGGAGGTCAGCGACGACGCCCTGGCCTGGCTCGCCGACGAGGGCATGGACCCGGCCTACGGCGCCCGCCCCCTGCGCCGCCTGGTCCAGACCGCCATCGGCGACCGCCTCGCCAAGGAGATCCTGGCCGGCGAGATCAAGGACGGGGACACGGTGCGGGTGGACAGGTTCGGGGAGGGACTGATCGTGGGGCCCGCGACGGGAAAGACACTCTGACCTGGATGATCGGTGGCACGGGCGGTCGCGGCTCTCGCTGACCGCCCGTGTCATACGTGTCATACGTGTCATACGTGTCACACGGTGAAGGCCGAGAACCGCACCAGCGCGGTGTCGGCGTCCTCGTATACCACGTTCACTTGCACGGCGTCGGCGTCCACGGTGTCCGGCAGGTGGTCGGCGTAACCCAGGTCGAGACACAGATCCGCGTCCTCGTCGGCGCAGAACTCCGTCTCGGGCGCCGGGGCGTCCGGATAGGTGTGCGTCAGCCAGTCGCGGACGTCCGCACGCGGCATCCGGAACGTCGCGGAGTAGGCGATGTCCTGCCAGCCCTGCTCCTCGCAAGCCCCGACGATCTGGGCGCCCGCCGGAAGCCTTGCCCCGCCGAAGTCCAGCGCCTCGGAACAGGGGACCGTCTCGGGTTCCCCGCCGAGCGGATAGTCCATCCGCGACCAGGCCACCACCAGGATGACGAGGCCGGTCAGGGCCAGTACCGGCAGCGCGACGACCGCCGCGAACAGGCCCCACCTCGTACGGCCCCGTGGCCGCGCCGCCCCGCTCTTCACTCCCGCCATGAGCCCCGCCTCCGCACACCAGTCCGCCCCGACCGGCCAGATCATGTCAGCCGAGGGCCGACAGACCGGGCCCGGGCTTGCCACCCCCCTCCCCGCATGGGGGAGGATGGCGAGATCCGTACGAAGGGAAAATCACGGTGACCATCGACCCGTCCTCGATTCCGAACTTCGGGGGCCAGCCCGAGCCGCAGCCGCAAGGACCGGCGGGCCCCGTTGTCCCGGATCAGGACCTCGTGAAGCAGCTCCTCGACCAGATGGAGCTCAAGTACGTCGTCGACGACGAGGGAGACCTCGCGGCGCCGTGGGAGCAGTTCCGTACGTACTTCATGTTCCGTGGTGAGGGAGACCAGCAGGTCTTCTCGGTGCGCACGTTCTACGACCGCCCCCACAAGATCGACGAAAAGCCCCTGTTGCTGGAGTCCATCGACGACTGGAACCGGCGCACCCTGTGGCCCAAGGTCTACAGCCACACCCACGACGACGGCACCGTCCGCCTCATCGGCGAGGCGCAGATGCTGATCGGCACCGGCGTGAGCCTGGAGCACTTCGTCTCCTCCACGGTCAGCTGGGTGCGGGCCGCCATCGAGTTCGACAAGTGGCTCGTCGAGCAGCTGGGCCTGGAGCAGGAGGTCAATGACGCGGAGAAGCCGGAGGAGAAGCCCGAGGACGAGGACTAGGTCCCTCCGGCGGCTGAAGCGGCGCGTCCGCGATCACGATCAGATACGCGCCGTAGGCGAACGACAGCCCGGCCAGGGCGCAGGCCACCACCGGCCGCGTGCCAGGGCCGGGCTTTCGCTGTCCGCACCAGCGGGAAGGCGGGCAGCAGGAACCGGGGCTTCGACGCGAAGAAGCCGGACCGGCTCAGGGCGGTAGACCAGGTCCAGCAACGGCAACGGCAACGGCAACGGGGCGCGGTCGGCCGGCAGCAGCGCGTACCGTGCGGCAGCAGACGCCGTACGGTGCGCAGCGTGCCGCGCCCGAAGTCGAAGCGCGAGCCCCACAGGCGCCGCACCCGGAAGTAGCCGCCGAGCAGATCGCCCATGCGGCGGCTCACCCACAGCACGTACGCGAACCAGCCGAGCGACGCAAGCACGACCCTTATCCACAGCCTGTGGATAACTTTCCCGCGCCGCTCCTGGACCCGCTTCCGGATCGGCTTCCGGATCCGCTTGCAGATCCCGTACGACGCCGCAGCCGGCACCGCCGCCGCGACCGCGACCCCGTTCGGCCGGGCGAGCCCGCCGGCGCGGCCACCGTGCCCGCCCACAGCCACCGCCCGTCGAGCACGGCACACAGCGCCCAGGCGGCGAAGGCGGTGAGCACCGGCTCGGTGTACGCCATCGACAGCGCCACCGAGTGCGGCAGCAGGCCCCAGAGCAGAACCAGCGCGCCGGCGCCGGCCCGGCCGCGCCCCCGCCCAGCGGACTCGCCGCGGTCACGGCCCGCACCAGCGCCGGATAGAGCGGGAGGAACGCCAGGCAGGGCGTCCGCGAACACGGGCGAAGCTAGCAGGGCGCGGATCCGTGGATGGATATCAGAGTGCAGTCAGAGTATGGTCTGAGGTGTGGGTATCGCACACTTGGCATTCGAATCGGACGCAGTCACGTTCACCGATCTGTCCCGGAACCCGAAAGCCGTGGCAGCCAAGGCTGCCGCTTTGGGGAGTCTGCGCGTCACGCACAGGGACGCGCCCGACATGGTGCTGACCACGGCCATACACGCGGAGCGCACCGAGGAGAACCTGACCACTGCGTCTCGGCTGTTCCTCGCCCTGATGAAGCAGGACGACGGCGTCAAGTCACTCCTGCTCGCGCTGCCCGAGGTGTTCCCATGGGTGCGTCACCTGGACGGCGAGGAGGTCAGGGAATTCACTGTCGAGCTCCTGGACGCCCTGTCCGATGCCGCTGAGCTGGGTACCAGGGAGGCCGTACACCGAGCGATCGTCTCGTGGCGAGCGACCGCCCGCATCAACGCCGACCCTGACCAGCTCAGGGAAGCACTCCGTCCGCTGGGTGACGTCGATCTCGGCCCGGTCGAGGTGCACGAGTGAGTCCGAAGAAGGGGGATCGGGTCAGCGTGCCCCCGCTGAGCGGCTGGAACGTCATCCACGGAACGACGGAGGCCGCGACCGGTTGGGAGGAGCTGTGCCGGGTGGCGTTGCCGAACGCGCATCGCTGTCTGGAAGCCCTTCGCGCAGACCCGCTGTCCCGTGCCAACTGGAACCGACAGCACCAGCTTCGCGGCAGGCACGCCACCATGTTCGCCTCCCCACGGCATCCGAAGGACACCGAGTAGCGTTCCGTCGCTCAAAGTGGTTACGCGGGCTCCTCGGTTCAGGTGCCGAGATCGAGAGCCACGTAACAGACGGCTTCGATGCTCTGCTCCTCGCCGTAGCGGTGTGTGGCTTCGCCGGTCCTGAGCCAGCCGAGACGCTCGTAGAGACGAATGGCGGCCGTGTCCTTGGTCATGACGTCCAGTACGAGGCGGCGGTCGTGGCTCAGTCCGTAGTCCATGGCCGTCCGGACCAATCGCTCTCCTACGGCGAACCTCCGGGCGTCCCTGACGACGAAGAGCCGGGCCAGCACCGCCACGCGCCCCTCGTCGTCCCCGTTCTGCTCGGTCCACAGGGACACGGCGTCTTCCCCGTCCGGCCGCATCACCGCCACGTGTCCGACGACCCTTGCTCCTCCCCCTGTCTCCGCGACCCAGGCGGCCAGTACGTTCTCCGATCGAAGCCAGCTTTCCGGGTCGGCCACGCCTTCGACCGGGTACCCGTCGGTGGCGTGCACTTCGGCGAGTGCTGCCGCCGCACCAGGCAGATCCTTGTTCTCGAAGGGGCGGATGACGGTGCTCACCATCCGGGGCTCCTTGTCCGTTCGGTGTTCACTCGACAGATAGCTCGTAGAGCAGGCCCGTCCGGTCTGCGCGGTGCGCCCTCCTGGTTCAGGCTGGTGTGCGGGACTTCGAGGACCGCGCTGTGGCTCTCGTACGAAGACCCCAGACCCCACGTCCATGACGAGCCGTCACCAACCCTCGCACTGCGGCGAGTCCAACGTTCGCCAGCATTCGCCACCCCCGAACCACCGCTTGCGCTACTGGAGTGCCGGTTAGCTTGCGGAGGGTCCGATGCGTCTCTCCCCGCACGCCCACCTGAATCGGGTGGGACCCAACTCCGTTGGGAACGTTGAGAGATGGGAGATCGGACCAGATGGAGAGATCGACGCGGCGAAGGCAGTGCCGCAGGCGAAGCCAGTTACCGGACTGGGTTCAGCTGGCGGCCCTGATTCTTACGACGGTCACTGCCATCGCGGGGTGTGTCGAGCGCTTTGTGTGATGCGCCAGAGGTAGTCCGGACGGCTGGTTGGGCGGCAAGCGAGCCCGGCCGTTACCTATTCGGCCGGACTCGCCCATAACCCCGCATGTGAGCCTGGCTTCGGGATGTCGCCCGGAGCCAGGCCCTATGCGTAGTGCGGAGCCTTTCGGCTCCATGACGAGGAAACCTCAAGTCACCGGGAGCATCAAGCTTCCGAACCAGAGTCATGATCCAGATCATGGCGAAAATCCGTAGCGAGCTGTGGCGTTGAGGGGTGGCGCGGACTCCAGCTGACGTAGATCATTTAGAACCGCCTGATGAGCGACCTGTGGAGGGTGGCGAAACCTGGCGAATGCTGCCGACAGCCGCTGAGCGTCCGGGGTGTGCGACCGCGACGTCCTACGTCCTACGGTTCGGTCTGCTCCCGGTACGCAGGGGGGCGACTGAACCCTCCGCCTCAAGCCGATTACCTGCCAGGTCATCGCCCCCGGCACAGCCGGCTGCCACGATCATCCGCGTACGGAGCCCGACCGACCGGAAGGACGCCAACGCCATGCCCGCCTACGTCATAGCTCACCTGCAAGAGGCCGCCCCGCACCCGGAGATCGCCGAGTACATCGAGCGCGTTCCCGGCACCTTCGAGCCGTACGGTGGTCGCTTTCTCGTGCATGCCGCGCGGCATGAGGTGAAGGAGGGCGACTGGCCCGGGCATGTCGTGGTGATCGGCTTTCCCGGGGGTGCTGAGGCGCGGGGCTGGTGGGACTCGCCCGCCTACCAGGAGATCGCGCCGTTGCGCTCGCGGCACATCGAGGGCGACATCGTTCTCGTCGAAGGCGTTCCCGAGGACTACGATCCGGCTGCCACCGCGAAGGCCATGCGGGAGGCCCTGTCTGGCGATGCCGATTGAGTTCCGGCCCCCGGGTCCCAGCAGGCCCAGCAGGCCCAGCAGGCCGCCGGTTGCGTGCCTCAGGGAGTGAGTCGTTTGAGGCGGGTCACCGCCTCGTCCAGAACGCTCAGTCGCTTGCAGAACGCGAACCGGACGAAGGGTGCGCCCTCCTCCCGGTGGTCGTAGAAGACGGCGTTCGGGATGGCGACGACGCCCGCTCGTTCCGGCAGGGCGCGGCAGAAGGCGAAGCCGTCCGTTTCGCCGAGGGGGCGGATGTCAGTGGTGATGAAGTAGGTGCCGGCCGGGCGGAACACCGCGAAGCCCGCTTCCGTCAGCCCCTTCGCCAGCAGGTCCCGCTTGGTCAGCATGTCCTCGCGGAAGGCGGCGAAGTAGGTGTCGGGCAGGGCGAGCGCCTCGGCGACGGCGTACTGGAAAGGGCCCGACGCGACGTACGTCAGGAACTGCTTCGCCGAGCGTACGGCGCCGACCAGGCCGGGCTCGGCGGTGATCCAGCCCACCTTCCATCCGGTGAAGGAGAAGGACTTTCCCGCCGAACCGATGGTCACCGTCCGCTCGCGCATGCCCGGGAAGGTGGCGAGGGGCAGGTGCTCGGCTTCGTCGAAGACCAGGTGCTCGTACACCTCGTCCGTGACGACGAGCAGATCGCGCTCGACGGCCAGTTCGGCGATCGCGGTCAGTTCCTCGCGCGTGAGCACCGTGCCGGTCGGGTTGTGCGGGGTGTTGATCAGCAGCAGACGGGTGCGGTCGGTGACGGCGGCGCGCAGTTCGTCGAGGTCGAGGCGGAAGGAACCCTCGTGCGGGCGCAGGGTGACCGGCACGCGCCTCCCGCCCGCCATCGCGATGCAGGCCGCGTACGAGTCGTAGTACGGCTCGAAGGCGACGACCTCGTCACCGGGCTCCAGCAGGGCCAGGAGTGCGGCGGCGATGGCCTCCGTGGCGCCCGCGGTGACGAGGACCTCGCTGTCCGGGTCGTACGACAGGCCGTAGCGCCGCTCCTGGTGCGCGGCGATGGCGGTGCGCAGCTCGGGGATGCCGGGGCCCGGCGGGTACTGGTTGCCGCGGCCGTCGCGCAGCGCCCGTACGGCCGCCTCTCTGATCTCTTCGGGCCCGTCCGTGTCGGGGAAGCCCTGGCCCAGGTTGATCGACCCGGTCCGCAGGGCGAGGGCGGACATCTCGGCGAAGATCGTCGTCCCGAACTCGGCGAGCCGGCGGTTGAGGAGGGGGCGTGCGCTGGAGGTCATGCCCGTCATCCTCCGTCCAAGCTCTGGAGTTCCTCAACTGACGCTCGCGGATTCGCACCTGGGAGGGTGCCCAACGTGGGCCGCCCGCGGACGGCCCACAGAGGGTCCGGCTTGCGGGGCCCGATCCGCTGCTGTCGTTGGCGGCAGGGGCCGCTGGCGCCAGCGGCCAACACCGTCAGGTGACCAGCACGTCAGCGGATGGCGGCCCGTCTGGGCAGACCCCGGAATCGCCCCGCCCGACGGCTCCTGAGGGTGCCGCCGGGCCGCTGTCGGGGCGGCGCTGCAGGGCAGGGAATGCGTGCCGAGCGGCCCCAACACCCGCAACGGCGTGACGCTGCCTGCTGTAACCGCCAACGCGCTCGTCGCCTGCGGTCCCGGTCGCTACTGGCGGGTGGTCCTTCTGATGCAAGCGAAGTAGGCCTTCCCGGTCGTCCTCGAACAGCCACGGGAGCTCGTGCGGTCGGTTGCCGGTCAGTCATCTGCCGCAACCCGGCCCCCGGTGCCGGTGTCGCCCCCCGCCTGTTGTCACTTGATGAATCACAATCATGACTCCATGTAAGGGGCGAGCCGAGACGGCCGCGCACCCCCACACCCCGAGGTGACACATGCCACTGCTCCAAACCAGACGGCGCAGACCGAGAACCGCCCTGCCGACGGGACTGCTCGTCCTGCTGACCGCGCTGGCTGCATGGGCGCTGCCCGCCGCGCCGCCGGCCGCTGCCCAGGTACAACGCGTCGAGTCCTGGGGCGGCAACTACTACGGGCAACTCGGCGACGGCACCACCGACGAGCGGCACACCCCGGTCACCGTGGCCGGACTGACCGCCGCCAACGTCACCAGCGTCGCAGCAGGCGACGGCCACGGCCTGGCCGTGCTGTCGAACGGCACCGTCAAGGCCTGGGGCGCCAACTACTCCGGGCAGCTCGGCGACGGCACTACCTCCGACCTGTCCACCCCCGACCGCCGCACCCCCGGCACGGTACGCGAGCTGAGCGGGGTGACCGCGGTCGCGGCCGGCTGCTCGTTCAGCCTTGCCCTGCTGTCGAACGGCACCGTCAAGGCCTGGGGCGCCAACTACTCCGGGCAGCTCGGCAACGGCAGCACCGGCTCCATGAGCAATCCCACCCCTGTCACCGTCATCGACCCCAGCAACCCCAGCGCCCCTCTCAGAGGCGTGACCGCGATCGCCGCCGGCTGCGACCACAGCCTCGCCCTAATGTCCGACGGCACCGTCAAGGCCTGGGGCCTCAACGACTTCGGGCAGCTCGGCGACGGCACCATCGGCGGGGACAGCGGTACGCCCGCCACCGTCGCCAACCTCACCGGTGTCCGGGACATCGATGCGGGGCTCTCCCACAGCCTCGCCCTGCGTTCCGATCGCACGGTCAGGGCCTGGGGCGACAACAGCGACGGGCAGCTCGGCGATGGCAGCATCGGCGGGGCCAGCGGTACGCCCGTCACCGTCGCCAACCTCACCGGTGTCCGGGACATCGATGCAGGGTTCTCCTACAACCTCGCCCTGCGTTCCGATCGCACGGTCAGGGCCTGGGGCGACAACAGCGACGGGCAGCTCGGCGATGGCAGCATCGGCGGGGCCAGCGGTACGCC
>NZ_JBFAIR010000042.1:0-40011 GCF_040654815.1 Streptomyces sp. NPDC050619 | reverse complement strand
GGTACGCCGGTCACCGTCGTCAACCTCACCGGCGCCTGGGCGATCTCTGCCGGTAGCTACCACAGCCTGGCGCGCTTGTCCGGCGGCACTCTCAAAGCCTGGGGTCGCAACGACGCTGGGCAGCTCGGCGACGGCAGCACCACCGACAGTGGCACCCCCATCACCGTGCGCACCGGCATCGGCATCATCACCCGCATCGCCGCGGGAGGTTTCAGCCTGGCGGCCTGAGGCCCACGCGGGAGCTCCCGGCCGCGCGGCGACTGTGGCTCGAAACCTGGGCCGCCCGGCTCGCCCTGACACCCCTGACAGCGGCTGCTGACGCCGCGAACGGCCCCTGAACTGGCCTTCTGTGCAGGTCAGGGGTCATAGCCCTACGGAACCCTCTGAACTTCCTCAACTCTGCTTTGGCCGCGGAGAGGGCGGGGCATCTCTCCGGCACGCACCAAGCGAGGCGCCCACGGGGGGTCGCTTCGGGGGAATCGGAAGGAGGGTGACGCCATGATCATCGGCATCATCCTGATTTGCTGCTTGGTCCTGATCGCGAGCCTCGTGGCCGTCGGCCGCAGCCGTCGGCGGGCCGCGGTACGGCTGGGGGGCCACGGCGGGGGACGCCGTTCGTCGCGAGGCGGCGGCTACAGCGGCTCCCACTCCAGCTCCAGCTCCGGCGACAACAGCTGGTGGGCCGCCGGCGGCGCGGTCGGCGTCGGTGACGGTGGCTCGGGGTCGTCCGACAGCGGCGGCAACGGAGGCGGCGACGGCGGGGGTCATGGGGGTGGTCACTCCTGCGGGGGCGGCGGCTCGTCCTGCGGGGGTGGCGGCGGGGGTGGATGCGGGGGAGGCAGCTGACACGGGGCAGCTGAGCTCCACCCGCATCACCCATGCATCACCCCCTGCATCACCCATGCACTGCCCATGCATCACGTGCATTCGTCGTGCATTCGTCGTGCATGTCATATGCCCGCCGGGAACCGCTCCCGGCGGGCATTTCCGTGCTCCGGCGCACGCCCCACCCGCCCCGGCGCACGCCGAGGTTGAACAGTTGAGCTGTGGAGCCCTCGGAAGTATGGAAACCCCACGAAGTTGGGTAAAAACACTGTGGCGGCGCCACAGTTCATGATTCCCTCTAAATCACCAACGCGGCTCCTCGGACGTCCCGCGGACACCCTCCCTGACACTCCGACCGGGACACTCCGACTGAGCCGACCGGGCCGAATCCCTCGGTGCCGACCGGGGCGCGCCGGACCCACACCTCCCTTTCTTTGCGTGCTAGCGGAGCCGATCCATGCTCACGACTCTGAACACCTCCTACACCGACACGCGCGCGGCCGACCTCGCCTGGGCCCTGGGGCGCGAGCCGCTTCCCGCACTGGCCACGCTCGACCTCGAACTGGCCGGATCCAAGCTCCAGTTGAGACTCCTCGGCGCGTCCCACCAGGTGCTCCTGGAGGAGGAACGGGGCATTTGTTCGGAGACGGTGGCGTGCATCCCGGGCAGCAGCACGCCCCTCCCGCTCGGCGTGGCCAAGCGCGTCGGCGACTGGGAGTACGAGTTCGCCGCCCGTGTGGAGGCCCTCTCTCCGGGCCAGTTCGCGGGCCGCGCCCAGGAGTTGCTGGCACTGGTCGCCGACCATCCGAACGGACTCGCGGGCGTCTTCCCCGGCAGCCCGCACGCCTTTACGGCGATGCTGGCCCAGCGCCACGAAGGGCAGGTGCACTGGCGGACCTGGCACGCCTACCCGCAGGACGGGCACTTGGTGGCCACGCGGACGCGGGTGGGAGTGCGGGTACGGACGGGGACGGATCGACTCGGCCCACGCCAGGCGCAACAAGCACAAGAAGCGCAACAAGCACAGGAAGCACAACAAGCGCAACAGGTGCAACAGACACATCAGCTACAGCTGACACAACAGGCACAGCCCCAGGGCGACGGCACTTCAAACGCCCCGCGCCGGATTGACCCGGAGTTCCACACGTGTGGGTGACGAAGCGTGCCACGGCAGTGACGTAACGTCGCAGCGTGATCGAACCGCACGCGCCCGCCCCGCCCGGCTCCGCGCCGACCTGGGCGGGCCCCGCGCGGCTGCCCGTCCGCCCCGGCACGGGCCGGTTCTTCGTCCTCGCCTGCGTCTTTGTGTGCGCGGCCTGCGGACTGGTGTACGAACTCGAACTCGTCGCCCTCGCCTCGTACTTGATCGGCGACTCGGTCACCCAGGCCTCCGTCGTGCTGTCCGTCATGGTCTTCGCGATGGGCATCGGCTCGCTCGCCGCGAAGCGGCTGCGTCGGCTCGCCGCGGCCGCCTTCGGCGCGGTGGAGGCGGCACTCGCCCTCGTCGGCGGGTGCAGTGCGATGGCGCTGTACGCCGTGTTCGCCTGGACCGGCGCCTGGGGCGGCCTGTGGGCGGGCGGCCCCCGCTGCCTCCTGGTCGCCTTCTCCCTCGCGATCGGCCTGCTGATCGGCGCCGAGGTCCCGCTATTGATGGAGCTGATCCAGCGCATCAGGCGCCAGGACGCGGGCGGCGCGGTCGCGGACCTGTTCGCCGCGGACTACGTGGGCGCGCTGGTCGGTGGCCTGGCCTTTCCCTTCCTCCTGCTGCCGTTCCTGGGCCAGTTGACCGGCGCGCTGCTCACCGGCACGGTCAACGCGATCGCCGGCGGCGTGCTCGTCCTGTGCCTGTTCCGCCGCGACCTGACCCGCCGCGCGCGCTGGCTCCTGCTGCTCGCCAACGTCGCCGTCCTCGCGATCCTCGCCACGGCCGCCGTACTCGTCGACGACTTCGAACGGGCCGCACGGCACGCGGTGTACGGCGAGGACGTACGGGTGGCCCTGCTGACCGACGTCCAGGAGGTCGTCCTCACCGGCGGCACCGACGGCCGTCCCCTCGACCTCTTCCTCGACGGCCGGCTCAGGGTCAGCGGCCGCGACGAATACCGCTACCACGAGGCACTGGTCCACCCCGCGATGAACGGCCCCCACGCGCGCGTGCTCGTCCTCGGCGGCGGCGACGGACTGGCCGCCCGGGAGGTGCTGCGCCATCCGGGCGTGCGCCGCGTGGACGTCGTCGAGCTCGACGAGGCGGTCGTACGGCTGGCCCGCCAGGACCCGGCGCTGGCCGCGCTGAACGGTCATGTGTACGGCGACGCGCGCGTGCACGTGACGACGGCGGACGCCTTCGGCCGGCTGCGCGGGGCACCGTCGCAGAAGTCGCAGAAGTCGCAGAAGTCGCAGAAGCCGAAGAAGTCGGAGAGGTACGACGTGGTGATCGCGGACCTGCCCGATCCGGGCATCACGGCGAGCACGAAGCTGTACTCGCAGGAGTTCTACGGCCTGGCACGGCGGGTGCTGGCGGCCGACGGTCGCCTGGTGGTGCACGCCGGCCCGGTCTCCTCCCGCCCGCGCGTGTTCTGGACGGTGGAGACGACGATCCGGGCGGCCGGCCTGCACACCGCGCCCTACCGCGTCGGCGGCGGCGACTCCGGCTTCGCGGCGGGCCCCGACCGCTCCGCCGACGGGTCGCGGGCCGCGCACGACTGGGGGTTCGTCCTTGCGGCATCCGGCGAGCGCCCGCCGCTGCGCCTGGATCCGGCGGGCCCGCCGCCACGGACACTGACGCAGACCTCCCTGACGGCGGACGCGCGGGCGGCGGCCGCTCTGCGGATCAGGGGGTTGCCGGTGTCGACATTGGTGCATCCGCGGTACTGATGCGGTACCGGTGAGGTACTCATGCTGTCTGCCACGAGCGGTCACTTTCGACCAACGGGGGTGCACGACGGCGCCCACTGGGTAGGCTCCGCTGCTATGGAGCATGAGGTGTTCGTTCCGGTTCCGGCCGAGCGGCTCAGGGAGGCGCTGGCCGACCCCGCGCTGGTCGCCCGGGCGGTGCCCGGGCTCCAGCAGGACGCGGGCGCCGAGCCCGTCACAGGGCGGCTGAAGGTGCGCGTCGGCAGCCACTCCATCACCTATCGCGGCTCCGTGCGCGTGACCGGCCGGGACGACGGTACGTACGCCTTCGAGGGCGACGCCACCGAGGCCCGCGGCACCGGCTCCGTGAAACTCGCCCTCACGGTCTCCCTCCGGGACACGGACGGCGGCTGCACACTCACCTTCGACGGAACGGCCCCCGCGGACGGCCGCGTCACGGAACTGCCGCCGGAGGCGGTCGCCTCGGCCACGACCCGGCTGCTGACCCGCTTCGCGGAGAACCTCGGGGCCGCCACGGTGGACGAGGAGCGATCGGGGGGAGGGGAGCAGGAGACGCCGGAGGCCGAATCCGAGCCCCCGAAGGTCCCGGATACCCCCGAGGCCCCCGACCCCGACCCCGACCTCGACTCCGCCTCCGCCTCCGCCTCCGAGACCGAGATTCCCCCGCCGCCCCCCACCGAAGACCTCACCGAAGACCTCACCGAGGACACCTCCGAAGACCTCACCGAGGACTTCCCCGAGGCCCCCGAACCTCCCGCCGAGGCGGCGCACGCGCGGCGGACGATGATCGGGCGCAGCGCGGAAGAGGTGGACCACGCGCCCCCGCGAGGCCGCTACGCGCCCGTCCCCGCACCGCACACCATCGCCCCCAACCAGACGCTCCGCTGGGCGGCACCGGCGGCGGCCCTGGCCCTCGCGTCGGCGATCGTCGTGGGCAGGGCGTTGCGCAGACGTCGTTGAAACTCCCACGACCTCGTTGTATCTCCCACGACCTTGTTGAACTCCCGCACGACTGCCCGCGGCTGCGCCCAGTAGGGTCATCCCGTGAGTAACGAAGACATCACGCTGACCGCGGGCGACGCGGAAGTGACCGTACAGCCGGGCAACGGCGGCCGGGTGGGAGGGCTCCGCGTCGGCGGGACCGAACTCCTCCGCCAGGGCGACCGCTTCGGTTGCTTCCCGATGGTGCCCTGGTGCGGCCGGATCAGGGACGGCCGGTTCCGGGACGGCGCGACCGTCCACCAGATGCCGCTCAACTCCCCTCCGCACGCCATCCACGGCACCGCCCGCGACGGCGCCTGGCGTACCGCCCGCCGCTCCACCGACGAGGCGGTCATCACGTACGACCTCGTCGACCCCTGGCCCCACCCCGGCCGGATCACCCAGGCCGTCGCCCTCACCGAGGACGCCCTGACGCTCACCATGTCCGTGGAGACGTACGACTCCTCCTTCCCGGCCCAGATCGGCTGGCACCCGTGGTTCAACCGGACCATCGGGGGAGCGCCGGTACAGCTCGACTTCGACCCCGCCTGGCAGGAGGAGCGTGGCGCCGACCACCTGCCCACCGGCAACCGCCTCGACCCGAAGCCCGGCCCCTGGGACGACTGCTTCGGCATGCCGGGCGGTGTCGACGTCACCCTCACCTGGCCGGGGCAGCTGGAGCTGAAGGTGGCCAGTCGCGAGGAGTGGGTCGTGGTGTACGACGAGCAGGAGGCCGCCGTGTGCGTGGAACCGCAGACCGGCCCGCCCAACGGCCTCAACACGCATCCCCGCCTGGTCACGCCGCTGGAGCCGCTGGAGGCCTCCACCACCTGGACCTGGCGGAGTCTGCGGACTGTCTAAGCTGACAGGCATGACGGACGTACGCGGCGCGCTGCTGCAGCAGATCAAGGACAAGGCCGTGGTGCACGGCAAGGTGACCCTGTCGTCGGGTCTCGAGGCCGACTACTACGTCGACCTGCGACGCGTCACCCTCGACGGGGAGGCCGCTCCGCTGGTCGGGCAGGTGCTGCTCGACCTGACCGCCGACCTGGAGTTCGACGCGGTGGGCGGGCTGACCATGGGCGCTGATCCGGTGGCCGCGTCCATGCTGCATGCCGCCGCCGCGCGCGGGAAGAAGCTGGACGCCTTCGTCGTACGGAAGGCGGCCAAGGCGCACGGCTTGCAGCGGCGGGTCGAGGGGCCCGAGATCGCCGGCCGTCGGGTGCTCGTCGTCGAGGACACCTCCACCACCGGCGGCTCCCCGCTCACCGCGGTGGAGGCCGTGCGCGAGGCCGGTGCCGAGGTGGTCGCCGTCGCGACGATCGTCGACCGGGCGACCGGTGCCGCCGAGAAGATCCAGGAGGGTGCGGGGGTGCCGTACCTCTTCGCGTACTCGAAGGACGAGCTGGGCCTGGACTGAGCCCGGCCAGAGTCTGGGCTGACCGCAGCATGGACCATCCGGCCAAGTCTGGAAAGATGGGACCGACGATGACGTCACACCCCAGGTCTAGGTCAGGGCCGCCGTAAGCACGCAGAGCACGCAGTACGCCAACCCGCACACCCAAGGAGCGGACGAATGCCCATCGCAACCCCCGAGGTCTACAACGAGATGCTCGACCGGGCGAAGGCAGGCAAGTTCGCCTACCCGGCCATCAACGTGACCTCGTCCCAGACCCTGCACGCTGCGCTGCGCGGCTTCGCGGAGGCGGAGAGCGACGGCATCATCCAGATCTCCACCGGCGGTGCCGAGTTCCTGGGCGGCCAGCACAGCAAGGAGATGGTGATCGGCGCGGTCGCCCTGGCCGAGTTCGCGCACATCGTCGCCAAGAAGTACGACATCACGGTCGCCCTGCACACCGACCACTGCCCGAAAGACAAGCTCGACGGGTACGTACGGCCCCTGCTGGCCGTCTCCGAGGAGCGCGTCAAGGCCGGGCAGAACCCGCTGTTCCAGTCGCACATGTGGGACGGCTCGGCGGAGACCCTCGCCGACAACCTCTCCATCGGTCAGGAACTGCTGGCCCGCGCCGCCGCCGCGAAGATCATCCTCGAGGTGGAGATCACCCCGACCGGCGGTGAGGAGGACGGCGTCAGCCACGAGATCAACGACAACCTGTACACGACGGTCGACGACGCGATCCGTACGGCCGAGGCGCTGGGCCTGGGCGAGAAGGGCCGCTACCTGCTGGCGGCGTCGTTCGGCAACGTGCACGGCGTGTACAAGCCGGGCAACGTCGTGCTCCGCCCCGAGCTGCTCAAGGAGCTGAACGAGGGCGTCGGCGCCAAGTACGGCAAGGCCTCCCCCTTCGACTTCGTCTTCCACGGCGGTTCCGGCTCCACGGCGGAGGAGATCGCGACCGCGCTGGAGAACGGCGTCGTCAAGATGAACCTGGACACCGACACCCAGTACGCCTTCACCCGTCCGGTCGCGGACCACATGTTCCGCAACTACGACGGCGTCCTGAAGGTCGACGGCGAGGTCGGCAACAAGAAGACGTACGACCCGCGCACCTGGGGCAAGCTGGCCGAGGCGAGCATGGCCCAGCGCGTCACGGAGGCCTGCGCGAACCTGCGGTCCACCGGCACCAGGATCAAGTAGTAGCCGGAGCTGCCGGGACTTCTGGATCCTCCGGGTCCTCCGGGTCTTCCTGAGCTTTAGGGTCTTCCGGATCCTCCAATCTTCCGGATCTTCACAGTGAGCCCGGTGCTACGGCACCGGGTTCGTTGTATACCTGGGCCATGCCCGATGTCCGGCTGGCCTCGCCGCAAGGCAAGTGGATCCTGCTCACCACCATCCTCGGCTCCAGCATGGCTTTGCTGGACTCGACCGTCGTCAATGTCGCCCTGCCCCGCATCGGCCGCGACCTCGACGCCGACCTCGCCGCCCTTCAGTGGACGGTCAACGCGTACATGCTGACGCTGGCCAGTCTGATCCTGCTGGGCGGTTCCCTGGGCGACCGGTTCGGGCGCCGCAAGATCTTCGTCGTCGGGGTGGTGTGGTTCGCGGCCGCATCGCTGCTGTGCGGCATCGCTCCGAACGCCGGGGTCCTCATCGCCGCCCGGGCCCTCCAAGGGGTCGGGGGTGCGCTGCTGACGCCGGGCTCCCTCGCGATCATCCAGGCCTCCTTCCATCCCGACGACCGGGGCAGGGCCGTCGGCCTGTGGTCCGGGTTCGGCGGTGTCGGGGCGGCGGTCGGGCCGTTCGTGGGCGGCTGGCTGGTGGACGGTCCCGGCTGGCGCTGGGTGTTCCTGCTCAACGTTCCGCTGGCCCTGGTGTGCGCGCCGATCGCCGTACGGCATGTCCCCGAGTCGGGCGACGGACGTGTCCACACCCGCTTCGACGTGCTCGGCGCGGTGCTGGGCGCGGTGGCGCTGGCCCTGATCACGTACGCGCTGATCGAGGCCCGGAGCGGGTCCCTGGTCGTGGCGGTCACCGCCGTCGCCGGGCTCGCCGCCGCCGTGGCCTTCGTCCGTGTCGAGCGGAGCCGGGCCGATCCGATGATGCCGCTCGACATCTTCGCGTCCCGCCAGTTCACCGCCGTCAACCTCGTCACGCTGTGCGTGTACGCGGCCTTCGGCGGCTTCTTCTTCCTCGCCGCGGTCCAGCTCCAGGTCGTCGTCGGCTACTCGGCCCTCGGCGCCGGTACGGCACTGCTGCCGACGACCGCGCTGATGCTGCTGCTGTCGGCCCGCTCCGGTGAGCTGGGGGAGCGGATCGGGCCGCGCATCCCGCTCACCGTGGGGCCGCTGCTGTGTGCCGCCGGGATGCTGCTGATGCTGCGGGTCGGGCCCGACGCCTCCTACCTCGCCGACGTGCTGCCCGCGCTGCTGGTCCTGGGCCTGGGCATGGTCACGCTGGTCGCACCGCTGACGGCGACGGTGCTGGGCTCCGTGGGCACCGCGCGGGCCGGTATCGCGAGCGGGATCAACAACGCGGCGGCCCGGGCGGCGGGCCTGATCTCGGTGGCGGCGTTGCCGTTGCTGACCGGGATGGGGGAGGAGGCGTACCGGTCGGCGGGCGCCTTCGACGAGGCGTTCGGGCGCTCGATGGTGGTGTGCGCCGGGGTACTGGTGGTGGGGTCGGTCGTCGCCTTCACGACGGTGCGGAGGCCTCCGGCGGACTGCCGGCGGCCGGAGTGCCGGACGCACGGGTCGGTCACGGCACCGCCGCTGGAGGGGGAGCGGGCGCGGAAGCGGCTCGCTTAGCCGTCGGTCGGCCCTCGGTCAGCCCTCGGTGGCTGCTGTTCGTGATTGTGTCGTCCGTGGTCCCCGACCGAGCGCGCGAATGGAGGAGACTGGGAGACATGTCCATTCACGAAAACCTCCTCGGGGGACCGCCCCCGACCCACCTCCCCGACGACCCGGAACCACGGGAGCTGCTGGCCAACGGCACCTCTCCCGCCGATGTCGCCGCGAAGTACCCGACCTCCTCGCTGGCCTGGGCCCAGCTGGCCGACGACGCGTTCGAGCGGGGCAGTGTCGTGGAGTCGTACGCCTATGCGCGTACGGGATACCACCGCGGCCTGGACTCCCTGCGCCGCAACGGATGGAAGGGCCACGGACCGGTCCCCTGGGAGCACGAGCCGAACCGTGGCTTCCTGCGCGCCCTGCACGCCCTCGCCCGCGCCGCGCAGACGATCGGCGAGCAGGAGGAGTACGAGCGCTGCTCGCAGTTCCTGAAGGACTCCTCGCCGGTGGCGGCCCAGACCCTGGGCTAGTAGCCGCCGTATAGCCGTATAGCTGGACAGCCGTATAGCCGTACAGCCGTAGACCTGTGGGCCCGCCTGAGGTGATCAGGCGGGCCTTGCGTTTTCGGGGGACGGCTGCGCAGGATGCCAGGTGGGGACCGGGGCCCCCGTGTCGGTAACGGCAGGGGCGGACCGCTACCCGGAGTACACAACAGGAGACAGCGATGTCCCAGAAGGCTCACGTGGATCACGTGGATCACGAGCCCGAGACTCCGCATCTCGACTTCGCGGGCACGACGCCGTACGAGGACTACGTCAAGGCGGACGTGCTCACCCACCTCCAGCACACCCTCTCCGACGACCCCGGAGAGATGGTCTTCCTGGTCACGACCCAGGTGATGGAGCTGTGGTTCACCGTCATCGTCCACGAGTGGGAGACCGCCGCGCGGGCCCTGCGCTCCGATGACGTGCCGATGGCTGTCGCCGCGCTGAAGCGTTCCGTACGGGAGCTGGAGGCTTTGAACGCCTCCTGGAAGCCGCTCGGCCAGCTCACTCCGGCCCAGTTCAACGCGTACCGTTCCGCCCTCGGCGAGGGCTCCGGGTTCCAGTCGGCGATGTACCGGCGCATGGAGTTCCTGCTGGGCGAGAAGTCCGCGTCCATGCTGGTCCCGCACCGGGGCGCGCCGCGCGTCCACGCGGAGCTGGAGAAGGCGCTGCACGAGCCGAGCCTGTACGACGAGGTGCTGCGGCTGCTCGCGCGGCGCGGGCACGCGATCCCGGAGGCGGTGCTTCAGCGGGACGTCTCGCGTCGCTACGAGCCGTCCGAGGAGGTCGAGGCCGCCTGGACCGCTCTCTACTCCGGTGACGAGAGTGACCAACTAGCCCGGCTCGGCGAGGCGTTGACCGACGTGGCCGAGCTGGTGTGGCGCTGGCGCAACGACCATCTCGTCGCCACCCGGCGGGCGATGGGCGCCAAGTCCGGCACGGGCGGCTCCGCCGGGGTGGCCTGGCTGGAGAAGCGCGCGCAGAAGAACGTGTTTCCCGAGCTGTGGACGGCGCGGTCCCATGTCTGAACTGGGTATGCGGGCGGAGAAGCTGGACGCGGCCGACGAACTGGCGGGCGTGCGCGCGCGGTTCGTGCTCGACGCTGTGTCCGATCATGCGGCTGGCGCCGCGGGCGTGTACCTGGACGGGAACTCGCTGGGCGCGCTGCCCGCGAACGTCCCGGGGCGTCTCGACGACGTCGTACGCCGCCAGTGGGGTGCGCTGCGCATCCGTTCCTGGGAGGAGAGCGGCTGGTGGACGGCGCCCGAGCGGATCGGTGACCGGATCGCTCCGCTGGTCGGTGCGGCGGCCGGGCAGATCGTGGTGGGCGACTCCACAAGTGTCAATGTCTTCAAGGCGGTTGTGGGTGCGGTACGGCTGGCGGGTGAGGGGCGCGATGAGATCCTCGTCGACGCGACGACCTTCCCCACCGACGGGTACATAGCCGAGTCCGCGGCCCGGATGACCGGGTGCGCTCTGCGGCCGGTGACGCCGGCGGAGGTGCCGGAGGCGCTGGGCGACCGTACGGCCGCCGTCCTGCTGAACCACGTCGACTACCGCACCGGGCGGTTGCACGACCTGCCGGGACTCACCTCCGCCGTGCGCGCGGCGGGCGCGGTCGCCGTCTGGGACCTGTGCCACAGCGCGGGCGCCCTGCCCGTCGGGCTCGACGCGCACGGCGTCGATCTGGCGGTCGGCTGCACCTACAAGTACCTGAACGGTGGCCCGGGTTCACCGGCGTACCTGTACGTACGCGCCGACCTCCAGGACCGCTTCGACTCCCCGCTGCCCGGCTGGAACTCCCACGCCGAGCCCTTCGGCATGCGGCCCGACTACACACCGGCCGCCGGAGCGCCGCGCGGACGCGTCGGCACGCCCGACATCCTGTCCATGCTCGCCCTGGAAGCGGCCCTGGAGGTGTGGGACGGCGTCCCGATCGAGGCGGTGCGGGCCAAGTCCCTCGCCCTGACGGACTTCTTCCTGGAGTGCGTGGCACAGTACGTTCCGCCGGGCCGGGTGGAGTCGTTGACGCCGGATGCGCATGAGGAGCGGGGCAGCCAGGTGGCGTTGCGGTGTGCGGACGCCGGGCAGGTCATGAAGCGGCTGATCGAGCGCGGGGTGGTCGGGGACTTCCGGCACCCGGACGTGCTGCGCTTCGGCTTCACCCCGCTCTACGTCGGGTTCGCGGATGTGGAGCGGGCGGCTCGGGTGCTGGCGGAGACGCTTCGGGGGGAGACACTGGGGGGCTGACGAGCTGGGCGATCCTCACCGAGCGTGACATCCCCCGTGTCTGCGCACGTCATGGGCCTGGTAGCGTCCCGGCAACGGCCGCATTCTCTCCTGGTCCGCCAGATCCGCCGGTCCGTCAAATCCGTTCCGTCGCTGAGAGGTTGGAGCATGCCGGACGACCCCGCAGCCCGCGATGCCGCAGCTGCCCGTTCCAACGCCGAGGAGGAGTCGGCCTTCTCGCACCCGACGGTCACCCCCGACGCCACCGCGGCGTACGGCGATCACCCCGACCAGGTGATCGACTTCCACGCCCCGTACGGCGAGGCCGGCCCGGGCGGTCTCGCTCCGCTGGTCGTCGTGCTGCACGGGGGCGCCTGGCGTGCGCCGTACGACCGCCGCCACATCTCGCCGTTCGCGGAGTACCTGGCCCGTCGGGGGTTCGCGGTGGCGAGCGTGGAGTATCGGCGTGGGGGCGATGGCGAGGACACGGGTGGGAGCGGGGGTACTGGGGCCGGTGAGGCCGCGGGGGGCAGCGGCGTTACTGGCGGCAGCGGGGGCCCTGGCAGCAGCGGAGGCAGCGGGGGTGCGGCCGGGCCGGTCGCGGGTCGTTGGCCGGACACCTTCGACGATGTCGCCGCCGCGCTGGACGCGCTCCCCGCGCTCGTCCGCGAGATCCTCCCGCAGACCGACGCCCGCCGCATGGTGGTCACCGGCCACTCGGCGGGCGGCCACCTCGCCCTGTGGGCGGCGGCCCGGCACCTGCTGCCCGCCGACGCCCCCTGGCGCATCGACCGCCCGGCCCCGCTGCGCGGCGTGGTCGCCCTCGCCCCGATCGCCGACTTCACGGTCGCCGACAAGCTGGACGTGTGCGCGGGCGCCTGCCGCCAACTGCTGGGCGGTGAGGAGGAGTTCACCGAGCGTCAGCCGTACGCCGACCCGGCGCTGCTGCTCCCCACCGGCATCGCGACCACGCTCGTCCAGGGCCGCGCCGACATCGTCGTCCCGCAGGCCGTCGCCGAGTCGTATGCCGACGCGGCGGCGAAGGCCGGCGAGGTGGTGGGCCTGACGCTCCTGGAGGACGTCGGCCACTTCCCGCTGATCGACCCGGCGGCGGACGCGTGCGCGGTGGTGGCGGAGGAGATCGCGCAGTTGGCGTGGTGAGGGGCCGTTGACCGCCGGTGACTCATCCCGGTCGTACCCGTAATACCTGAGAGCTACGACGCAGGTGAGCTCCCTGGCGTGACGCGGACGACCTGCACGGATCCGTAACTTCCCATCCAGACAGGCCCGATGGCCGGGCGGACTGGGAGGGACGACGACCGTGGGACGTGAAACGGGGGATACGACCTCGGGGGCCGGGACCGCCGAGGCTGTGGCGGCTGGGGGTGGGCCCGCTTGGGTGGGGGCCGCTGAGGCTACGGCTGCTGGGGCTACGGCTACGGCTACGGCTGCTGCGGCTACGGCCGCTGGAGTTGCGTCCGCCGGGGCCGGGGCCGGGGCCGGGGCCGGGACTGGGACCGCCGAGGGTACGACCGCCGAGGCTCGAGCCACCGAGGCCACGCCCGCCGGGTCGGCCGGCCAGCGGTGCCGCGCACAGCGATGGTGCCGTGGCCTGCTCGCCGCCCTGATCATCGCCGCGGTCGTGGCCCCCCTCTCCGCCGCCGCGCAAGCACAGATCCCCGCCCCGGCCCCGGCCACCCTCCACCGGGTGACGGCAGCCACGCTGGACGAGGCGTACGCGGCGAACCGGGCCAATGCCGAGGAGGCGTCCCGCATGGCCGCGGCGCACGGCGACCGGGAGCGCGCCGCGGCCGACCGTGCCATGGCCGCCCCCGCCCGCCAGTACCTCGCATTCGACGGCCGCGGCGCCGGGCGGGCGACGGAAGTCTTCGGCGACCTCGCCCACGCCGACCGCATAGCGGTCCTGGTCCCCGGTTCGGACACCTCACTCGACACCTACGACCGTTTCCGCGCGACCGCGACAGCACTGCGGGAGCAGCTGACCCGGCAGGCCCACCACAGGGCACACGCACCGCGGTCGTGGCCTGGCTGGGTTACGAGACGCCGGGCACGGTCAGCGCGACGGTCATCACCACGGGCCGCGCCGAGCAGGCGGCCCCGCGGCTGCGGGAGTTCATACGGGACCTGCGCGGCATCGTCGGCCACGCGGCACAGGTCTCGCTGCTCTGCCACTCGTACGGCTCGGTCGTCTGCGGCCGGGCCGTTCCCGGCCTGGAGGTGGACGATCTCGCCCTGGTCGGCAGCCCCGGCACCGGCGCCGACTCCGCCGCGGCCCTGCACAGCCGGGCCCGCGTCTGGGCGGCCCGCGGCAGCGACGACTGGGTGCGCGAGGTCCCGCACGTCGAGGCCGACCTGTTCGGCACCACCGTCGGCTTCGGCACCGACCCCGTCACCCCGGCCTTCGGGGCCCAGGTCTTCGCCGCCGGCGACGCAGGCCACAGCGACTACTTCGCACCGGGCTCGGTTTCCCTGACCAACCTGGCCCGGATCGTCCTCGGCGAGACTTCGAAGGTGACCCGTGCGTGAGCCGCAAGAGCCGCAAACGATGCGTGAGATGAGCCTGCGCCGCACAGTCCTGCGCCGCACAGTCCCGCGCCGCACAGTTCCGCGCCACACATGGAAGGGCATACGACAGGGCGCCCACCGGGTCGACGCCGTCACCCCCGTAGAGCGGGACCGCGCGGTCGACGCCCTGCGTGCCTTCGCGATCCTCGGTGTGGTCCTCGGCCACTGGCTGGTGACCGCCCTGGTCGCGGACGACGGCGCGCTGCACACCGCGAGCCCGCTCCAGCACATGCCCTGGCTGGCCCCGATCTCCTGGGCCTTCCAGACACTCGCGGTGTTCTTCCTGGTCGGCGGCCACGTGGCAACCCGGGGTTACACCTCGGCGCGCGCCCGCGGCACGACGTACGCCCAATGGCTGACCGCCCGCTTGTCGAGACTGTTCAAACCGGTGGCGGCCGTGCTGGCCCTGTGGACGGTGACCGCCACGGCTCTCCTCCTCACGGGCGCCGAATTCGAAACGGTCCGCACGCTGGTCAAGTTGGCCCTGTCCCCCATGTGGTTCCTCCTGGTCTTCGCCGCCCTGACGGCGGCGACCCCGCTCCTGCTCCGGCTCACCCCGCTCTGGCCGCTGGCCGTCGTCCTCCATGTGGACCTGCTGCGCTTCGGCCTGGGCGGCCCGTCCTGGCTCGGCTGGGTGAACGTGGCGGCGGGCTGGCTGGTGCCGTACACGCTGGGCGCGGCCTGGACCCGTGGTGAACTGGACAGCCGCCGCGCGGGTTGGCTGCTGCTCGCCGGCGGCGCGGCGACCACGGCGGTGCTGGTCGCGTGGGCGGACTACCCGGCGTCGATGGTCGGTGTCCCCGGTGCCGGGGTCTCCAACCTCAACCCACCGACACTGGCCGCCGTCACCTTCGGCCTGGCCCAGTGCGGCCTCGCCCTGCTCCTGCGCGACCGACTGCGCAAAGCAATGACGCGCCCACTGGCCTGGTCGGCGGTGGCCCTGGTCAACCTCTCCGCGATGACGATTTTCCTCTGGCACCAGACGGCCCTGATGGCCACCACGGCCACGGGCCTCCTCGCGGGCCGCCTCTCCGGCCTGCACACCGTCCCCGACGACCTGGCCTGGGTCGCGGCCCGCCTGGCCTGGCTCCCGGTCTTCACCCTGGCCCTCGCGATCTGCTGGGCGGCCTTCCGCTCCTACGAACAGGGCCCGCGTCGCCGCCCCGACCGCCCGTCCCGAGTAGTCCGTGTCCACCACCGCCTCCGCTCCAGGCCAGCGGAGGCAACTCGAGATGCCTAGGGTCGAGGGCGTGAACAACGAAGGTGCAGCCGCCGACGGCGCGGGTGGGAGCACAGACCCGGCCGAAGGCCGGGTGTCCCCCAACGCACCTGCACCCGTACACACACCCACCCGCACCCGCCTACGCCAAAGCCTCGGCGCATCCCCCTCCCAACTGTCCCCACCCTTCTCCAAGTACCGCTGGCTACGCCTCCTGACCTACCTCGTGCTCCTCTGGGCAGCCCTCGGCATCTTCCTGGCCGGCGGCAACGAGATCAGCAGGAGCTACCACCTCAGCACCGCAACCGGTCTGTTGGCCGGCTCCGTCCAGGGCGCCGCGATCCTCCTGTCCGTCCGCTGGCCCGGCAGGGCCTGGGTCCTGTCCCTCGCCGGCACGATCGTGATCGCCCTGGTCGTACGCCCCACCCTCGGGGAAACCCCTCTCCCGGGCCCCAACTGGCCCTGGAGCACCCCCGCGGTCCTGGCCCACGCCCTCGTCCTCCTCTTCCTCGCCCTACGTCTGTCCACCCGCAGAACGCTCGGGGCGTTCGCGGCAACCGGCGTTGCGACCTTCGTCGTGCAGGGCGTCATCGGTGCGGTGCGGTACTCCGAGACCGGCATGGTCGCGATCTTCGTCTTCGCCATGACCGTCCTCGTCGGCATCGCCCTGCGCGGTCGCAGCGAGGCCCGCACCCAGCTCGTCGAGCAGGAGACGATCACGGCGGAGGAACGGGCCCGCCGCACCTTGCTGGAGGAGCGCAGCCGTATCGCGCGCGAGCTGCACGACGTGGTCGCGCACCACATGTCGGTGATCTCCATCCAGGCCCAGGTCGCGCCGCACCTGGTGGAGAACCCGTCCGAGGAACTGAAGGAGAACCTCGCCGGCATCCGGGACAACGCCCTGGAGGCGCTCACCGAGCTGCGCCGGGTACTCGGCGTCCTGCGCTCGGAGAATGCGGAGGATCCGTACGGCCTCGGGGAGGCCGCCACCGGATCCGCCCCCGACTCCCCGCAGCCCACGCTCGACCGCCTCGACGCCCTCATCGAGAACACCCGCGCCGCCGGACTGCACGTCGTCACCAGCATCGAGATCCCCGACGGAGGCCCGCCCACCTACCCGCCGGGCGTGGAGCTGTCCGCGTACCGGATCATCCAGGAGGCGCTCAGCAACGCGCTGCGGCACGCACCGGGCTCGACCGTGCGCGTCGAGATCCACCACTTCCCCCGCGGGCTGTACCTGGGGGTCATCAACTCCCGCCCGCAGCACACCGTCCCGCCCTCGCCGGGCGCGGGCCACGGCCTGCTCGGCATGCGCGAGCGCGCGGCGATGCTCGGCGGGCACGTCACCGCGACCAGGACACTGCAGGGCGGGTTCGCGGTCTCGGCGTTCCTCCCGAAGGACGGCGCGCGCGACGATGCATCCCCACCCCTGGACGTTGCGTCCCCACCCCCGACAGGAGAAGAGACCTCATGACGAGCGGCACCGGCGGCACCGGCGGCACCATCCGCGTACTCATCGCCGACGACCAGCAGATGGTCCGGCAGGGCTTCAGCGTGCTGCTCAACACCCAGCCCGGCATCGAGGTGATCGGCCAGGCGGTGGACGGCCTGGACGCGGTCGCCAAGGTCGGCGAACTCGCCCCGGACGTAGTCCTCATGGACATCCGCATGCCCGAGCTCGGCGGTATCGAGGCCACCCGCCGCATCACCGCCGAGCGGCCGGACATCAAGGTGCTGGTGCTCACCACCTTCGACCTCGACGAGTACGTGTACGAGGCGCTCAGAGCCGGCGCGTCCGGATTCCTGCTGAAGGACGCGTCCGCGGAGAAGCTGGCCGAGGCGGTGCGGGTGGTGGCGGCGGGCGACGCGCTGCTCGCACCGGGCATCACCCGGCGGCTGATCGCTGAGTTCTCCCGCCTGGACAACCGGCCCCGCGCCCCGGTCAAGGAACGTGTGGGCGGCCTGACGGAACGTGAGACGGAGGTACTCGCCCTGATCGCGCAGGGCCTGTCGAACGCGGAGATCGCCCAGCGGCTCGTCGTCGCCGAGCAGACGGTGAAGACGCACGTGGGCCGCATCCTGGTGAAGCTGGGCCTGCGCGACCGTACGCAGGCGGCGGTGTTCGCGTACGAGTCGGGCTTGGTGCGGCCGACCGGCTACTGACCGGCGCTGAGGCGGGGAAGAGGATGGCGCCACCGATGCCCTGCACCCGCGCGGGCCGCGAGTCGGCTACCGGCCTGCCTCGCCCTGGCTGTCGGTCTGTCGCGAGTCGGCTGCCGGTCTGCCTCGCCCTGGCTGCCGGTCTGCCCCGAGTTGGCTGCCGGTCTGCCTCGCCCCGGCTATCGGCCTGCACCGCCCCGGCTACCGCCCGCACCGCCCCAGCCACCGACCTGCACCGACCTGCACCGACCCGCCTACTCACCTCCCCTGCCTACTCACCCGCCCCGCCCCGCCTACTCACCCGCCCCGCCCCGCCTACTGACCTGCACCGACCCAATCCCCCGGCCCCGGCGGTACCCGTAGTACCTGAGAGGGAGGCAGAAGGACCCTTCTCACTGGTGACGCCCGCGACCCCCACCTCCGCCTACCGTTCTGTATGTGACCGAGACGACCCAGATCCACACCACGCCGCCGGGCGACGAGGCCAAGTCGCGCAGCCCGGAGTTCCGGCTGGCCGCGGACGCCCTGCGCGGGCTGCGGCAGGACCTGTTCCACGATGCCTTCGCCTACCGCCTGCTTCCTCGTATGCGTGTCGACGGCCGACTGACCAGGCGGTTGCCCGCGCACCTGCGGGAGTACGCGGTCTGGACGCCGCACGCCGTGATCGCCGTGGCCGCCCTGCTCGCCCTGGTCATCGCCACCGTCGACCAGGGCGCGGGCGTGCTGCTCGGCCCGCTCGCCGTGATCCCGATCCTGCTGACGATGGCCCGGCCGGTCGGAGCGTTCTGGCTGTCCATGGCGGCCACCCCGGTCGCTCTCCCGTTCGGCGACGCGTGGGGCGAGTGGCCGTGGCTGCCGGGCAGCTTCGCCTGCCATCTGACGGTGCTGACGGTCGTGGCCGTGCGCACCAGGCCGCGCACGGCCGCGTGGATGTGGACGCTGACCGCGGCGTACGGCATCTTCGCGGAAGCACTGTTCGGCTCGGGCCACTACTCCACCAACACCACCCCCATGCTGGTCCTCTCCGCACTGGTCCTGCTCTGCGTCTCCGTCTGGCACATCCGCCGTGAGGCCGAGCAGGAAGTGACCGCCCAGCAGACGGTGACCGCGCACGAGCGCTCCCGGCGCACCCTCCTGGAGGAGCGCACGACGATCGCCCGCGAGCTGCACGACGTGGTCGCCCACCACATGTCGGTGGTCGCCATCCAGGCGGAGGCCGCCCCCTACCGGGTGGAGAACCCGCCGCCGGAGCTGGAGCGCGCCTTCGTCACGATCAGGGAGAACGCGGTCGCGGCCCTCACCGAACTGCGCAGGGTCCTGGGCGTGGTCCGCGCCGAGGACTACGAGGCCCCGGACGCCCCGCAGCCGACCCTCGCCGACCTGGACGGATTGCTCGCCAATGTGCGGGACGCGGGGCTGGGCGTGGAGAAGACGGTGACCGGAGCGGTGCGCGAACTGCCGCAGGGCGTCGAGCTGTCGGCGTACCGGATCGTGCAGGAGGCGCTGAGCAACAGCCTGCGGCACGCGCCCGGCGCGGGCGCCCGGGTGGAGATCGGTTACGTACTCGGCGGCCTGGGCCTGCGCATAGTCAACGGCCCGCCGCCCGAGCCGTCCCTGGTGAAGCCCTCGCCCGGTGCCGGGCACGGCATCACCGGTATGCGGGAGCGGGTCTCCATGCTGAACGGCGAGATGACCGCGGGGTCGACGGACGAGGGAGGCTACGAGGTGGCGGTGTTCCTGCCGGTGGCCGCGGTGAGCGAGGGGGAGGCATGACGATCCGCGTCCTGGTCGCGGACGACCAGGTGATGGTGCGCGAGGGCTTCTCGGTCCTGCTGAACGCGATGCCGGGCATCGAGGTCGTCGGCGAGGCCGTCAACGGCCGGGAGGCGGTCGACCGGGTTCGCGAACTCGCCCCCGATGTCGTCCTGATGGACATCCGCATGCCCGAGCTGAACGGCATCGAGGCGACCCGGGAGATCGTCGCCGCCGACGGCGCCGCGAAGGTGCTGGTGCTCACCACCTTCGACCTCGACGAGTACGTGTACCAGGCGCTGCGGGCGGGAGCCTCCGGCTTCCTCCTCAAGGATGCCTCGGCCCGCCAACTCGCCGACGGAGTAAGGGTGGTGGCGGCCGGGGAGGCACTGCTCGCCCCCTCCGTGACCAGACGGCTGATCACCGAGTTCTCCAAGCTGTCCGAAACACCGCGCCTCATGCCCTCCGCACAGGCGGCGTACGGGGACCTGACCGAGCGGGAGACGGAGGTGCTGACCCTGATCGCGCAGGGCCTGTCGAACGCGGAGATAGCGGAGCGCCTGGTGGTCGCCGAGTCGACGATCAAGACGCATGTGAGCAGGATCCTGGTGAAGCTGGGGCTGCGGGACCGGACGCAGGCGGCGGTGTTCGCGTACGAGGCACGGTTGGTGACGCCGGGCTGAGCGGTCCGGCAGTACGGTGAGGGCATGGAACAGCGCATCACTTTGATCACGCTGGGGGTTTCCGATCTCGCCCGGGCCAAGGCGTTTTACGAGGCTCTGGGCTGGCGGGGGCAGGAGGTGGCGGAAACCGTCTTCTTCCAGGCGGGCGGCCTGGGGCTGGTGCTGTGGGACCGCGAGAAACTCGCGCAGGACTGCGGCGTGGAGCCGGGGGCGACGACGGGCGGTTTTGGCGGGATCGCCCTGGCGCACAACGTCCGCTCCGATGCGGAGGTCGACGCGCTGCTCGCAATGGTGGAGCGGGCCGGCGGGACCATCACCAAGCCCGCGGCAGTCAACGCCATCGGGTTCTACTCCAGCGCCTTCGTCGATCCGGACGGCCACGCGTGGGAGGTC
This sequence comes from Streptomyces sp. NPDC050619, assembly GCF_040654815.1. Lineage (NCBI taxonomy): Bacteria > Bacillati > Actinomycetota > Actinomycetes > Kitasatosporales > Streptomycetaceae > Streptomyces > Streptomyces sp. NPDC050619. Next base: position 19,576 of record NZ_JBFAIR010000042.1, on the reverse strand, counting down.
GCTCACAACCCCGGGTTCCCGCTGGCCGAGGACGGCTCGGTCACCCTGCCCGACTTCGGCGCACCCTGAGCGTGCTCCGTCGAGCGTGCCCCCGGCGACTGTGCCCGGCGAGGGTGTCCCGGCCGGTGAGGCAATAGCACCCCTGGTCAGGCAGGGCGATGCCGGGCTAGCGTCCGGGCATGGCAGCTGCTTTCGACCTCGCGTTCGACCCATGGGACGCCGCGTTCGTCGCCGACCCGTATCCCGCCTACGCCGGGCTGCGTGCCCGGGGTCGGGTGCACTACTTCGAGCCCACCGACCAGTGGCTGGTGCCGGGGCACGCGGACGTCTCGGCCCTGCTGCGGGACCGTCGCCTGGGCCGGACCTACCAGCACCGGTTCACGCACGAGGACTTCGGGCGCACGGCACCCCCGGCGGAGCACGAGCCGTTCCACACGCTCAACGACCACGGGATGCTCGACCTGGAGCCGCCGGACCACACCCGGATCCGGCGCCTGGTGTCGAAGGCGTTCACGCCTCGCACGGTGGAGCAGCTCAGGCCCTACGTGACGCAGCTCGCCGGGAAGTTGGTCGACGGGCTCGTGCGGCAGGGCGGTGGCGACCTGCTCACCGAAGTCGCCGAGCCGCTCCCCGTGGCCGTGATCGCCGAGATGCTGGGCATCCCGGAGTCGGACCGGGCCCCGCTCCGCCCCTGGTCGGCGGACATCTGCGGGATGTACGAGCTGAACCCGTCCCAGGAGACGGCGGCGAAGGCGGTGCGGGCGTCGGTCGAGTTCTCGGAGTACCTGACGGAGCTGATCGCGGTCCGCCGCAAGGAGCCGGGCGAGGACCTGATCTCGGGCCTGATCGCGGCCCACGACGAGGGCGACCGCCTCACCGAGCAGGAGATGATCTCGACCTGCGTGCTGCTGCTGAACGCGGGCCACGAGGCCACGGTGAACGCCACGGTCAACGGCTGGTGGGCCCTGTTCCGCAACCCGGACCAGCTGGCGGCCCTGCGCGCGGACCACACCCTGGTCCCGTCCGCGATCGAAGAGCTGATGCGCTACGACACCCCGCTCCAGCTTTTCGAACGCTGGGTCCTGGACGACATCGAGATCGACGGCACGACGATCCCCAGGGGCGCGGAGATCGCCATGCTCTTCGGCTCCGCCAACCACGACCCCGAGGTCTTCCAAAGCCCCGAGAGACTGGACCTCACCCGCAAGGACAACCCGCACATCTCCTTCAGCGCGGGCATCCACTACTGCATCGGCGCTCCCCTGGCCCGTATCGAGCTGGCGGCATCGATGACGGCCCTGCTGGAGAAGGCCCCGGCACTCGGCCTGGCGGCGGAGCCGCGGCGCAAGCCGAACTTCGTGATCCGGGGGCTGGAGGGGCTCAGCGTCGAGGTCTGAAGCGCTGGAGCAGCGCCCAGCACCCGAGGGAGACGGCGGTGCCGCCGAGGACCATCAGGGGCAACTCGGCGTAGAGCACCCTCCAGTCGGGTGCCTGTTCGAAGCGCCAGAAGCGGCCCCGGACGTCGACGGACCACACCGCGAGTCCCGCGCCGGCGCCGACGGCGGCTGTCAGACACCCTCCGGCGGCCTGCATACGCTGTCCCATGTCCGGGATGGACGAGCGCGGGCCGCCTCGGGGTTCCGCCCGCCGGTCGTTCGCCAGGCCATGTCGTCAGGTCACGCCTTCAGGCCATGTCGTCAGGTCACGTCGTCAGGTCATGCCGTCAGGTCATGCCATCAGGCCACCGCGTCAGCTCACCGCGTCAGCTCACGTCGTCATGTCCCGCCGCCGCAGCCCCGCCAGTCCCACCCCGGTCAGCGCGACCGCCAGCAGCAGAAGGACCAGCACCGGTCCCCACTCCATCCCCCCGCCCGGCAGCTTCGGCAGGTGCCCGAACGGCGACACGTCCAGCACCGTCTGCGGAACGTCCAGCGCGGGCCCGACCCAGCCGATCAGCAGCACCGCACCCGCGACACCCCAGGCCGCCACCGCCGCCCGCGGGGCCACCCCGTGCAGCAGGACCGTGAGCCCGCCGATGACCCACACGGCCGGTACCTGCACCAGGCACGCCCCGAGAATCGGGCCGGCCTCCTTGCCGTACCCCATGGCGAAGCCCAGTCCGGCGAGCAGCATGATCAGCACGGACCCGGCGAAGGCGATCAGCAGATGTCCGCTCGCCCACCGCAGTCGGCCGATCGCGTTCGCGAGCACGGGTTCCGCCCGCCCGGACGTCTCCTCGCCGTGCAGTCGTAGCACCGAGGCGACGATGTACAGGGCGGCGATCAGGCCGAGCATGCCGATCATCGCGGACAGGAACGCGTCCGTCAGCCCGGCCTGGCCGCCCATGCGCTCGATGATCTCGCGGTAGTTGTCGTTGTCGCCGACGAGGTCGGCCGCGCCCTCGGTCAGCCCGCCGTAGACGACCCCGGCGAGGAAGAAGCCGATGCTCCAGCCGAGCACGCTGCCGCGTTGCAGTCGCCAGGCCAGCGCCGCCGCCGACCCGAGGCGCCCGAACGCCGGTCCCGGCCGCGCGGGCAGGAAGCTCATGCCGACGTCCCGGCGTCCGGCGAGTTCGTAGGCGACGGCCGCCTGAACCGCCACGGCCGCCGCGAACAGGAGCAGCACCCACCAGCGTTCGTCCGCGAACGGCCGCAGGTTCTCCAGCCAGCCGATCGGTGACAGCCAGGTCAGGACCGACGAGCCGTCGTCCGTCGCCGAGTCGCCCGCCGCGCGCAGCACGAACGCGGCACCCAGCACGCCCGCCGTCAGGCCGCGAGCCAGGCGCGCGCTCTCCGTCAGCTGGGCGACGATCGCCGCCATCGTGGCGAAGACCATGCCCAGCCCCGCGATCCCGAGCCCGAACGCCAGCGCACCCGAGGCCCCTTGGCCGGCCAGTCCGGCCGTCATCAGCAGCGCCAGGACGGTGTTCGCGACCGCCGCCGTCAGCAGCGCCGCCGTCAGGGAGGCCCGGCGGCCCACCATGCCCGAGGCCACCAGTTCCTGGCGCCCGCTCTCCTCCTCGTCGCGGGTGTGCCGGACGACGATGAGCAGGGCCATGACGGCGGCCAGGGCGCCCGCGTACACGCCGGCGCGCCAGGCGGTCAGCGCGCCGAGCGAGTCACCGAAGACCGGGCCGACCATCGCGCGCAGGGACGGGTTGGTCTCCATCTGCTGGATCAGGTCGGCGCGTTCGGCCGGGGTGGCGTACAGGCCCTTCAGGGTGCCTGGCATGGACAGGACCATGAGCCCGTTCACCGCGACCCAGATCGGGATCATCACGCGGTCGCGGCGCAGCGCGAAGCGCAACAGGGTGCCGGTACCGGCCAGTTGGCGGGAGCCTCCGGACCGTACGGCGAACGTCGTGGCGGTCGTCGTGGCGGTCATCGCGCGGACACTTCCTCGCGTACGTCTTCCTGGTAGTGCCGCATGAACAGCTCCTCCAGCGTCGGCGGCGTCGACGTCAGCGACCGCACGCCCGACTCGCTCAGCGACCGCAGTACGGCGTCCAGCTTGTCGGTGTCGACCTGGAGGCGGACGCGACGACCCTGTACGTCGAGGTCGTGGACGCCGGGCAGGTGCGACAACCCGTCGGGGGCGCCCGCGAGTTCGGCGGTCACGCTGGTGCGCGTCAGGTGGCGCAGTTCGGCGAGCGAGCCGGTCTCGACCGTGCGGCCCTTGCGGATGATGCTCACCCGGTCGCAGAGTTCCTCGACCTCGCTCAGGATGTGCGAGGACAGCAGGACCGTGCGGCCCCGGTCCCGCTCCTCCTCCACACACCTGCGGAAGACGCCCTCCATCAGCGGGTCCAGGCCCGAGGTCGGCTCGTCCAGGATCAGCAGGTCGACGTCCGAGGCGAAGGCGGCGACCAGGGCGACCTTCTGCCGGTTGCCCTTCGAGTACGTCCGGCCCTTCTTGGTCGGGTCCAGCTCGAACCGCTCGATCAGCTCGGCGCGGCGCCGCTTGTCGAGGCCGCCGGCGCGCAGCCGGCCGTAGAGGTCGATGACCTCGCCGCCGGAGAGGTTGCGCCACAGGGTCACGTCCCCGGGGACGTACGCGATGCGGCGGTGCACCTCCACCGCCTCCGCCCAGGGATCGCGGCCGAGGACCTGCGCGGCGCCCGAGTCGGCGCGCAGCAGGCCGAGCAGGACGCGGATGGTGGTGGACTTGCCGGCTCCGTTGGGGCCGAGGAAGCCGTGGACCTCACCGGTCTCGACGTCCAGGTCGAGGCCGTCGAGCGCATGCGTCCTGCCGAACGACTTGTGCAGTCCGGAGACGGTGATTGCCTTCGTCATGCTTCAGAACGTACGCTTCTTTCAGAAATTTGTGAAGTTAAGGAAGCGCATGAAGCCCGGTTAGGATGAGCGCATGAGCGAATCAGCCGAGGTCGAGGCCGGGACCGGGACCGGCACCGGGGCCGCCGGGCGGGACGCGGAGGCCGTGTCGAAGTTCGTGGAGGCCTTCGCGGCCCAGATGGTCGAGGCCGGCATGCAGCGGATGGCCGCCCGGGTGTTCGCCGCACTGCTCGCGTCCGACTCCGGCGCCATGACCTCCGCCGAACTCGGCGAACAGCTCCAGGTCAGCCCGGCCGCCGTCTCCGGTGCGGTGCGGTATCTCGCGCAGGTGCACATGGTCTCGCGGGAGCGCGAACCCGGCTCGCGGCGCGAGCGGTACCGGGTGCACAGCGATCAGTGGTACGAGGCGCTGACCAACCGGGACACCATCCTCAAGCGCTGGGAACAGACCCTGCGCGAGGGCGTCGACAGCCTTGGCGCCGCGAGCCCCGGCGGCCGGCGGATCGCCGAGACGCTCGCCTTCTTCGAGTACCTCGAGGGCGAGCTGGGCCGGCTGATGGAACGGTGGCGGGAGCACCGCGAGAAGACCTTCGGCCAGGGCTGATCGCGAAACCACGGTTCCACGACAGCTTGGACAGGGGGGACTATCTTGTGCACACCTTGATCAAAAGGAAAGGCACCCCCCACATGAGCACTCGGCGTTATCTCTCCCCGGACGAGGCCATGATGGCCGCGTCCGACACCTGGCTCATCTTCAGTTCCTGCACCCTGCGCGGCGATCTCGACCCGGCCTGTCTGGCCAAGGCGCTCGCCGTCGCCGTCGCGGCACACCCCGCACTCAGCGCGCGCACTGACCAGGACGACAACGGCCCCTTCCTCACCCCCTCCGAACCGCCCGAGCTGCGGGTCGTCCCGGCCGCCGCGCCCGGCAGCGTCGAACAGGAGATGAACGCCCCTCTGAAACCCGGCGGGCCACTGGTGCGGGCCGCCCTCTTCCTCGGTGACGACGAGCACGTCTTCACGCTCCTGCTCAACCACGCGATATCGGACGCCACCTGCATCGTCGCCATCCAGCAGGACCTCTGGCGCACCTATACGGCACTGGTGGCGGGCCCGGCCGACGACGTCGCCACGCCTACCGGAGCAGAACCGGCCCACGCCCGCCCGTCCTTCCCGGTATCCCGGGACTCCCGTATGCCGCACATCCCGGAAGCCGAGATCGAGTCCTACGTCGACCGCCTCACCGCCCGCATCGCCGCCCTCCCGGCCCCGCTGGAGCGCCCGCCCACCCCGCCCGTGCTCGCCACCGGCAGCTGCGAGGTCCAGCGCATCATCCTCTCCCCCGAGGAGACCACCGGGCTGCTCGCCGCCGCCCGCACCGAGGGCATCTCCCTCCAAGCCGTCGTAGCCGCCTCCCTGCTCACCGCCGCCCGCATTCAGTCCGCCCGGCTGACCGGCAACAACGCCCCCGCCACCATGACCTGTTACTACCCGGTCGACCTGCGCTCCCGGCTGGACCCGCCGGTCCCGCAGGAGGAGTTCTTCTGCTGCGTCGGCGCCTGGATGGACCTCTTCGACGTTCCGGCCCCGACCGGCGACGGCCCCCCGCTGGACCTGGCCCATGCGGTCGCCTCAGGACTCGCCGGCGCCTTCGAGAGGAACGAGATGCTGCTGCACACCGCATCCCTCTCCCGGCTGCTGGCGCACCCCATGCTGCTCGACCTCGACGTGATCCTCTCCAACCTCGGCGTCATCGCCCGCCCGGTCACCCCGGCGGGCCTCGACATGACCGAGTTCCGTTTCATGTCGGTCGCCCGCCCCGGCGAAAGCGGTCTCGTCGTCGCGGCCCACACCATGGACGGCCGGCTCACCCTCGACTTCTCCTACGACACCCACATGTTCAGCACGGCCCGTATGCACGCCACGCTCGCCTCCGCGCGCGCTGCCCTGGGTTCCTTCCTCGGCCTTTCCGACAGCGGCGGCCCCACGCCGGTGGCGGCCTGAGGTCCTCGCTCGGCAGCCATCGCCTGCGTTCGGTGCGGTGATGCCCGGACACCCTGCCCACCATGACCGCCAACGGCGAGACCCGCAGCTCGACTTTGTCTCGGAAGGCCGTCTGGTGCTGAGCCGGCGGGGCGCGAATCGGATCAGCTCAGTTGTGGTGGGACCCAGGCGTGGTGGCGAAGGATCATGTGCGTTGCGGCGCGGGAGGGTGTCAGCCGCATCGCCGTGTTCCGCAGGGCGACGGCCAGTGGGTGGGAGAGCTGCTGGCCCATCCGCCCGGCCTGCCGGGCGGCCCGCGCGACGGCCTGGCTGCGCGGTCGGCGCTCGGCGTCGTAGCGAGCGAGCGCGGCGTCAACGGTGGGCTCGGTGGCGAGCGCGGCGGCCAGGGTGATCGCGTCCTCCAGCGCCTGGCAAGCGCCCTGTCCGAGGTTGGGCGTCATCGCGTGTGCCGCGTCGCCGAGCAGCGCGGTCCGGCCGACCGTGTACGAGGGGAGCGGTGTGCGGAGTTCGTTGACGTCGTGGTGCAGCACGGCGCCGGGCCGGGTCGCGTCGAGCAGGGCGGGAATCGGGCCGTGCCAGGTGTGGAATCGTCTGCGCAGTTCGGCCAGTGGGTCGGCGAACCGCGTCCCGGCGGGGAGGTTGAGGACGGCGTGCCACTCGGCCCGCCCGTCGTGGAAGGCGATGTGCCCGAACTCGGCCCCGTGCCCCCAGGTCAGCTCGAAGTCGGTGCGCAGGTCGACCGCCTGCTCGGTGATGGCGCGCAGCACCGTCGAGCCGCTGTAGACCGGGCCGGGGTGGGCTGGGAAGAGATGGCTGCGCACTTTGCTGCCGATGCCGTCGGCCGCCACCACTAGATCGGCGTCCAGGACCGTGTCGCCGCAGCCGACTCGAACCGTCCCGGGGCCGATCTGCTCGACCGAGTCCGCCTCGGAACCGATCAGCAGTGCCTCGGCGGGCAGGGAGTCGCGCAGCAGTCGGTGCAAGGTGAAGCGGGGGATACCCATGATCGGTGCGCCCACCGCCTTCTCCAGCGCCGAGCCGTCCATCCTGGCCAGCCAACCGCCCTGTGGCGTGCGAGTGCCGCCGTTGTACTGGCCGCGCGAGGCATCCCGTACCGCCTCGCCGACGCCGAGTTCGTCCAGTGCCCGCAGGCCGTTTGCTGCCAGTGAGATGCCCGCCCCCGCGTCCTCAAGCATGGACACGCGCTCGACGACCGTTACTTCCCATCCGATGCGGCGCAGGCCGATCGCGGCGGCCAGTCCGCCGATACCCCCTCCGACCACCACTGCCGTGTTACCCATCCCGAAGCCTCAATTCCTTCTACATCTGTAGAAGGAAACTCTATCTGAGGCTCTACAGGTGTAGAAAGGAGCCATGGCTTCGGATCGACGCACCCTCCTCGCGGACGCGGCTCTCGACGTACTCGCCGACGTAGGGATCCGCGGCCTGACCCACCGTGCGGTCGATCGCAAAGCGACCATGCCGCCCGGCACCACGTCGGCCTACTTCCGCACCCGAGCCGCGCTGCTCACCGCACTGGTCACACGCCTGGTCCAACTCGACCAGGCAGAACTGCAAATGATGGCCGAAGAGCTTCCACCTCTGCGCACCGTCGAGGAACTGGTGGACGGCATGGCGCTGCTCACCCGACATCGGCTCACCAGCGAGGGCCGCCGCCGCTCGCTCGCTCGCTACGCGTGCGCCGTCGAGAGCGTGCGTGACCCTGAGCTGCGCGAGATCCTCGTACCCCGCGAGAACGCCGGCCGCGAGGCCGTCCGACTGTTCCTCACCGCGCACGGAGTGACGGACGTCGAGAATCGCACTCACATCCTGCTGACCTGCATCGACGGACTGGTCTTCGACCGGCTGGTGAGCGGCGGAGAAGTACCGCGCGAGGCCCTTGAAGGCCTGGTCGCGGCCGCCCTACGTGAGGACCCGGGCATCCACGGTCCCGCTCGAACTGGCCTGCAGCCTCATCTGTCTCCGCCGCCCACGCGCTCATTCTGAAGCGATCGGTTATCCAGGGACGTGGGCGTGTACCAAGAGGGTTCCCAGGTCCTCCGGTTCCGGGGCTTTGACGACCTGGGCGTCGATGTCGGTGAAGCCGTACCGCTTCAGGATGTCCGCCCAGGTCTCAGGGGCGTACTGCCAGCGCCGTACGGTCAGTTCGCGCTCGCGCCCTTCGAGCCACTTGCCCCGCATCTGCTGCGGACCGTAGGAGCCGACGACCGGTTCGGCCTGCGAGAACGCGAAGACCCCGCCGGGGGCCAGTCGCTTGAAGACGCACGGGAACAGGTCCTCGGGGTCCGTGAACCACACGGCTCCCCATACGGAATAGATCGCGTCGTACTCCGCAGGGACCGACGAGAGATAGGCGCAGGCCTCGCTGTGGACGAAGGACAGCCCGGGAGTCCCCTTCCACCAGGCACGGGCGCGTTCGACCTGGACGGCGGAGAAGTCGACACCGGTCACCTCGACGCCCAGGCCGGCCAGATGGGCGGCTTCCTTGCCCTCCGCCGGTCCGAGCTCCAGCGCGCGGCGGGGATGGCCCAGGACTTCGGCGCCGGGTCCGTGCCCTGGGTACTGGGTCCAGTCGAACCGGTCGGCCTGCGGTGCCGGTTGTGTGCCCTCGCCCTTGTAGGGCTTGTACTTGTCCCAGTATTCGGCCGGTGTCATGGGGGCTTGGGGCATGAGGCTCCTCGGGAGGGCGGAGTGACCGGTGTTCGTTGAGCTGGACACGGTATCCCTGGCCCTCCTCACGCGTCGGCGAATGACACCACCTCACCCGGACGCGCACGTGAGAGGCCCGGGAGCGTCACGAACGCTCCCGGGCCCGATCGGGTTCGGATCAGTGACAGTTCGATCCCGGACTGCACGGCCCGCACTTGCCGTAGTCCCGCTCCCAGAGCTTCCAGTCCACGTCGAAGCCCGCCTCCGCGATGATCTGCGCGGTGCGCTCCACCGAACCGTCGTACTTGAACTCGATCTCCGGGATGTGCTCCAGGAACCTGCCGTCGAAGTGCTCGGCGCAGAACTCGCGGTAGTTCTTCGTGTCCAGGATGAAGACATGGACCGCGAGGTCGACGAGCCGACCGCAGCACATCTCCAGGCCCTGGCCCCATTTCTCCATGGCAGTGATCAGGTACGAGACCGCCGCACCGAACAGCCGGTTGGCCATCACCTCGTCCACGGGGTGGTCCCGCATCAGGAGCTGGATCTCCCGGTCCCACACGTCGCGCTTGACGTAGGCCCGAGGGTCTCGGACCTTGGTCTCCGTTGCTGTCGTCATGCTGTCCTCCGTGGCGTCGCCTGGGGCCCTGCGCCCTGAGCGGGCCCGTGTTCGTACGACACCACTGGCTGACGGCGGATGGTGGTCAACTGGCTTGCCATGCAAGCTCTTTGCGTATTCTGCACACGCCATCGACACCCCCTCACAGTGCTGGCTACCGTGGATTGGCCGGCACCGGCCAGGGGGAGGCGCGATGCGTACCTTGGACCCGCTGTGGAATTCCGCCCAGGCCCGTACGTTCGTCGACCGCCAAGACCCCGGAGGACTCATCCGTATGGGCCGAGTCGGGAGGGGGTGGCGGCAGGCGGACCTCGGGGAGCGTCTGGGGTGCTCCGCCTCCACCGTCTCCAGGATGGAGCAGCGCAGCAGCCGGACCACAGATCTGCACCTCCTGCGTCGTGCCGCTCAGGAGGTCGGCGTGCCGCCCCATGTTCTTGGTGCGGCACTCGGATTGAACGTGTTGCAAGCCACTAAAGTGGCGGCCGACGGTCCACGACGTGCCAAGGAGGACCCCATGCGCCGCCGGACCCTGCTCGCGGCCGCCGGGCTCGCGGCCCCCGCCCAGCTCCTCGCCGGCGTGGACGACGCCCTGGCGGTCACACCCGAACCGACCGGCTCGACAGTGCCGCTCGACACGCGCCTTGCGCGGGCTCGCTCTCTCTTCGACGCAGGCCGACACGCCGACCTCCTCGAAGCACTCCCGGGGCTTCTCGCCGACGCTCAACACGCCGCCCGGTCTCGGAGCGACCTCGCACACGCCCGCCTCTCGTCCTGCTACAGCCTGGCCGCCCAACTCCTCGTCAAGATCGGCCGCTACGACCGGGCACGCCTTACTGCGGACCGTGCCACCGTCTACGCCGAACTCTCCGGTTCTCCACTGGCCGCCGCCGCTGCCGCCCGGGAACTGAGCATCGTCCTGCGCCACCAGAACCAGCAGGGCGCTGCACAACGCCTGATCCTGGGCGCAGCCGACAAGGTCGAGGCCACGGGGCTGACGACCCCCGCCCAATCGGCGGCCTACGCACAGATGCTGTGCACCACGGCCTACACGGCCGCACGGGCCGGTGACCGGGACCAGGCCCTGACCATGATCCGAGAGGCCACCCAAGCTGCTCGCAGGCTCCCGCAGCAGGCTCCGCCGGGTCGGCTTTTCCCCATTACCCCAGCGGCCGTCGATCTCTACGGAGTCGGTGTTCACTGGGCGTTGGGAGACGCCGGGGCCGCCATCGAGGCAGGCCGGGCACTGCACCCGGGCCAGTTCGCCACGGCTGAGCGCAAGGGGCGTATGCATACCGATCTCGGGCGTGCGTGGTGGCAGTGGGGCAAGCCGGAGCAGACGGCGGGCGAGTTGCTCTCCGCTCTGCGCGTCTCCCCCGGCGAGGTCCGCGACCGCCCGGCAATCCGGCAGATCGTCAGCGACCTGTCCACGCGACACCCGAGGGTGAGCGGCGTCCGCGAACTCGCCGCAGCGACGGGCATCCGCAACGCGGCACCTCCGGAGCGGTAGTCATCGGGGCGGGGTGCTCTGCCGGGTCAGGCGTACGGCTCGTTTCGCCTCGCGGTGCCTGGCGCCCAGCCGCAACGAGTGGTGACAGGAGATCCCCGCGAGGCGGCAGGCGCCCCGGCAGGCGACGACGTGGACGAGCCAGTCATGGAAGGTGGCCATGACGGGGTCGTCGGGCCGCGTTCGTTCCTCACTCATGCCGGCCGCTCCTCGCCCAGGTACGCCGTGACGTACGGCCGCACGATGTCTCCTACGTCCATGGACACGCGCTTCGCCCGCGCGGGCGGACTCTCCCAGTACGGGTCACGGGCGAGGGGCGGCAACCATCGCCCGTGCTCGGCCCGGTAATGCCACGAACGTGCTGACCAGCGGCGCCAGCGGGCGTCGTGCGGGCTGGGCAGGGGCGGGCAGGTGTTCTGCTTCGTCTGCTTCAACGGGACTCCTCGGGGAGGAGGAAGTACGCCCACACACACTTCGTGAACGGGCGCAGTTCGTGCCCCCAGCGCGACGCCAGCCCGGCGACCAGGAGTAACCCGCGTCCGCCGGTCTCTTCCTGGTCATCACCCGTGCGCGGCACCGGAATCCGCTCCCGGTCCGGGTCGGACACCTCAAGCAGCAGTCCACAGCCCCGGATTGAGATCGTCACCTCGACCTGGGCGAGCGATACACGGCAGTGGCGTACGGCGTTCGTCACCAGCTCAGTCGCGACGGTGGCGACGTCGTGGGCGAGTTCGCCGTCGAGGGCCCAGTCCTTGAGGATGCGCTGCACCTGGGCTCGGGCCTCCGGCACGTGTCTTTTGCGTTTTGGGATGCGGAAGGTGTCGCTGCGCGGGTGGCTGGTGAGTGCGGTGGGCATAGCGGGCGGTACCCCCTGACGTGTCGCCAAGACTGCGCCCCTGAGCGGCGCGTGCTCCGAAGCTAGGGCCAAATCTGAGACTTGCACAACAGGAACCATTGAATACATGCAGCAGTGTCGCTCGATCGTGTGATGTCGTCCTAGGGTTGACGTCCGGTATGGCATGGTTGCCGGAGCAGAGGGGAGGGCACATGCCCGCAGGTGGACGGCCGACTGTGCGCAGCAGGCGCCTGGGTTCGGCGCTCAAGAATTACCGACAGGCCGCCAAGCTTGATCAGCCGCAGGCTGCCGAGGTGATCGCCTCAAGTCAGGCCAGGATCAGCCGCATTGAGAGCGGGCATGCGACGCCTCGCATCATCGAGGTACGGCTGCTGCTGGACGCGTACGGCATCACGGACCAGGAAGTCCGCGACAAGCTGGAGGACTTGGCCAAGCACTCGAAGAACCGCGGGTGGTGGCTCGAACATGCGGCACACCTACGGCCTGACTACCTCGATCACATCGCGTTGGAGGACGACGCGACGTACATCCGGGAATGGCAGCCGGTTCTCGTTCCGGGGCTCCTGCAAACGCCTGCCTATGCAGAGGCGTCGATTGCCGCAGGACCCAACTACATCTCCCCGGAACGGTTCGCACACTTGGTCAAGGTGCGTGCGGGGCGGCAGGCCAGGATCGATGAAGGCGGGGTGTCGTACTCGGCCATCCTCTGGGAGGCGGTCATCGCGCACCCATTGATGGGCGTCGAGATTCACCGTGAGCAACTCTCCGCGATCCTTGAGATCGGGAAGCGGAAGAACGTCACCGTGCAGGTGCTGCCGTTCAGCGCAGGGGCACTCGCGGGCTCGACTTACGCCTTCTCCTCCTTTAGCTTCGACTCCGAGCCGACCGTCGAAGCCGTGACCATGGAGAACCTGCTGGGCACGTCGATCATTGAGCCGCCGGAGGATCTTGCACGCTACGGCAACGCTTACGACATGCTTCGGTCGGCAGCACTGTCACCGGACGCAAGCGCGCGGCTTATTCAGAGCGCACTGCGAAGCACCAAGGGAGACGCATCATGACCGAGGTCGTAGGTCCCTTCGGGACATCGTCGTACTCCTCGCAAGAAGGCAACTGCGTCGAGGTCGCCGTCACCGCCACTGGCGGCCGAGCCGTACGCGACAGCAAGAACCAACAGGGCCCCTCCCTCTACCTCAGCCCGGAGGGATGGGGCGCCTTCCTGGCCGGCGTGAAGGCGCCCAACTGACATAGCGTTACCGCTCCTTCGTCTCCTCCAGCACCGTCCGCCCGATCAGCGCGTACCGCGACGGATCCCGTCGCTTGAGGTACTGCGCGTACCCGACCCCCACCGCCGCGACCAGCGCCACCAGCCACGGCGTCGCCTTCAGCACCAGCGAACCGGACTCCGTGCCCGCCGCCGCGCCCATGTTGGACACCAGCAGGACGACCACCCCGAGCATGGCCACCCCGCCCACCAGCGGGGCGGTGAAGGTCCTGAACCAGTGCCGGCTCTCGGGGTGGTGGGTGCGGAAGTACGCCAGGACCGCGAAGGAGCACACGGCCTGTACGACGAGGATCGCCATGGTGCCGAGGATGGCGAGGAGGACGTACAGACCGGCGTACGGGTCCTTGCCCGCGATCCAGAACGCGGCGATCAGTACGGCGCTGATGATGGTCTGGACGAGGCCCGCGATGTGCGGGGAGCCGTGGTGTTCGTGGGTGCGGCCGATGGTGTTCTTCAGGGAGGGGAGGACGCCCTCGCGGCCCAGCGCGTACAGGTAGCGGGCGGCGCAGTTGTGGAAGGCCATGCCGCAGGCCAGTGAGCCGGTGATCATCAGCCACTGCATGACGACGACCGCCCAGTGGCCGACGTACTGCTCGGTGGGGTTGAAGAACAGGGCGAGCGGGTTCGCGGAGGAGGCGGCGGCGACGGCTTCCTTCTCGCCGTTGCCCGTGATGGCCATCCAGGAGACGAAGACGTAGAAGACGCCGACGCCCAGGACCGAGATCATCGTCGCCTTGGGAATGATCTTCTTCGGGTCGCGGGACTCCTCGCCGTACATCGCGGTCGACTCGAAGCCGACCCACGACCAGAAGGCGAAGAAGAGGCCGAGCCCGGCGGAGGTGCCCTGGAAGGCGTTGACCGGGTTGATGGGCCCGAAGGTGAAGCCGTGCGGACCGCCGCCGTGGAGGGCGACCGAGATCGCCATCGCCGCGAGGATCGTCACCTCGGTGGCCAGCAGGACGACCAGCAGCTTCTCGGCGAGGGCGATGCCGAACCAGGTGCCCATCGCGTTGACGGCGAGCATCAGGATCGCGAAGGCCCACCACGGCACGCTCAGCCCGGTCTGGTCCTCCAGGGTCGTCGTCGCGAAGACCGAGAAGATGCCGATCAGGGCCGGCTCGAAGACGGCGTACGCGAAGGTCGCGAGCAGTCCCGAGGCCAGACCGACCGTGCGGCCGAGGCCGTAGGAGATGAAGCCGTAGAAGGCGCCGGTCGAGGTGATGTGCTTCGCCATCGAGGTGAAACCGACGGAAAAGATTGCCAGGACGACCATTGCGACGAGGTAGCTCGCCGGGGCGCCGATGCCGTTGCCGGACGACACGATGAAGGGCACGTTGCCGGTCATCGCGGTGATCGGCGCGGCGGTCGCGACGGCCATGAAGACCACGCCGAGCAGGCCCACGGCATTGGGCTTGAGCCGGTGGACGCTGCCGTCTTCGGTTGTCTTCGCCGCTGGGGCGACTCCCTCGTCCACTGCCATCGGGCTGGCCCCTCTCCATGCTGTTCGGCTGCTGAGCTGAACCGGAACTCTGTAGGCGGAATGAGTCGAGCAAGGGTCTCGGGACGTTAAATGTTTGTCAACCAGACCTTTAGAAATCTGGAGGCAACACGAGGTTCGTACGGTCACCGTCATGAGCACCTACACGTCCACCCTCGGCGGCGAGAGGCACCGCTTCGACTCGCTCGCCCGTCTGCTCGCCGCCGCGAGCCCCGAGCGCTCCGGCGACCGGCTGGCCGGCCTGGCCGCCGACAGCGCCCGCGAGCGGGTCGCGGCGCGCTGGGCGCTGGCGGAGGTGCCGCTCGCGACGTTCCTCGCCGAGCCGGTGGTCCCGTACGAGACCGACGACGTGACCCGGCTGATCCTCGACACCCACGACCCGGCGGCCTTCGCGCCCGTGGCCGGGATGACGGTCGGCGAGTTCCGCGAATGGCTGCTGTCCGAGGCGGCGGACGCGACCGCGCTGGCCGCCGTGTCGCCCGGCCTCACGCCCGAGATGGTCGCGGCGGTGTCCAAGCTGATGGGCAACGCGGAGCTGGTGGCCGTGGCGCGGAAGGTGCGCGTGGTGACCGCCTTCCGCTCGACGATCGGCCTGCCGGGACGCCTGGCGACCCGCCTCCAGCCCAACCACCCCACCGACGACCCGGCGGGCGTGGCCGCGGCCCTGCTCGACGGCCTGCTGCTCGGCTCCGGCGACGCGGTGATCGGCATCAACCCGGCGACGGACAGCCCGAAGGCCGTACGGGATCTGCTGGAGCTGCTGGACGGAGTGATCGCGCGGTACGCGATCCCCACGCAGTCGTGCGTGTTGTGCCACGTCACGACGAGCATCGACCTGATGGAGCGGGGCGCGCCCGTCGACCTCGTCTTCCAGTCCATCGCGGGAACGCAGGCGGCGAACGCCTCCTTCGGCGTCACGCTGCCGATGCTGGACGAGGCGTACGAGGCGGCCCAGACCCTGGACCGGGGCACGGTCGGCCGCAATGTCATGTACTTCGAGACCGGCCAGGGCAGCGCCCTGTCGGCGGACGCGCACCACGGCGTCGACCAGCAGACGGTGGAGGCGAGGGCGTACGCGGTCGCCCGCCGCTACGACCCCCTGCTGGTGAACACGGTCGTCGGCTTCATCGGCCCGGAGTACCTGTACGACGGCCGCCAGATCCTCCGCGCCGCCCTGGAGGACCACTTCTGCGGCAAGCTGCTCGGCCTGCCGATGGGCCTGGACATCTGCTACACGAACCACGCCGACGCCGATGACGACGACGTGGCGACCATGCTGACCATGCTGGGCGTGGCCGGGGCGTCCTTCGTGATCTGCACCCCGGGCGGCGACGACATCATGCTCAACTACCAATCCGCCTCGTACCACGACGCGTTGTACCTGCGAGAGGTGCTGGGCCTGCGCCCGGCACCGGAGTTCGAGGCATGGCTCGCGTCGATCGGCCTGCTGGACGAGCGGGGGGCGATCCGGGACGTGTCCGGTACGGCCCACCCGCTGACGGCGATCGGAAGGGAACTGGCCGCATGAGCCAATCACCGGTTCAACCAGCCGCTCAACTACCCACTCCCGCAGGGGACTTGGCGCTCTGGTCGGCCCTGCGCCACCACACCCAGGCCCGGATCGGCCTCGGCCGGGCGGGCTCCGCCCTCCCGACCCGGCACCGGTTGGAACTCCAGGCCGCGCACGCGGCGGCGCGGGACGCGGTGCACTCGCCGTTCGACCCGGACACGGTCGCGGCGGGGCTCACCGGGCTGCCGACGGTACGGGTCCGCAGCGCGGCCCCCGACCGGCTCACCTACCTCCAGCGCCCGGACCTGGGCCGACGGCTCGACGCCACGGACCGCGCGCATCTGCCGACGGGGGAGTGGGACACGGTGTTCGTGATCGCCGACGGGTTGTCGAGCCGGGCGGTGCACGAGCATGGGGCGGCGGTGGTACGCGCGACGACGGCTCACCTGCCGTCCGACTGGCGGGTGGCCCCGGTCGTCCTGGCTGAGCAGGCCCGCGTGGCCCTCGGCGACGACATCGCCCACGCGATGGGCGCGGCGATGGTGGTGGTCCTGATCGGGGAACGCCCCGGGATGTCGGCGGCCGACTCGCTGGGGGCCTATCTGACCTACGGCCCGAACCCCGGCGTCACCACGGACGCCGACCGCAACTGCCTGTCCAACATCCGGCCACCGCGCGGACTGACCTACGAGACGGCGGCGGGGAAGCTGGCGGCGCTGATGGGGCGGGCGCGGGAGCTGGGGCTCACGGGGGTGGGGTTGAAGGACGAGTCGGACGCCCTTCCTGCGGGGGCGGGTCAGTCCGTGTAGGGCTTGAGCTGGTCGGGTGACCGTCGTCGATGAAGGGTCATCGGTGACCGTCGTCGATGAACGGTCATCGTGCCACCGGCAACGTCAGCCCCCAAGCCCCTTCCCGCACCACCCACGTCCGCGTCCGTACCGGCCCCGACACCACCGCGTCCGCCCGGTAGCGGAAGTCCGCGCCGGAGACGGTCACGATGCGCCCCGACGCCAGCAGCGGTGAGGCCTCCGCGCCCACCGAGGCCGGCCGGACCTCGATCTCGGCCACGCCCGCCGCGCCCGGTGTCACCGACACCGCCGCCACCGGCTGGTCGAGGTCCACGAGGGTGACCCCGTCGACCTCCACGCGCAGCCGGGAGGGTCCGGGGCCGGGGACGGGGGTGTCGCGGGCAGGCCGGACGGGCACCAGCGTCCGTACGAGCGACTGGCAGGTCCGTAGCCAGGGGTGCGCCTCGGCCGTCGCAGCCGTGTCGGATCCCGCCACCACCGGCGGAATCCGCAACGCGCCCAGCACCACCCCGTCGCTCTCGTCGATGAGCAGATCCAGCCGCCGTTCGACCCCGTCCAGGACCGCCCGCGCCGCCGCCACCGTCCCGGCCGGCACCCCCAGCGACCGCGCCAGCGACAGCGCACCGCCGACCGGTACGACCGACAGCCCGCACTCGGCCAGCTCCCGCTGCCGGTGCAGCAACGCCACCGTCCGGACCAGCGCACGGTCGTCGCCGATCACTACCGGCCGCCGCGACCCCCTCCGCGACAGCATGCGCGCGAATTCTTCCGGACTGTCGGGAAGACAGACCTTCGTATGCGCCGCACCCCCGCTGAGCACGTCTTTCGCGATCCGGACGGCCTCTCCGTCCGCCCGCCGGGCAACCGGATCGATCACCACCAGCAACTGATCGGACGTCGCGAAAGTCGCCACCTCGGTCCAGCCTCGCTTCCTCGGGTAGCATCTTTGTGCAAGAGCCCCTTGCGCTATTGCGCCAGGGGCTTCGTCTATTCCGGGGCATCCGGTCCGACGGGTCGCGACCAACGAAGGTCGCCGGTGTACGAAACAGGCTGTGCGAGGCACAGTCAATGGCTCGTACGCCCCTGACCTTGGACATGCCCCGCCCGGAAGGGGTGTACGCGCGTGCCCGCACTTGTGCTGCTCGGTGCTCAGTGGGGTGACGAAGGCAAGGGAAAGGCAACCGACCTGCTCGGTGGCTCGGTGGACTATGTGGTGCGCTACCAGGGCGGCAACAACGCCGGCCACACGGTAGTCGTGGGCGATCAGAAGTACGCCCTCCACCTCCTCCCTTCCGGAATCCTGTCCCCGGGGTGTACCCCGGTCATCGGCAACGGTGTCGTCGTCGATCCGTCGGTCCTGCTCTCCGAGCTGAGCGGACTCAACGACCGCGGCGTCGACACGTCCAAGCTCCTCATCAGCGGAAACGCTCACATCATCACGCCGTACAACGTGACGGTGGACAAGGTGACGGAACGCTTCCTCGGAAAGCGGAAGATCGGGACCACCGGCCGCGGTATCGGCCCGACCTACGCCGACAAGATCAACCGCGTAGGCATCCGGGTCCAGGACCTCTACGACGAGTCGATCCTCACCCAGAAGGTAGAGGCGGCCCTGGACGTCAAGAACCAAATCCTCACCAAGCTCTACAACCGGCGCGCGATCGCCGTCGACCAGGTGGTCGAGGAGCTGCTGGTGTACGCCGACAAGCTCGCGCCCTACGTCGCCGACACGGTCCTGGTCCTCAACCAGGCCCTGGAGGCCGACAAGGTGGTCCTCTTCGAGGGCGGCCAGGGCACCCTGCTCGACATCGACCACGGCACGTACCCCTTCGTCACCTCCAGCAACCCCACCGCCGGCGGTGCCTGCACGGGCGCCGGCGTCGGCCCGACGAAGATCAGCCGGGTCATCGGCATCCTGAAGGCGTACACGACCCGAGTCGGCGCGGGCCCGTTCCCCACGGAGCTCTTCGACGAGGACGGCGAGGCGCTGCGCCGCATCGGCCACGAGCGCGGTGTCACCACCGGCCGCGACCGCCGCTGCGGCTGGTTCGACGCGGTGATCGCCCGGTACGCCACCCGCGTCAACGGCCTCACCGACTTCTTCCTCACCAAGCTGGACGTCCTGACCGGCTGGGAGGAGATCCCGGTCTGCGTGGCGTACGAGATCGACGGCAAGCGCGTCGAGGAACTCCCGTACTCGCAGAGCGACTTCCACCACGCGAAGCCGGTCTACGAGACCCTGCCGGGCTGGTCGGAGGACATCACCAAGGCGAAGTCCTTCTCCGACCTGCCGAAGAACGCGCAGGACTACGTCAAGGCGCTGGAGGAGATGTCCGGCGCACCGATCTCCGCGATCGGGGTGGGGCCGGGGCGGGACGAGACGATCGAGATCAACTCGTTCATCTAGTACGCACGGGTGTGCCCCCCGTCCGGTGGGCGGATTCTTGGGGTCCTCGCAACACCTGACGGTCTACGTGGCCGTCAGTAGATCACGCAGGCGCTCGGCTGGGGTTTTCCAGCCGAGCGTTT
>NZ_JBFAIR010000041.1:0-103637 GCF_040654815.1 Streptomyces sp. NPDC050619 | reverse complement strand
GCCTCCTCCGGGCGGCGCGCCGGCCGCTGCGGCGCGGGGGCGCCGGGTGTGGCTGCTGCGCTCATGGTGGCTGATGTGCCAGGTGTGGCCGCTGCGGTGGTCCGTGTACGGCGTCGGCGCTGCGGCAGCCCGCCCGGGTCGCCCGGCGCGTGATGCCCGGACACGGCGGTGGAGGCGTCCTCGTCCCGTTCGGCCCGGTAGGCGTGCGAGGTGGCGGGCGGCGAGGCGGCGGGTGGCGAGGTGGCGGGCGCCTCCTTCGCCGTTGCGCGGGTGGAGCGCGGGGCGCTGGCCGCCGGCGGCTGCTCGACGGGGTCGATACGGCTGAGGAGATGACTGTCGACGCGCAGGACCGCCCGCACACCGCCGTACGGGGACGGCGAGGACAGATCCACGCCGAGGTCGAACTGCCGGGTCAGCTGACCGATCGCGGCGAACCCCATGCGGGGCGGATCGCCGAGGTCGGTGAGCAGGATCGGATCGGAACCGGCCGTCAGCCGCTGGGCGTGCGCCCGTTCGTCCTGCGTCATGCCCACGCCCACGTCGTCGACGCTCACGCAGACACCGTGATGGACCTGCTCCAGGTTGACCACGACATCGGTGTCCGGCGCGGAGTGCCGCAGGGCGTTGTCGAGGAGCTCGGCGACGATGATCGCGACCGGCTCGACGGCGTGCGAGACCAGAGCGGTCCCCGTCCGGAGGTGGTTGTGGACCCGGACCCGGTGATAGCCCGCGAGCCGGGCCTGTCCGCCGGTCACCGCGTCCACCACATGCGACTCCTCGCGGGCGAGTCCCACCCACGCCCCGCACACGACCGCGGCCACCTGCGCCCGGCGCAGCGACTGCTCGTTCTCGTGGTCCAGTTGGAACAGGGTCTGCGCCAACTCCGGGTCGTCGTAGCGCTGTTGCAGTACTCGCAGGGCGTCCTGAAGCCGGTACAGCGCCGCCTGGATCTCGCGGGTGGCCCCGCGCATACCGGCCTGCGCGGCCGCGTCGATCCGGGCGCGCTGGGCGGCCAACTCGTCGCGCAGTCCGCCGAGTACGTCCTCCAGGGCGGTACCCAACGGCGTTCCGTCCACCTCCGGCTCCAGGGGGCCCGGCACCGTCACGTGCGGATGGGCCAGCTGCCGGGCGGTGGCGGGAAGGCGCTGTGCGGCCAGATGCTCGATCTCGGCGGTGAACGCCTCCAGCGCGCCGTCGAGCCGGCCGCGTAACGCCGCGATCTCCGCGCGCTGCCTGACCTGTTGTCGCCGGGATCGCATCAGCCCGCCGGCGAGGGCGAGCGCGGACAGTGTGCCGGCGGTGAGACCACCGGCCACCAGGTCCGGTAATTCGATCATCGAATCGAGTCCAAGAAGGGGGTGGGGTGCAGGGCCTATGCGTGAGGCACTCGGAGCACAGTACACACCGTCATTGATCGATCTCGCACGGTTGAGGAAGACTTCACTCCGAAACTGCCCGGGCACTGTTCGCTTCTGTGGCAACTGTCTGAATTGCCTTAGGGCAAAGGCGAGTTGATGCCGTCCGAAGGCCGTGGCGCCCGCCGTGTTCCGGAGCCGGTCGGAGGGGTACTCGACCGGCTCCGGAACGACAACCGCTGGAGGAGGTCCGAATGACCAGCGCCACGGAGACCGGCGGCGTGACGGGTACGCCGGACAAGGACTACAACCTGATCTGGTATGTGGAGGCGTGCCTCAACAACGCGCTGCGCCTGGAGACGTACATCCAGGACGCGGAGCGCGAGAAGGACACCGAAGTCGTCGACCTGTTCCGCAAGGCTCAGGCGGACAGCCGCAAGGGTGCCGAACTCGGCAAGGGACTCCTGCGCGCGCGACTGAACGGCGGCTGACACCGGCGCGTCGCGAAGACCCGGCCACCGGCGAAATGCCGGTGGCCGGGGGGTCGTTGACGTCGAAAGCTGGTGAACAGGCGGTCACGTACCCTTTGACACGCAGGATTTACACTGTCCCGACCGGCGCGGCCGAGCACCCTTGCTAGGGTGGGTTACCCGCCGGTAGCGAACTGCACGGGACCACGAGGAGCCGGTGGACGAGCGCCGCGACTCCTGGAATCGGATGGTGCCCTCGGACTACGGTTCCTCGCCCACCGATCCAGACAGGTGAGACTGCTCATATGGCTCGTTCTTTGGTCGATCTGCTGACCAAGCACGCCACACACCAGCCCGACCGGACCGCTTACCGGTTCCTCGTCACCGGCGACTGCGACGGAGAGATCGAAGACATCTCCTACGGTCGGCTGGCCGAGCGGTCCCGGGCCATCGCCGCCTGGTTGGAGGAGCGCGGTCTGGCCGGTTCGCGCGCCATGCTGCTGTACCCGCCCGGCCTCGACTTCATCTGCGGCTACCTGGGCTGCCTCTCGGCCGGCGTGGTCGCCGTACCCGGCGTGCCCCCGCAGGGCCGGTCGCAGAACCACCGTGCCCTGACCCGGATGAAGCGCCTGGTGGCCGACGCGGACGCCAAGGTGATCCTGGGCGGCCGTGACGTGATCGGCGCCCTGGCCGGCATGACGGAGCACCTGCCCGAACTGGCCGACATCACCTGCGTGGCCACCGAGGACATCCCCGACGAGGCCGCCGCCTCCTGGCGCGAACCCGACCTCACCGCCGACTCGGTCGCCTTCCTGCAGTACACCTCCGGCTCCACCTCCGCCCCGCGCGGCGTGGTCGTCACGCACGGGAACCTGCTGGACAACGAGCGGGTCATCACGGAGCGGATGGGGCACACCCCGGACGTCATCGCCCAGTACGACCACGAACTCATCGTCAGCTGGCTGCCCGTCCACCACGACATGGGACTCATCGGCCCGGTCCTGAACACGGTCTACCTCGGCCTCACCACCACCCTCTTCTCGCCGCTGCACTTCCTCCAGCGGCCCGACCGCTGGCTGAAGGCGATCAGCCGCTACCGCCCGCACACCAGTGGTGGCCCCAACTTCGCCTACGAGCTGGGCCTGAAGCACGCCACCCCCGAACTCGTCGACGGCCTCGACCTCAGCAGTTGGAAGGTCGCCTTCAACGGCGCCGAGCCGGTACGCGCCGCCACCCTGCGGCGGTTCGGCGACACCTTCGCCCCGGCCGGCTTCCGCCGTGAAGCCTTCTATCCCTGCTACGGCCTGGCCGAGGCGACCGTGATGGTCACCGGCGGCTCGGTGGACAGCCCGCCCGCCCTGGTGGAAGCCGCCGGGTCCGGGCCGCACGCCGGTGCCGCCGACGCCGCGGCCGTCGGCTGCGGCCGCCCCGGCTCCGGCCTGACCCTGGCGATAGCCGACCCCGAACGCCACGAAGAACTCACCGAGGGAGAGATCGGCGAGATCTGGGTCAGCGGCGCGAGCGTCGCCAAGGGCTACTGGCGCAACACCCTCGCCACCCGCGAGACCTTCCGCGCCACCCTGGCCGGCCACGAGGGCCGCTTCCTGCGCACCGGCGACCTCGGATTCCTGCGCGAGGGCGAACTGTTCGTCACCGGCCGGCTCAAGGACCTGATCGTCATCGACGGCCGCAACCACTACCCGCAGGACCTCGAGCTGTCCGCCGAGATGTCCCACCCGGCCCTGCGCCCCGGCTGCACCGCCGCCTTCTCCGTCGAGGGGGGAGCCGACGGGGGAGCGGACGGCGAGCAGGTCGTCCTCGTCGCCGAGGCGGCCCCTGAGGCCGCGGGCGAGACCGAGAAGATCACCGACCTGATCCGCAGCACGATCGGCGAGGCCCACGGCCTCGCCGTGCGCGACGTCGTCCTGGTCCGCCCCGGCACGATCCCCAAGACGTCCAGCGGCAAGATCCAGCGCCACGCCTCCCGGGCGGCCTATCTCGGCGGCGCCCTCTCCACGGTCGCCGCACCCGCCACGCGCTGACCCCGCCCGCCGCCGGCGCAACAGCCGTACGCCTGCCGCCGCCCGTTCGGCCATACGCCGGCCATGTCGCCGTATCGCCATGGCTCGTACGGGACACGCACCCGAGCCCGAGTTCACGAGGACACCTGCCCAGATGCCTGCGAACGAGTCCCCGAAGCAGTCCGCCGAGCCGTCCATCACCACACCTCAGGGCGTGCGGGCCTGGCTCGTGCCGGCCGTCGCCGAGGCGGCAGGGCTCGACCCGCTGACCGTCGACCCGCACCGGCCGATCGCCGAATTCGGCCTGGGCTCCCGCCAGTTGGTGACCCTGGCCGCGGACCTGTCCGAACAGACCGGGCGGATCCTGAACCCCTCGCTCGTCTTCGACCACCCCACCGTCGCGGCGCTGGCCGAAGCCGTCTTCCACGACGCGCCCGCCCCGGCCGCGGACCCCGTGCTTTCCGACGCCCCGGTGCGCGCGGACGACGACATCGCGATCATCTCCATGGCCTGCCGGTTCCCGGGCGGCGCCGACGACCCCGAGGCGCTGTGGCGGCTGCTCGCCGAGGGCGAGGACGCCGTCACCGAGGTGCCGCCCGGACGGTGGAACACCCAGGGCCTGTACGACCCCGACCCGGCGGCCACCGGCACCGCGTACTCCCTGCGCGGCGGCTACCTCACCGGCATCGACCGCTTCGACGCGGCCTTCTTCGGGATATCCCCGCGCGAGGCCGCGGCCATGGACCCGCAGCAGCGCCTGCTGCTCCAGACCGCGTGGGAGACGATCGAACGCGCCGGAATCGTCCCCGACACGCTGAACGGCAGCTCCACAGGCGTCTACGCCGGCCTGTACGACAGCGGCTACCTCGCCTCGGCGCCGCTCGGCCAACTCGACGGGCATGTCGCCACCGGCTCGGCGTCCAGCGTGGCCTCCGGGCGCATCGCCTATACCCTCGGCCTCCAGGGCCCGGCGGTCACCGTCGACACCGCCTGCTCCTCCTCCCTCGTCGCCCTGCACCTGGCGGCGCGGGCGCTGGCGGGCGGCGAGTGCGACCTGGCGCTGGCAGGCGGCGCGACGCTGCTGGTGACGCCGCGCGGGCACGTCGAGTTCAGCAGGCTGCGCGGACTGTCGCCGTCCGGGCGGTGCGGGGCGTTCTCCAGCGACGCGGACGGCGTGGTGTGGGCCGAGGGCTGTGGCCTGGTCCTGCTCAAGCGGCTCACCGACGCACGCCGGGACGGCGACCGGGTCCTCGCGGTGATCAAGGGCTCGGCGATCAACCAGGACGGCCGCAGCCAGGGCCTGAGCGCACCCAACGGCCCGGCACAGGAGCGGGTGCTGCGCGCCGCCCTGGACGCCGCGGGACTCCGCCCCGACGACCTGGACTACGTCGAGACACACGGCACCGGCACCCCGCTCGGCGACCCCATCGAGGCCGGCGCACTCGCCGCCGTGTTCGGTCCCGGCCGCCCCGCCGACCGCCCCCTCGGCATCGGCTCACTGAAGTCCAACATCGGCCACACGCAGGCCGCCGCGGGCATCGGCGGCATCATCAAGACGGTGCTGGCCCTGGGCCACGAGGTACTCCCGCCGTCCCTGCACGCCAACACCCCGACCAAGCACATCGACTGGCCGCACAGTGGCTTGCGGCTCCTCACCGACGCCGTGGCCTGGTCCCGGAGCGGAGAGCGGGTACGGCGGGCCGGGGTGAGCGCGTTCGGGATCAGCGGCACGAACGCACATGTGGTGCTGGAGGAGACCCCGGTGGGCAGCTCGGTGCCGGCACGGCCGCGTGTCGAGGGCCGGCCCGCCCTGAGTGCCGAGAGCTGGCCTGTGCCGAGTGCGGAGGACCAGCCTGCGCCGAGCGTCGCCGACCGGGGCGCGCCGAGCGACGCGGACCGGGGCACGCCGACCGCAGCAGACCGGCCCGCCCGGACCCTCTTCCCGCTCTCCGCCCGCACCCTTCCCGCCCTCCAGGGGCAGGCCGACCGCCTCCACAGGGCCCTCGCTGCCCAGCCGCAGGCACCGCTGCCCTCGGTGGCCGCCACGCTCGCCCACCACCGCACGCACTTCGAACACCGCGCCGTCGTTCAGGCCGGTGACCGCGACGAGTTGCTGGCGGCGCTGCGCGGGCTGGCCCAGGAGCAGCCGGACCCGGAGCGGGTGGTGGGTCCCCAACTCGCCCTGCCGCACGGCAAGGTGGCCTTCGTCTTCCCCGGTCAGGGATCCCAGTGGGCCGGCATGGCCCGCGACCTGCTCGACCGCGACCCGGTGTTCGCCGACGAACTCGACCGCTGCGACGCCGCCCTGCGCCCCTTCACCGGCTGGTCGGCGGCAGCGGTCCTGCGCGGTGACGCGGGTGCCCCGTCCCTGGACCGGGTGGACGTCGTGCAGCCGGTCCTGTTCGCGGTGATGGTGTCCCTGGCCGCCGTATGGAAGGCCCGTGGCATCCGGCCCGACGCGGTGATCGGGCACAGCCAGGGCGAGGTCGCCGCGGCCTGTGTCGCCGGGGCGCTCAGCCTCAATGACGCCGGGGCCGTGGTCGCCCTGCGCAGCCAGGCCCTGACCGAGCTGTCCGGCAGCGGCACCATGGCCGTCGTCGCGCTGCCGCACACCGAGCTCACCGCCCGCCTCGCCGGCCACGGCGGCCGTATCTCGATCGCCGCCGTCAACAGCGGCCGTTCCACGGTGCTCTCCGGTGACGTGGAGTCCGTGGAGACCCTGCTCGCCGACCTCGACCGGCAGCAGGTCTTCGCCCGCCGCCTCGACGTCGACTACGCCTCCCACAGCGCCCAGGTCGAGCCGGTCCGCACGACGATCCTCGACGAACTCGACGGCGTCACCACCTACCCGACCTCCGTCGCCTGGTACTCCACCGTCACCGGCGAGCCGGTCACCGACGAACTCGAGGCCGACTACTGGTACACCAACCTGCGGGAACCCGTCCGTTTCGCGCCCACGGTCGAGCGCATGGCCGCCGACGGCTACCGCCACTTCGTCGAACTCAGCCCGCACCCAGCTCTGTTGACCGCGGTGCGCACCGTAGCGGAGGACTCCGGCCACGAGCTCCTCGCCGTCGGCTCACTGCGCCGCGACGAGGACGGCCCCGCCTGTCTCGACCGCGCCGCCGCCGAACTCCACGTCCACGGACGGCACATCGACTGGCGCCGCCTCGTCCCCGACACCCCACAACCCGCCGACCTGCCGACCTACACCTGGGACGCGCAGCGCCACTGGACCGAACCCGCCCCGGCCACGGGCACCCCCGGCCTCTTCGACCGCGCCGCCCACCCGCTGCTCGGCATCCAGCTCCAGTCGGCGGACGAGACCCGCTGGACCTTCCGCAACGAGTGGTCCACGGCCACCGCCGACTGGCTGCCCGACCACACGGTGTTCGGACGGACCGTGGTCTCGGGCACCACCCTGATGGAGCTGTGCCGCGCCGCCCTCGCCGTGGCCCGCCCGCATGCCCCGGGCGACATCACCGGCCTGCTCCTCCTCGCCCCCCTCACCCTGCCCGCCGCCGGCCCGGTCGAGGTGTCCGTCGAGGTCTCGGGCACCGGCCCGGTACCGGAGATCACCGTGCACAGCCGTCCGCGCGGCCAGGAGGCCACGCCCTGGACGCTGCACGCCACCGCCTCAGCGGCCGAACCCGCCCCGGAGCTCATCGGCGAGCCCCCGACGTGGCCGCACCCGGCCGAGCAGACCTGGAGCGGGCGGACGTACGAACGGCTGTCCGCCCTCGGCCTCGGCTACGGCCCGGCCTTCCAGGGTGTACGGGAAGCGGTCCGCACCGGCGACGGCGCACTGCTGGCCCGTCTGTCACTGCCCCACACGGCCCGCGACACGGACGACCCGTACCCCGTCCACCCGGCGCTGCTGGACGCCGCGCTGCACGTGGCCGCAGCGTTCGACGGCTCCGAAGAAAGGTTGCTGCTTCCGGTCGCGGTCGGCCGCTGCGTCCTGCCGCCCGGCGGCGCGACCGAACTGACCGCGTCCGTGCGCCGCACCGGCGCCTCCGGGACGGACCTCACGCTGGACGTGACGCTCTGGGACGCCGACGGCCTCCCGGCCGGCCGCCTGGAGGCCGTACGGCTGCGGGCCGCCGACCCGGCCGATCTGCGGGGCGGCCCGGAGAACGCCCGCCACCTGTACGAGGTGGCGTGGACGGCCGTGGACGCGCCGTCGGCCGAGGCACCGGCCGGCGCGTGGACCCTCGTCGGAGACCGGTCGGATCCCGAGGTCGCCGCCGCCCGGCGCGGCCTCGACGCGGCCGGGATCCAGGTGCGCGAGCAGGACGCCGACGTTCTCGTGCGGTTCTGGCCGCGCCCGGTGACGGACGACACCGAAACGGCCGCCGCGGCAAAGGAGTTGGCGGCCACCGCCCTGGCCGAGCTGCGGGAGCTGATCGCCCTCCCGCCCGAGGAGACGCCCTCCCGGACGGTCTGGGCGACGCGCGGCGCGGTCGGGGCCGCCGACGGGGACCCCGTGCCCGGCCTCGTCCAGTCGGTGCTGTGGGGCCTGGCCCGCAGCGCCCGCACCGAACACCCCGACCTCGGACTGACCCTGCTGGACCTCGACGACTCGGCTCCGGCCGAGGCGCTGGTAGCGGCCGTCACGCAGTCCGACGAGCCCGAACTCGCCGCCCGCGCGGGCACGTTGCTCGCCCCACGGCTGGTACGAGCCCGCACCGCGGACGCGCTGCGGATCCCGGCCGGGGACCGGTACGAGCTGACCGGACACCCGGACGACATGACCCTGCGTGCCGTGGCACCCAGGGCTGTCGGTCCGCATGAGGTGCGGATTCAGGTCCACGCCGTCGGCCTTCACCTCAGCCCGTACGAGACGCAGTGCGCGGGGGTCGTCACCGAAGTCGGCGCCGACGTCGACGGCGTGCCCCTCGGCCTGCGAGTCGTCGCTCTCACCGACACCCCGCCCGGCTCCGAGGCGGTGACCGACGCGAGCCTGGTGACCGTGCTTGCGGACGAGATGCCGTTCACCGTCGCGGCGGCGGGACCCCTCGTAGCGGCCGACGGCCATGTGCGACTGTGGCCTACGCGTCGTCCCCTCGTGCTTCCCGTGTCCGCCGCACGCGAGGCACTTCGGCGCCGGACCACTCCCGACCGCCCCGTCGTCCTCGACCTCGTGGGCCGCCCCGCCCCCGTACCCACCGACGGCACGGTGCTGATCACCGGCGGCCTGGGCGCCGTGGGCCGGCACATCGCTCGGCTGCTGGCGGAACTCGGCGTCCCTCGCCTGTTGCTGACTTCCCGTCAGGGCACGGACGATCCCCGCACCGCCGAAGTCACCGCCGAACTGGCCGCGTTCGGCGCCGAGGCCGAGGTCGCGGCGTGCGACGTCGCGGACGCGGCGGCCCTGGCCGACGTACTCGCCCGGATCGGCGACGAGTTGCCGCTGCGCGGCGTCGTGCACTGCGCCGGCATCCTGGCCGACGGGGTGATCGCCGACCTGACCCCCGAGCGCCTCGCGCAGGTCCTGCGCCCCAAGGTCGACGGCGCCGCCCACCTGCACCGGCTCACCGCCGACCGGCCGATCGACCTCTTCCTGCTGGTCTCCTCGGCCGCCGGCGTGCTGGGCACCGCGGGCCAGGGCAACTACGCGGCCGCTAACGCCTTCCTCGACCAACTGGCCCACCACCGCAGGGCCTCGGGCCTGCCCGGCGTCTCGGTCTCGTTCGGCGCGTGGGCGGGCGAAGGACTGGCCGCCGCCCACGCCGACCTGGACCGCATGGCCCGCCTCGGCCACCGCGCCCTCACCGCCGACCAGGGCCGCGACCTCGTCGACCTCGCCCTGCGCCGGGGCACCGCGCACCTCGTCGCCTGGTCCCTGGACCTGCCTCGGCTGCGCGAGAACCCGGCCATGGCAGGCGGCCCCGCGACCGCCCTGTGGCGCACGCTGCTGCCCGCGCCCCGCACCGGACAGGGCACCGCTGAAGGCCTCGCGGACCGCCTGGCCCGGCTTCCCGAGTCCGAACGGGCCGCGCGCGTCCTGGCCCTGGTCCGCGAGGAGACCTCCCACGCCCTCGGCCTGCGCTCGCGGGACGCAGTCCGCCCCGACCAGCCGTTGCGCGACCTGGGCATGGACTCCGTGACGGCCGTCGAACTGCGCAACCGCATCAGCACACGCATCGGCGCCAAACTCCCCGCCACCCTGCTGTTCGACCATCCCACCCCGGCCCGGCTCGCCGACCACCTGCTGACCACCGCCCTCGCGACGACACGCCGCACCACTCCCGCCCCGCAGCCCGCACGCAGGACGACACGCGCGACCGACGAGCCGGTGGCACTCGTGGCCATGGCCTGCCGACTGCCGGGCGGAGTCGGCGATCCGGAGAGCCTGTGGTCTTTGGTCGCCGAAGGCCGCGACGCCGTCGGACCCTTCCCCGCCGGACGCTGGGGGGACATCGAGTCGCTCTACGACCCCGACCCCGAGGCCCCGGGCAAGTCGTACGCCCGCGAGGGCGGCTTCCTCGACGACATCGAGTCCTTCGACGCGGGCTTCTTCGGCATCACCCCGAAGGAAGCCGCCGCCATGGACCCGCAGCAGCGGCTGCTGCTGGAGACCACCTGGGAAGCGCTGGAGCGGGCCGGCATCGTGCCCGCCGACCTCGCGGGCAGCACCGCCGGTGTGTACGTCGGCATGTTCGGCAGCGAATACCTGGCCGGCACCCGCCTCGACCAGCTCGACGGGTACGTCGGCACCGGCTCCGCCCTCAGCGTGGCCTCGGGCCGCCTCGCCTACACGCTCGGCCTGAACGGCCCCGCGCTGACCGTGGACACCGCCTGCTCCTCGTCGCTGGTGGCGGTCCACCTGGCGGCCCAGGCGCTGCGCGCGGGCGAGTGCGATCTCGCGCTCGCGGGCGGTGTGACGCTGATGGTGACACCGCAGACCTTCGTCGAGTTCAGCCGCCTGCGCGGCCTGTCCCCGACCGGCCGCTGCCGCTCCTTCTCGGACGCCGCCGACGGCGCCATCTGGGCCGAGGGCGCGGGCATGGTCGTACTGAAGCGGCTCAGCGACGCCCGCCGCGACGGCGACCAGGTACTGGCCGTACTGCGCGGCACCGCAGTCAACCAGGACGGCCGCAGCCAGGGCCTGTCCGCGCCGAACGGCCCGGCACAGGAACAGGTCATCCGGCGGGCCCTGGAGCTGTCCGGTCTGGAGCCCGCCGACATCGACTACGTGGAGGCCCACGGCACCGGGACGACCCTGGGCGACCCGATCGAGGCGAACGCGCTGGCCGAGGTCTTCGGCGCCGCACGTCCGCAGGACCGCCCGCTGTACCTGGGCTCGCTCAAGTCCAACATCGGGCACGCGCAGGCCGCTTCGGGCGTGGCCGGTCTCATCAAGGTGGTGCAGTCGCTGCGGCACGAGACGCTGCCGCGCACCCTGCACGCCGACACGCCCAGCCGCCACGTGGACTGGGCCGACAGCGGGCTGCGCCTGCTCCACGAGCAGGCGGCCTGGCCGTCGGGGGAGCGGACCCGGCGCGCCGGACTGAGCGCCTTCGGCATCAGCGGCACCAACGCCCACGTCATCGTGGAGGAGGCCCCGCGTGCCGAGCCCGAGCCCGAGGTCGAGGCCACGGCCACGCGCGAACCCGCGCCGGGCAGGCGGCTGTTCGTCCTCTCCGGACGCGATGACATCGCCGTACGGCAGCATGCGGCGCGGCTCGCCGCGCACCTGACCGAGGACACCGCCCTGACTGAGGACACCGCCCTGCCCGACGTCGCCCACACCCTGGCCCGGCACCGCAGTCACTTCGAGCGGCGTGCGGCCCTCGTCGCGGGTGACCGCGACGAACTGCTGGCCGCCCTCGACGCGTTGGCGACCGGGCGGACACCGACGGCGCCGCCTCGCGAGGAGCAGACGGGCAAGGTGGCCTTCGTCTTCGCCGGGCACGGCGGTCAATGGCCGGGCATGGGCAGGGAACTGTCGGCCGAGTCGGACGCGTTCCGCGAGGAGCTGGCCCGGATCGACGAGGCGGTGCTTCGGCAGGCCGGCTGGTCCGTCCTCGACGTCCTGCGCGACGCCGAGGACACCGCCAAGGACCCCGCCGACCCCACCCCCGCCCGTCTCGACCGCACCGAGATCCTCCAGCCGGTGCTGTTCGCCGTCAACGCGGCGCTGGCCGCCGCCTGGCGCTCCCTCGGCGTCACCCCCGACGCGGTGATCGGGCACAGTCTCGGCGAGATTGCCGCCGCGTACAGCGCGGGCGCCCTCACCCTCGACGACGCCGTCACCGTGGTGACCGGGCGCGCCGAGGCCGTCGTACCGCTGGCGGGCAAGGGCGGCATGCTCGCCCTGGACCTGCCCCGCCCGCAGGTCGAGGAGCTGCTGGCGCCGTACGCCGGCCGGCTGTTCGTCGCGGCGGTCAACAGCCCCCACTCCACGGCTGTTTCCGGTGCGGCCGAGGCGCTGGCCGAGCTGGAGCGGCAGCTGGAGGAGCAGGGGATCTCCGCCCGGCGGCTGTCGACGGCGTTCGCCTCGCACACCCCCTTGATGAATCCGCTGCGCGAGGAGCTCCTCGACCGGTTCGCCGAGGTGCGGGGCACGCGTACATCGACTCCGCTCTACTCGACCGTGACGGCCGAGCCCCTGCCCGGGGAGCGGCTCGACGCCGGCCACTGGTTCGCCAACCTCGGCGAGCCGGTCCGTTTCGCGGACACGGTCCGGCGGATGCTGGACGACGGCTACCGCTACTTCGTGGAGCTGAGCCCCCACCCGTCCCTCGGCGCGTCCATCGAGGCGGTGGCGGCCGAGGCCGGCGTCGACGCCGTGAGCGTCGCCTCCCTGCGCCGCCAGGAGGAGGGCCACGACGTACTGCTGCGCAGGCTCGGGGAGTTGTACACGGCCGGGCACACCCCTAACTGGCCGACGCTGTTCCCGGCCGGGCGCCGGGTCGACCTGCCCACCTACGCCTTCACCCGCGAACGCCACTGGCTCGCGCCCGCCCCGACCGGCCTCACGGACAGCGGAATCCCGCTGCTGGGGACGCACATCGAGTCGAGCGACGAACCCGGCCGGCACCTCTTCCAGACCGACATCGACCTCGGCGACGCCCGTTTCGCCTACCTGGCCGACCACCGCGTCGGGGGCGAGGTCTGGCTGCCCGCCGCGGCCTTCCTCGACCTGGCCCTGGAGGCGGCGTCGGCATTGCGTGACGGCGGCGAAGTCGCCCTGGCCGACGTCGGATTCCTCCAGCCGCTGCGCCTGGGCGCGGACAAGCCCGTACGGCTGCAACTGGTCCTGCGTCCCGCCGAGGACGGATTCCGGGACTTCACGATCGCCTCGGCGGCCGTGGGCGAGCGGCGCGCCGTGTGGGAGCGGCATGTCCACGGTCGCGTCGCCGTCGGCGCACCCGGGGACACGGGCGAGAGGCTCGGGGACACGGGCGAGGGTCTCGCCGTATGGCGCGAGCGCTGCGACGAGCCGGCCGACCTGCCGTCCGTCTACGCCGGCCTCACCGCCCTCGGCATCGACTACGGCCCCGCCTTCCGCGGCCTGGAGGAGGGCCACCGTACGTCCTTGGCGGCACTCGGCCGACTGACCCGCAAGCCCGCGGCCGGTCACCTCCTGCACCCCGCCGTCCTCGACGCCGCCTTCCACACGGCCGCTCTGCCCGGCGACGCGCCTCAGGGCCGGGCGTTCGTGCCCGCCGGCGTCGGCCGGCTCCGCTTCACCGGACGCGGCACCCCGCCCGCCTGGGTGACCTGCGAACTGCGTTCCATGGACGGCGACAAGGCCACACTGGACCTGCGCCTGTACGACGAGGACGAACAACTCCTGCTGGCGGCAGAGGAGTTCGAGCTGGCCGCGCTCTCCCCGCTGGACAGCGCGCTGTTCGAGACTCGCTGGCAGCCGCGCCCGCTCGCCAAGGAGCCGCCCGGCCACGGCAGTTGGCTGCTCCTCGCGGACGGGACGGGTGTGGCCGACGCGCTCGCCGAGCGACTCATCTCCGCCTCGGTACCGCACGTCATCGCCCGCAGCGGCGAGGCGTACGGCGCCGAAGGCCCGGGCCGCTACGTCCTCGACCCGGCCGATCCGCGGCAGCTGGCGCGACTGCTCGACGAGGCCTTCGCGGACGGACCACCCGAGCGCGTGATCCAGCTGACGGCGCTCGACGCTCCGGCGATCGGGGACGCCGGCACCGCACAGCGGGCGGCCCGGCTGTGCTGCCTGAACACCCTGCACCTGGTGCGGACGTTCGCCGAGCGCGCCCAGGGCCGCTCGCCCCGCCTGTTCGTCGTCGTACGGGGCAGCCAGGCCGCCGGGGGCAGCACCGAGGTGACCCGCCCCGAGCAGGCGCTCGCGTGGGGCTTCGGGCTCACCGTGGCGCAGGAGCACCCCGAACTGGCGACCACGCTGATCGACCTGCCGCCCACGGACGGCCTCGACGCCCTGTGGACGCAGCTGCGGCACGCCGACGACGAGCGGCTCGTCGCACTGCGCGGGGCAGACCGCCTGGTACCGCGCCTCACCCGCACCCGGCCGGACGACGGCGGCCACGGCACGATCACTCCGGACGGCGTGTACCTGATCACCGGTGGTCTGGGCGGCCTCGGCCGGGTCGTCGCCGAGCGGCTGGCGGGCCGGGGAGCGCGCCGTCTCGCCCTGATGAGCCGCGGCGCACCCGACGCGGACGCCGCGCGCTGGATCGAGGGGCTTGAGCGGCGTGGGGTCACCGTGCACCTCGCCCGCGCCGACGTCGCCGACCGCGACGGACTGACGGCCGCCCTGGACGCCGTACGACACGAGGCGGGACCGATCACCGCGGTCGTCCACGCGGCCGGTGTGCTCGACGACGCCACGGTGACGAACCTGACGGACGAACGCGTCCTGCGCGTCCTCGCCCCCAAGGTCCTCGGCACCGCCCTGCTCACCGAACTCGTCCCGGAAGCTGAGGACTTGGTGCTGTTCGCCTCGGCGGCCGGCCTGCTCGGCTCGGCCGGGCAGAGCCCCTACGCGGCGGCGAACGCCTTCCTCGACGCCTGGGCGCACCACCTTGCCCGCACCGAACGCCGGGCGCTGAGCCTGGACTGGGGCGCCTGGGCACGCGTCGGGATGGCCGCCGACACCGGCGGGGCCGGCCTGGTCGCGTTCTCCCCGGAGGAGGGCGGCGAACTGTTCGAGCGGGTGCTCTCCACCTCCCGGCGCCAACTCGCCCCCCTCGCCCTGGACCGGGCGCTGCCGGCCCTCGACCCGGACGCGGCGCGCACCCGGCCGATCCTGGCGGACCTGGTGCCCGCCGCGACGGACGGGCCGGGCTCCGACGAGGACGGCCTGGCCGAGAGGATCTTCGCGGCGACGACCGACCAGGAGCGTGCCGAACGGCTGGAGGCGTACGTCCGGGCCCGGGTCGGGGAGGTCTCCGGCGGTGCCGAGGACGTGTCGGCGACCACCGCCCTGAAGGAACTGGGCCTGGACTCCCTCATGTTCGTGCGGCTGCGCAACACCTTCGCCCGCCAGCTGGGCGTCGAACTCCCGGCCGCCGCGGTCTTCTCGGCGGCCGACATCCGCGGCCTCGCCCGCGCCCTGGGCCAGGCCCTGCCCGAGCGGAACGCCGAGGCGCCGGCGCGGCAGCGGCCGGCCGTCACCGAGGTGCCGGACACCGAACTGCGCCCGGCGACCCGCGACGTCGTACGGCTGTTGCGCAGCGCCCATACGGACATGCCGGACGCGGCACACGCCGTCGGCCTGGCCCTCCGGCTCACCGAGCCGACCACCCAGGAGACGCTCACCGCCATCCTCACCCGCCTCGCCGCACGGCACGCGGCCCTGCGCACCGCTGTCGTCAGCGGCGGCGAGGGCGGGCGACAGCTGCGGGTGGAACGGGAGCCCACGCGGCCGATGCTGCGCTGGACGCCGGTCCCCGCGGACGGCGAACTGGACGCCGCCGACCGGCTGCGACGACTCCTGGAACCCCCGTTCGACCTGGCGAGTGCACCGCTGTGGCGGTTCGAGGCGCTGGACGCCGGCGTCCGCGGCCAGATCCTGGCGTTCGGCGCGCACCACGCGGTGAGCGATCTACAGTCCCTGCTGCTGGTCGCGGCGGAGATCGACGCCGAACTGTCCGGCACCTCGCTCGGCGACACCGTCACCAACCGGGACATCGACCTGCTGATCGAGGCCCAGCAGACCGGAGTGCCGGGCGCCGGCGCGGCCGAGTGGCGGGACGCGTTCCAGGGCAGCGCCCGCCTGGACCTGACCCTGGCCCGGCCCCGACCCGCCCAGCGGTCCTACCGGGCCGGCAGCGCGACCGTGACGATCCCCGACGGGCTCATGGCACGCGTGTCGGCGGCGGCGAGCGCACTCGCGGTCACACCCGCCGCGTTCTGCCTCGGCACCCTGACCGTGCTGCTGGCCAGACGGCGCGAACGCGAACGCTTCGTGCTCGCCGTACCCGTCGACACCCGCATCCACGCCGACGCCTTCGACGCGGTGGGCTTCTTCGGCGTACCCGTGCCGTTCCCGGCCGAGGCCCGGGCCGACGAGCGGATCGAAGAGGTACTGCGCCGCACCGACGGCAGGCTGGAGAAGATCCTCGCGAAGGGCGCGATGTTCACCGACGTCCTGCCGGTGCTGGCCAAGCAGGGGCTGTACCGGGCGAACGCGCCTCTCGTGGAGGTGTACTTCAACTACGTACGCTCCACCGCGGGCCGCCTGGCCAACCTGGAAGTGCTCCCGGCGGGGACGGGCTACTCCGACCTCGACCTGATGATCACCATGACCCCGGACGCGGGCCGGATCCGCCTCGACCACAACCTCGACATTCTGGATAGGGCGACCGCCGTCGAACTGGGGGAGGAGCTGGTGCGGTTGCTCGCGGAGACGGTCGAGGATCCGACGGGGGTGGTGCGGGGGGATGGGGACAGGCCCATGACGGCCGAGGCTTCGGTCGGCGTCGAGCCCGCCGTCGCCCCGCACCGCTCGCTCGCCCTCGCCGCCACCTTCGCCCTCGGCAACCTCCCGGCGCTGTGCGAGGCGGCGGTCGACGAGGGAGCACCGGGCGGCGGTGGCCTGACGGTGGCGGAAGCCCCGTACCACCACGTGCTCGCGAGCCTGCGTGACCCCTCCGGTGTCTTCGCCGACCCCTCCACGGCTGTGGGCGCCGTGCTCCTGCGCGCGGCGGACTTCCAGCGGTTCGGCCCGGTCGACGCCGCGCTGCTCGCCGAACTGCGCACCGCTTACCCGGCCGCGCTGCGCGCCCTGGCCGAGCGGACCCGAGGGCCGCTGATCGTCGGCTTCCTGCCGTACGCGCACCCCGAGGACCGCTTCACGCACTGGGAGCGCGAAGTCGCCGCAGAATTGGCCGAGTTGCCAGGGATCGCGGTGCTCGGTCCGGACCACTGGACCCGGTACCACGCCGTTGAGGAACGCTTCGACGAGCGGACCGAACGGCTCGCCCATCTCCCCTTCACCCCGCACTTCCAGGCGGCGGTGGCGCTGTCCCTGGCCGAGGTCGTACGCGCGGTTCGGCGGCCCGCGCCGAAGGCGATCGCCGTCGACGGCGACGAGACGCTGTGGGGCGGGGTGGCCGCAGAGATCGGCCCGGAGGCGGTCGACCTGACCGGTCCGCGTGCCCTGCTGGCCCGCAGACTGCTGCGGTGGCGGGAGGCGGGCGCACTGCTGGCACTGGTCAGCAACAACGACGAGGACACCGTCCGCGCCGTCCTGGACCGCCCCGACAGCCTCCTGAAGGCGGAGCACTTCAGCGTGCTCTCCGCCGCCTGGGGCCCCAAGCCGGTGCGCCTGGCCGACGCGGCGCGCACCCTCGACCTCGGCCCGGACAGCTTCCTGTTCCTGGACGACAACCCCGCCGAGATCGCCAAGATGCGCTCCGCCCAGCCGCAGGTGCTGTCGGTGACCTGCCCCCCGACGGCCGAACTGGCGGAGTTTCTGGGCCGGTTGTGGCCGCTGGTGCCGACGGCTGCCACGGCCGAGGACGCGCTGCGGGCACGGTTCTACGAGCAGGAACGCGAACGGGACGCGGTGCGCGAAGAGGCTGGCTTCGAGGAGTTCCTCGCCCAGCTGGACCTGGAGGTCGACATCCGGGCCCTGTCCGAGCCGGACTTCCGGCGTGCCGAGCAACTCGTGCGCCGCACCAACCAGTTCACCCTCCGCGCCCGGTCCGCCGACGGCGGTGACCTCGCCCGGTGGCGGGAGCACGGCGAGGTCTGGACGGCCGCGGCCCGCGACCGCTTCGGCGACTACGGCCAGATCGGCCTGCTCGCGATCCGGGCCGACGACGACCAACTCGACGTCCTGGCCTGGTTGATGAGCTGCCGGGCGCTCGGCCGGGGCGTCGAGGAGCGCCTGCTGCAATGGCTCGCGGATCGCGCCGAAGAGCTGGCCTGCACCAAGATCCGGCTCACGTCGGAGCGCACCCCGCGCAACGCACCGGCCCGACGTCTGGTGGCCGCCCTCGGCGGCGGCGACCAGGACGACGAGCGCCTGGAGACCGTGGTCACGCCCGAACACCTGCGGGCGTTCCGCTCCTGGCGGCAGCAGTGATGAGCAGTGACGAAAGGACAGCGCACACCTTGAAGGGCTCCCATGCGTGACGTGAACGACGGATACGACGTGAACGAGGCAGCGTCGGCGTACGCCGGACAGCGCGCGACGGCGGAGTCGATCGAGCGGGGCGGCGGCGGGCTCAGCGTGAGCGACCTGCTGGCCAAGGTCATGCCGGTGGAGTCCGGCTCCGCCACGGAATCCGGTCCCGGCACCACCCCGCACCAGGATGTCGACGGCCTCGCCGACGTCATCGCCACGATGGCGGGCCGCCATCTGCCCGCCGGTCACCTCTCGCCCGACGCCGACTTCTTCGACGCGGGAGGCAGCTCCGTCAACGCGGTGGAGCTCGTCGCCGCGCTGGAGGACGAGCTGGGCATGGAGATCGACCTGGACGAGGTGTTCGCGGACGCCCGCCCCCGCAGCATCGCCCAGCGCTGGGCGCGGACCACCGGGAGCGCGCCCCTCCCGGCACCCCCCTCGATCACGGCCCCGGCGTTCACCGCAACCGCAACCGCAACCGCAACCGCAACCGCAACCGCGACCGCCCCCGCACCCGCCCCCTCCCCACTCCCGACCCCCGCCGCCCCCTACACCACCGCCCGCCGCGAGGACCTGGACCAGATCCTGGCCGACCTCGCCCTCGCCGACCGCCTGCCCTTCACCGGCGCCCCCGAGCCGCTGCCCCCGCGCCGGATCCTGCTGACCGGTGCGACCGGCTTCCTCGGCAGCCACATGCTGCTCGACCTGCTGCGGCACAGTGACGCCCACGTCTACTGCCTGGTCCGCGCGGCCGACGAGGAAGCGGCCGTCACCCGGCTCGGCGAGGCACTGCGCAGCCACCGGCTGCCCTGGTCCTCGGAAGTCCGCCGCCGCATCACCGTGCTGCCCGGCGACATACGCAGCCCCCACCTGGGCCTGTCGGACGACCTGTGGAACACACTCGCCCACGAACTCGACAGCGTCGTGGGCGTGGCGGCGGCCGTCGACTTCCTGCGCGGCTACCAGTCACTGCGCCAGAGCAACGTCCTCGGCGCGCTGACCCTGGCCGAACTGGCGGTCACCGGCCACCCCAAGCCGCTGCACCACATCTCCTCCATCGCCGTCTTCAACGAGGTCGGCATCACCTCCATGGGCGAGGACGACCCGCTCGCCCACGCCGACCGCCTCATCGCGGGCTACGACCAGACGAAGTGGGCCGCCGAGGTCGCCCTGCGGCGGGCCCGCGACCACGGACTGGTCGTCACCGCCCTGCGCCCGGGCGGCATCGGCGGCCACACCAGGACCGGCGCCTACAACCCGCAGGACCTCAGCAGCGGACTGATCTCGGCCTTCGGCCGCTTCCGCACCGTCCCGGCCTTCCGCTACCTGAACGCCGCCCCGGTCGACTGGGTGAGCCGTGTCGCGACCGCCGTCGTCTGCGAACCCGACGCCTGGGGCTACGACTACAACCTCACCGGCGTGCCCAACACCCTCGACGACGTCGCATCGGACATGGCGCTCGGCGGCATGCACGTGCGCGTACAGGACTGGGACGAGTGGCGCACCGACGCGCTGGCCCGCCTCGAAGCCGACCCGGTCCCCGAACTCACCTTCCTGACCAGGGTGTTGCAGAGCCCCACCGCCCTCAAACTCTGCGAGGCCACGCTGAAGGGACCGGCGGCCGAGGCGGACCGCACGGCCGCGCTCGTCGAGGCGCTCGCCCTGCCGCCCGCCGCCCGCTACGACGCGCGGGCCCAGCTGAAGACCTTCGAACGGCTCGCGGACGACGGTCTGGCCCGCCTGCCGCAGAAGAACGACCAGCCCTACCTGTGGGTCACCGAGACGACCGAGGGCAGCGTGGGCCCGGTCGGCGCCGCCGCCGACACGCCCTGCGCGATGACCCTGACCCTCTCCATCGCGAGCATGCACCAGCTCGTGACCGAGCGCCGGGTGGACGTACGCGGTGAACTTCGGTGCCCGGCCGTACACCGCGCGCCGCTGGTCGTGGAACGCGGCGACGTATGGATCCGCCCCGAGGAGGGCATCCCGCAGCAGCACGGCCTGGACCACCAACTCCTCTCCTACCGCCTGGAGTTGCGGGACGCCGACGGCGGAAGCTGGTGGCTGGAGGGCCGCAAGTACGCCCGGGCCCGCCGGGACGTGTGGCGCCAGACCCGCGCACTGACCGTCGAGATCGGCCGGGAAGGCGAACCCGTGAGCCTGGCCGGCGAGGTCGTCGTCCCCCCGAACAGCTACGTACGCGACCAGATCGACGGCATCAAGGTCGACCCGCGCCTGACCAGCCAGGAAAAGCGGGCCGCGAAACTGACCTGGCTCGCCTGGTTCGGCCTGGAGATGGGCCGCGGACTGCTCGGCCCCTTCGCCCGGGCCGCCGCCGACCTGCTCGACCTGCGCCGCACCCAGACCCCCACGGAGCCCCGCCGCTGATGTTCAGGACGACGACCACCAGAGGGAACAGGCCGGCACTGCGCAAGGTCCGCACCAGCACGGCCCTGCGCCCGCTCCGCCACCGTCTCGACCCGACACGAGTCGAGGAGATCCCCTTCCGGGCGGCCGACGGTGTCCGCCTCGGCCTGACCCGCGTCGACAGCGGCGAGCGGGACCGTCCCGCCGTACTGCTCCTGCACGGCCACACCGCCTCCGCCGACATGTTCCTGCTCCCCGAGACCCGCAACCTCGTCGACGTCCTGCTCGACGCCGGCTACGAGCCCTGGCTGCTGGACTGGCGGGGCAGTTGCCGGCTGCCGTACAACGAGACCGGCAGCCGCTACACCTACGACGACGTCGCCCTGTACGACATCCCCGCGGCCGTCTCCCACATCCGCGCCCGCATCGGCGACGACCGGCCCCTGTTCGCCGTCGCCCACTGCATCGGCTCCCTCACGCTGTCGCTGAGCATGACGGCCGGGCTGGTGCCTGGCCTGGCGGGCGTCGTGTCGCAGGGCGTGTTCCTGACGCCCAAGCTCGCGGGCCGCACCTCCCTGCGCATGACGCTGGCCGGGGAACTGCTGAAGAACCGCATCGACCACATCCCCGTCGACATCCGCAAGGTCGGCCTGTGGTCGAAGTACACGCCGCTGTTCGCCCTGGCCTCCCGCAAGGCGGACTGCCCCGACCCGACCTGCCAGATGCTCCACAACTCGGCCTGGGGCACGGGCGCTTCGCTGTTCGTGCACGAGCACCTGACCGAGACCACCCACGACCGGCTGGCCGAACTCCTCGGCCCCGCCCCCCTGTGGATCCTTCCGCACCTGCGCCGCATCGAGCTCGCCCGCACCGTGGTGCGCTGGCACGACACCGACCTGCGCTACCGGGCCCTGCCGCAGAACGCGCTCGACGCGGCGGCACGTATCGACACCCCCGTCCTGCTGTTGTCCGGCAGCGAGAACGGGCTGTGGCTGGACTCCCAGAAGCTCTGCCACCAGGTCCTCGCCCGCCGGCAGCCCCAGCTGGACGTGACCTACACCGAAATCCCCGGCTACGGCCACCTCGACACGTTCCTCGGCCGCGGCGCCGCCCTCGACGTGTTCGGGCACATCCTGGACTTCCTCGGCCGGCCACGTCGACCGTGAGCCGGGCATGAGACTTCCACCTTTCCAGGTACATACCTGGATTTCCGACGAAGGGAGGCCCAACTCGGTAAAAATCGGCTCCGGGACATCATCCGCCGTCAGGAGAGACGCATGGAGCACTACGACCAGTACTACGACCTCGGCTCCCACAGCCGCCCGGTGACCACCTCGTCCCCTCAGGCCCAACTGTGGTTCGACCGCGGACTGGTGTGGACGTATGCCTTCCATCACGAGGAGGCCGTCTCCTGCTTCGAGGCGGCGGCCGAGGCCGATCCCGACTGTGCCATGGCCTACTGGGGCATCGCCTACGCGGCCGGCCCGAACTACAACAAGCCCTGGGAGTTCTTCGACGACCAGGACCTGGCCACGACCGTCGACCGTACCCACGCCGCCGTCGAACTGGCACACGAGAAGGCCGCCCATGCCACCCCGGTGGAACGGGCGCTGATCG
This sequence comes from Streptomyces sp. NPDC050619, assembly GCF_040654815.1. Lineage (NCBI taxonomy): Bacteria > Bacillati > Actinomycetota > Actinomycetes > Kitasatosporales > Streptomycetaceae > Streptomyces > Streptomyces sp. NPDC050619. The sequence goes on along the minus strand of NZ_JBFAIR010000041.1, from coordinate 81,235 downwards.
AAGCGTTGCGCGCCCGCTATCCGCGCGCCAAGCCGGTGGAGGACTGCTCGGTGTGGAACGCGCCCTACGCCGACCGCATGCGCCCCGTCCACGAACTCGCCCCCGACGACCCGGACATCGCGACCCTGTACGCCGACGCGCTGATGAACCTCACCCCCTGGCAACTGTGGGACCTGCGCACCGGCGAACCGGCCGAAGGGGCCCGCACCCGCGAAGCGAAGTCCGTCCTGGACCGCGCACTCGCCACCGACGCCGGCAGGCTGCATCCCGGCGTCCTGCACATGTACATCCACCTGATGGAGATGTCCCCGACCCCCGAGGCGGCCCTGCCCGTCGCCGACCGGTTGCGCGGACTGGTGCCCGACGCCGGCCATCTCCAGCACATGCCGTCGCATCTGGAGGTGCTCTGCGGCGACTACCGGCGCGTCGTATCCGACAACAGCCGCGCCATCGCCGCCGACGAGAAGGTCCTCGCACGTACCGGGCCGATGAACTTCTACACCCTGTACCGGGTGCACAACCACCACTTCAAGATCTACGGTGCGATGTTCCTCGGCCGGCGCGAAGTCGCCCTGGAGGCCGCCGAGCGGCTCGAAGCGGCCGTCCCAGAGGAACTGCTGCGCGTACCGAGCCCGCCCATGGCCGACTGGCTGGAGGCGTTCCTCGCCATGCGGGTCCACGTCCTGATCCGCTTCGGCCGCTGGGCCGACATCCTGAGCCTTCCCCTGCCCGCCGACCCCGACCTGTACTGCATGACGACCGCGATGCTCCACTACGGCCGCGGCGTCGCGTACTCGGCCACCCACCGCATCGCCGAGGCGGAGTCCGAACGCCGCCTGTTCCGCGAGGCGGTCCTGCGGGTTCCCGAAACCCGCATGCTGTTCAACAACACCTGCGCGGCCATCCTCGCGATCGCCTCGGCGATGCTCGACGGCGAACTGGAGTACCGCAAAGGCCACTACGACGCCGCCTTCGCCGCACTGGAACGGTCGATCGAACTCGACGACACCCTTCCCTACGACGAACCCTGGGGATGGATGCAGCCCACCCGCCACGCCTACGGCGCCCTGCTCCTCGAACAGGGCCGCGTCGCCGAGGCCGAGGCGGTCTACCGGGCCGACCTCGGCCTCGACGGCACCCTTCCGCGCGCCTTGCAGCACCCGGGCAACGTCTGGGCCCTGCACGGACTCCACGAGTGCCTGGTGCGCCTCGGCAAGACGGGGGAGGCGCAGATCGTGTCCCAACAACTGCGCCTCGCCGCCGCGATGGCCGACGTTCCGATCGAGGCGTCGTGCTTCTGCCGCCTCGGCACGGTCTCCGCAGCAGCGGCCGACGCGGCGGGCGGTTGCTGCGCTACCTGACGGCAGCCGAGTGTCTCCCGGCCCTGACGCGGACCGGCCCCACGCCCCGCATCGGCGTGCGAGGATCGACGAGCGAAGCGGCGTGCGAGAGGTGGGGGGGGGAATCGTGCTGATCAGGGCGGCGCGGACGGAGGAGGCCGCGTTTCTCAGCGAGCTGGCACTCCAGTCCAAGGCGTACTGGGGCTATGACGAAGCGTTCATCGCGGCCTGCCGGGAGGAACTCACCGTCCATGAGTCGGAGGTCGAACCCCGACGGACCACGGTGGCGGAAGCGGACGAGCGAATCCTGGGCTTCATCACCCTGGAAGGAGAGCCGCCAGAAGGGATCCTGGGCATGATGTTCGTCGATCCGGATGCCATCGGGCGGGGCATCGGCCGGCTTCTGTTCGCACACAACATCGCCACCGCACGGAAGTTGGGGTTCGTCCGTGTCACGATCGACGCGGACCCGAACGCCGAGCCGTTCTATCGAGCGATGGGTGCCGTACGCATCGGGACGACCCCGTCCGGTTCCATCCCCGGGCGGGTACTTCCCCTGATGGCTGTCACCGTCACGGATTACCAGGCAGGGAACCACGCACCAGCGCCGCGGTCACCCGCTCGGTGAGGTCATCTTCGGTCATCGTGGTGTCGACCTCGATGGTGTGCAGGTGAAGTCGCTCGGCCTCCTCCTGGAGGCGCCTGGTGAACACGCGATCACGTTCGGCGATGTTCCGGCCGGCCCGGTCCGGATCACTGGTCTGCCAAACGAACCCTTTCCCCGGTGTGGCCCGGCTCTGAAACGCGGCCCGGCGGAACTCCGGCGTGGGCAGGAGCCAGACGGCGTGACTGGGCACCGCAAGGAGAGGCTTCACGAGGCGTGGCAACAGCCGGAAGCCCTCGACGACGACACATGGTTCCTGGGGCAGGCGAAGGAGGTCCTCGACGATCAGACCGAAGCCCTCACCCCGAAACCAATGGAATGTCTCCAGCATGGTCTCCGGAGACCGGTTCACCCATCGCTCGTCCATATCCATGGCGAGGAACTCGTGCAGGAACGGGGCGCCTTCGGGGGTGGTCCGTCGAGCATGATCCGACATCACGTCGTCGGTCGCGTAAAGCCGCCAACCGTATCGCTCCGCCAAGCGGCGAGCGATCGTCGACTTGCCCGCGCCGCTCCCGCCGCCGATCCAGTAGACGTGCCGCAGCTGTGCGGGAAGCTCTGCGGCGTCGAGCACTTCTTCGAACCGTTCCGGCTGCATTCTTCTCCTGACCAGTGCGACGACTGCGACGACCGAGGCGACAAGGCCACAGCCTAGGGAGAACGATCCGGCTGTCGTAGCCACGCACTAACGTGCTGTCATGCGCGATGAGGCGATCACCCTGGAACTGACCGAACGGCTGAGCCGCGAACTGCCGACAGGGCGGGTGCTGACCGATCGCGGTGTGACCGAGGGGTACGCCCATGACGAGGCCGAATGGGCGCCGTACGGGAAACCCGTCGCGGTGGTCCGCGCGCGGACGGCCGAGGAGGTCCGGCGGACCGTGCGGGCCTGTCTGAGTCATGGCGTGCCGATCGTCACCCGGGGCGCGGGCACGGGGCTGTCCGGCGGGGCCAACGCCGTCGACGGCTGTGTCGTCCTGTCGACCGAGGCCATGACGGCGATCAAGGAGATCGACCCGCTGGAGCGGCTCGCCGTGGTCGAACCGGGCGTGGTCAACGAGGACCTGCGCACGGCCTGCGCCGAGCACGGCCTGTGGTACCCGCCGGATCCCGCCAGCGCCCGCTGGTCGACGATCGGGGGAAACGTCGCGACCAACGCGGGCGGCCTGTGCTGCGTGAAGTACGGCGTCACCCGCGACTACGTGCTCGGGCTGGAGTTCGTCACGGGTACCGGAGAACTCGTGCGCGTGGGACGCCGTACGGCCAAGGGCGTGGCCGGGTATGACCTCACCGGCCTGATGGTCGGCTCCGAGGGCACCCTCGGAGTGATCACCGAGGTGACGCTACGGCTGCGACCGCGCCGCCCGCCCGAGCACACCGTGGCCGGTTACTTCGCCTCGATCGTCGACGCCGGCCGGGCCGTCGCCGCCGTGGCCGCCGCGGGCGTGACCCCCTCGGCGCTGGAACTCGTCGACCGGCACTGCCTGGCGGCCGTCGACGCCTGGAAGCACATGGGGCTGTCGACCGAGGCCGAAGTCGTCCTGCTGGGGCGCACCGACGCTCCCGGCCCCGCGGGCGATGAGGAAGCCGACGTCATGCGGGACTGCTTCGCCGAGGCCGGGGCGACCTACGCCGTCCGCTCCACCGACCAGCAGGAGGCGGACGCGCTGTTCGAGGCCCGGCGCCTGGCCTACCCGGCCCTGGAGCGGCTGGGGCCGGTGCTGACCGAGGACATCTGTGTACCGAAGGGCGCGGTGCCCGAGATGCTCGCCCGGATCCACGCGATCGCCGACCGGCACGACACGCTGATCGCCAACATCGCCCACGCCGGCGACGGCAATCTGCATCCTCTGCTGATCACCCCGGCCGACGACGAGGACGCCAGGCGCCGGGCGCAGGCCGCCTTCCACGACATCATCGCCCAGGCCCTCGACCTCGGCGGCACGGTCACCGGCGAGCACGGCGTGGGACTCCTCAAGCGCGACGGACTGCGCGACGAGGTGGGCCCCGAGGTGATGGCCCTCAACCGGGCCATCAAGGACGCCCTCGACCCGCGGCACCTGCTCAACCCCGGCAAGGTCGTGTCGTACGCCGAGCCGGGGCCGGGGCAGTGACGTCGGCTCAAACCGAAGGTGGGGCGGAGACCCCCCGCACAGGATGCTTGCTCATGATCGACACCCGGTTGAACGCGTTCATGGTGATCGCCACCCAGATCACCGCCGATATCTCCTCGTCGGTCAGAACGGACCGGGCCTCGGCGTAAGCGGCGTCCTGTGCCGGACGGTCCGCCGGGCAGGTCGTCGCCTCGGCCAGGGCGAGCGCGGCCCGCTCGCGGGGCGTGAACAACTGGGTGTCACGCCAGGCCGGAAGGACGCCCAGGCGCTGGGTCGTCTCGCCGGCGCGCAACGCGGCCCTGGTGTGCAGGTTCAGGCAGTACGCGCAGGCGTTGATCTGCGACACCCGGATGTTGACCAGTTCGACGAGGACTCGGTCCAGCCCCGCGGCGGCGGAGACGCCTCGGACGGCCTCGGCCGTGGCGGTCAGCGCGTGGTACGCCTCGGGGCTCTGCTTGTCGACGAAGACGCGTACGCCGCCTGCCGCCGCTGCCGTTTCTGTCACGTGCACTCCTTGATCGCGATCTCTCGTCGTTCGTCCTATCACCCTTCCGGGAAATTCCGTGAACCCTGCGGGCTTGCGGGCTTGCGGGAGGAAGGCTCGATGCCGCGGACCCCGGCCGCTTCGAGAGGCGGCCGGGGTCCGTCGAGCGGGAGCGGGTCCTCAGCAGTCCGGGACTCCCTCGATCTTCTCGCCGCCCCGGAGGTACAGGTTGTTGACCCAGGCGATGTCGCTGCCGGCGAACTCCTGGACCGCGGTCCACCAGTTGTTCGTCCCGACCGCGGGGTCGTTGACGGTCTGGCCCTGCTTCTGGCACACGGCGTCCAGCCAGTACGTCGAGCGCACCGCCAGCACGTTGGAGTCGGTGGTCGGCTGTTCGCGCAGGTTGACGTCCGTCGCCCAGATGTAGACGTCGGTGAGGGCCGGATCGCCGTCGTTCGGCGCGGCCGGGGCCGCCTGGGCCGTGGTGGCGAGGGCGCCGGCGGTGAGCGCGGCGGCGGCGAACGCGGTGGCGGAACGGAGTAGCAGCCTCTTCATGTGCGGATCCCCCTGAGTTGATCGTGTGCTGGTGAGTGCTGGTTCCGGCTCAGCAGGTCGCGGAGGCGGGCAGGTCCCCGTACTCGTTGCCCTTGAGGTAGACGGCGCTGACGTAGCCTTCGAGGAGCTGCACCCAGACGTTGTTGGTGTAGCCGTTGTCGGTGATCGTCTCGCCGCGCGTCCAGCAGTAGGCGCCGCGCGGCTGGTTCGCCGCGACGCTGCCGACCTTGTCGTACGAAGTGGCCGGTCCCGAGCGGACGTTGACGGTTTCGTACGGCTCCACCGCGTACGGCGCCGCCAGGACCTGGGCGGAGCCCCGGTCGCTGTCGGAGGCCGCGACGGCGGAGGTGGCGGTGAGCGAGCCGAGCAGGGCGAGCGCGCCGACGCCGACGACGGCGGCCCTGGCGAAGGATCGAGTGGGCATGACCTGTTACCCCCTGTGGTGATGTGCTGGTGCGCGGCATCTGGCCGGCACTCAGGACTCTAGGGAGAGGCGAGGTCAGACGGTCCCTGACACTTGTCAGGGCGTCACGCGTGGGCCGTCGGGCGACACGACTGTGCCGTGCGCCGGGGCAACAGGCCCAGGTGTTCCTCGCGCACCAGATCGAACCGCAGGGCGAGCGTGACGAGATCCTCGCGTTTGGCACCCACCCGGGTGCCGTCCTTGGGCGAGTACGGCGATGGGTCGTCGTACTCGTCGGTCCGCAGCCGGAGTTTGACCGACGTCAGATAGTCGATGTGGTAGTTCACCGCCGAGCGGGTCAGGTCGCGGCACGACTCCAGGGGACGCAGACGCTCCACGATCTCCCCGGCGCCGGGCAGCGCCACACCGGCGGACGTGCGCAGCCTGGGCTCGCACAGAGCGACCAGGACGAGGAAGTACTTGGAGGTCGGGTCGAGGGAGAAGGGGCTGACGGTCCGCTCACCGTAGTCGGGTCCCATGTCGCCGTGCGCGTAGGCGTGTTGCGGGGCGAAGACCTTGAAACCCGCGGTGCCGTCCAGCGCGGGCAGGACCACCCTGGAGAATTCGAAGGGGACCGGCGCGCCGAGACGCCCCGGCGCGACCTTGAGGTATTCGCCCGCCCCTTCGAGATTCTCCACCACATAGGTCGACGTCGTGCTGAAGTTCGACAGCCGCCAGAAGTCCCCGGCGGCCTCGATCCGCCCGGCGTGGCGAGACACGCCGGGGTCGGTCAGGGCGATGGACAGCGCGCTGTCCGGCGTTCCCCGGCCGAAGTCCCTGGTCTCACCCGGCCCCATGTGGAGGAGCCGTGGTGTGCGGCGCATTCCTCCGAGCGGAGAGATCGGTTCGTCGGGCAGCTGCACGATGACTGTGTCCATGGCTCTTTCCCCCGTGCCGTTCGTCAGGAATTTATGCTCGGCTGATGCGTGCGCTGAAACACGGCTATACCAACCACACCGTCGGCGACGGCGCGACCGTGGAAAAGACGTACGACGGCCCTGACGCGGCCGACCGACTCCAGCGGGAGCAGAGCCTGCTGCTCCGACTGCGGGGCAAGGTGCCGGTCCCTCCGGTCCTCCGAGCCGACGAACGCACCCTCACACTCGGCTTCGCCCCCGGCGTTCCCGGCCAGGACCTCATCGACGCGGGCCACGCGGAGGGAGTGCTTCGCTCCTGCGGCGAGGTACTGCGCCGTATCCATGCCCTCCCGCGGGACCTCCTGGACGCCGGGGCGCAGAACACGGACGACGTGCTCGTACATGGTGACTTCGGGCCGCACAACGCTCTCTTCGATCCCGTGACCTTTCAGGTCACCGCCGTGGTCGACTGGGAGTTCGCCCACCTCGGCGACCCGGTGGAGGATCTCGCCTGGTGCGAATGGATCGTACGGACGCACCACCCGGAGCACGCGGACGCCCTCGGCCGTTTCTTCGGCGCGTACGGCGAGGCGGCAGTACCGCCCTGGACGATCCGCAGGGCCGCCATGCTCGCCCGCTGCGCTTCCCTCAGGGAGTTCTGCGAGCGCCGGGATCCGACCGGTCCCGGTGTCCGGCAGTGGCAGGAGCGGGCCAGGATCACCGCGGCGTGGCAGGGGACTTGAGGCTCACCGTCCGCAGGTACGCGCCGAGACGGGCGATGGCCGACGGATTGCGCGGGCTTTCCACCAGGTCGACGTAGTCGAGGACGAAGATCCGCCGGTGCTTGACCGCGGAGACGTCGCGCAGTGGAGCGTAGGAGAGCAGGAACTTCTTCTTCTGGGCGGCGCTCACGTCCCCGTAGTCGCAGATCACGATGACGTCCGGGTCGCGCTCGACAACGCTCTCCCAGCCGACCGTCGTCCAGGAGTCGTCGACGTCGTGCATGACGTTGACCCCGCCGGCCTCGCTGATGATCTGTTCGGGAGCGGCGTAGCGTCCCGAGGTGAAGGGCTGGTCCTGGCCGCTGTCGTAGAGGAAGACCTTCGGCCGGGCCTCACCCCGGGGTGCCTTCGCCCGGACGGAAGCGATCTCCTTCTTGAAGCCGGCGATCAGCGAGGCCGCACGCTTCTCCACGCCGAACAGCTTCCCGAGGTTGGTGAGGTCGGTGTACAGGGCCTGCAACGGCGGCATGATGCCCCGCGAGGACTCCGTACGCCCGTTGCGGCAGGATTCGGTGAGGATGTACGAGGGGACGCCGAGCTTCTTCAGCGCGTCGGGGGTGAAGCCGCTGTCGTCGCGGAAGCCGTAGTTCCAGCCGGCGAAGACGAGGTCGGCGCGGGCGTCGAGGACGTTCTCCTTGGTGAGCTGGTCCTTCGACAGCCACTTCACCCGGTCGTAGCCGTCCTTCCAGGGCACGCCGTTCAGGTCGCCCTTGTCGTCGGGCATGGCGAACCCGGCCATGCGGTTCTCCAGACCGAGGGCGAACATCAGCTCGGTGATGCCGACGTCGTTGGTGACCACGCGCTCCGGGACCTTGTCGTAGGTGACCTTCCGGTCGCAGTTGGTGAGGGTGATCGCGGCGGACTTGGCGTCCCCGGAGGACTCGAGTTTCGCACCGCATCCGGTGGCGGTGACGGTCGTGGCGAGACAGAGGGCGGCGGCGAGCAGTTTGCGCATGGGAGTTCCCACGTTCCTTACGGGGTGGTCGGGAGCCGGTCGAACAGGAGCTGGACGGCGCCGGTCTCCGGATGCCGTACGGGATGCGCGCGGACCCCGAAGACCTCGGCGAGCAGGGCCGGCCGAAGGACATCGCGGGGCGGGCCGGAGGCGACGATCCGGCCTTCGGCGATCACGTACAGGACGTCGCAGTGCGCGGCGGCCAGATTGAGGTCGTGCAGCGCGGCCAGCACGGTCAGGCCGCTGGCCCGGACCAGGTTCAGGACGTCCAACTGGTGGGCGACGTCGAGGTGGTTGGTGGGTTCGTCGAGGACGAGGACCCTGGGCCGCTGGGCGAGCGCGCGGGCGATGAGCACCCGCTGCTTCTCTCCGCCGGACAAGGCGAGGAAGCCGCGGTCGGCGAGGTGGGCGACGCCCGTGCGTGTCATGGCGTCCGCACACACGGCACGGTCCCCGGCGGCCGTCCGGTCACGGTGCGGCAGCCGCCCCATGGCGACCACCTCGGCGACGGTGAAATCGAACTCGGCCGACCCCTCCTGCGGCAGCGCGGCCAGCGCCCGGGCGGCGGCCCGGGGCGGCATGGCGTGCACATCGTCCCCGTCGAGCCGCACCGTCCCGGAGGCCGGGGACAGCGCGCGGTACACACAGCGAAGCAGGGTCGACTTGCCGCTGCCGTTCGGGCCGACGAGCCCGACGAACGCCCCACTGCCCACGGCGAGTCGAATGTCGTCGACCAGCCGGGCGCCGGCCACTTCGACCGACACACCCTCGATGTCGAGGTTCATACGCACGCACCTCTCAACGACCGCATCTCTCAACGCCCCCCGAACGCATATCCGCCGCGCCGCATGAGCAGCAGGAACGCGGGAACCCCGACCACCGCGGTGATCACCCCGACGGGCAGTTCGGCGGGGGCGAGCAGCAGCCGGGAGAGCAGGTCCGCCCAGACGAGCAGCACGGCCCCGGCGAGGGGAGCCACGGCCAACACCCGCCGGTGATCGGCGCCCACCAGCATCCGTACGACGTGCGGCACCATCAGCCCGACGAACCCGATGGCCCCGCTGACCGCGACCACCGTCCCGGTCACGGCGGCGGTGACGAGGAACAGCTCCCGGCGCAGCCGCCCCGGCGGGACACCGAGCGCGGCCGACGTCTCGTCCCCCATCGCGAGCGCGTTCAGCGCCTCGGCCCGCCACCGCAGCCACACCCACCCGGCCGCCACGGTCACGGCGGCGAGCGGCACCTGCGCCCAGGTCGCGCCGCCCAGACTCCCCAGCAGCCACATCATCGCCGACCGCGCGGCCTCGCCCCGGGCGGCCCCGAACACCATGACGGTGGTGACGGCCTCGAAGCCGTACGCCAGTGCCGTCCCGGTCAGGATCAGCCGCAGCGGGGTGAGCCCATACGGCGACCGGGCCACCGTGTACACCAGCGCCATGGCCGCGAGCGCCGACCCGAACGCCGACACGGACAGCGCCCACACCCCGAGCCCCGCGAACGCGCCGAGGAGAATAACGGCGTTGGCGCCCACTGCCGCACCTGACGAGATACCCAGCACGAACGGATCGGCGAGCGCGTTGTGGACCATCGCCTGCACGGCCACGCCGACCGTCGCGAGCCCCGCCCCGACGACGGCGCCGAGCACGACACGCGGCAGCCGGATCTCCCAGACGATGGTGTACGAGGCGACATCGGCCGTGTGCACGGTCCCGCCGGTCACCCCCGCCCACAGAAACCCGAAGACGTCCGGCCAGCCGATCCCCGCGGCCCCGAGCCCCACCCCGCACACCAGCGACACGACAAGCAGCACGGCCAGCCCAAGGGCCAACGGCGCGACGGGTATCCGGCGGGAGGGCGGGCTTCGATGCACGGTCGGGCGGTCCTTCGCATAGGGCCGCCTGAGGAACGTCACGCAAGGAGACGGCCCGTACGGCACGAAGGCCGCGCGGTCCCCTCTCGCAGTCCACGGCGAGCAATCAACGGGTCGCGACCTCGCCGTGGGCAATCGGGCTCGCGCGAGCGACCATCGGTCCCTCACGCACACCGCTGCGGGTCAGCGCCGGACTCTCACCGGCTTCCCCCGCGGGAGGCTCCGGGAGCGTAGCAAACGAGGGTGACGAGACAAGGGCCGAGGCGTATCAACAGCCGTGACCTGCGCCGGACGACGAGACCGGCGCGGGCGATGTCGAGAGAAGGGCGCAAGTGTGGTCGGCGCGAGCCCAGATGGGCAGTCCCATCCGCCGAACAGGACGAACCTCCCGAACATCCCGAAATCCGTGGCGAAGCTGCCCCGCCAGGTCCGCGCGGACCTGACCCGGTGGCTGAACCGGAACAAAGGTGCCTTCCGCGAGGAGGACGTCCAGGTCGTCGAGCCGCCCTTGCTCAGGCGCGCGGTCGGCGCCTCCGCGCTCGGCAACTGCATGGAATGGTTCGACTTCGGCGTCTACAGCTATCTCGCCGCCACCATCGGCAAGGTCTTCTTCCCCGGCGCCTCACCGGCCGCCCAGGTGGTCTCCTCCTTCGCGACCTTCGCCGCGGCGTTCGTCGTCCGTCCGCTCGGCGGCCTGGTCTTCGGCCCGCTGGGGGACCGTATCGGCAGGCAGAAGGTGCTGGCCACCACCGTGATCATGATGGCGGCCGGTACCTTCGCCATCGGCCTGATCCCCGGCTACGGCACCAGCGGCATGGCCGCCCCGATCCTGCTGCTGCTCGCCCGCATGCTCCAGGGCTTCTCCACCGGCGGCGAATACGGCGGCGCCACCACCTTCGTGGCCGAGTACTCCCCGGACCGGCGCCGGGGCTTCCTCACCAGCTGGCTCGACTTCGGCACCTTCGTCGGCTACGCCCTCGGCTCCGCACTGGTCATCCTGCTGAACCTGATGCTGACCGACGCCGAGATGCTCTCGTGGGGGTGGCGCATCCCGTTCCTGATCGCCGGACCGCTCGGCGTCATCGGCCTGTACGTGCGGCTCAGGCTCACGTATTTCCTTAGGTATCCGTAGCGATTCGTCATCCGCCTGCGTCATGCCGTGTGCTCGGTGTTGGTGTCGTATGTGAGCGCGTGGATCGAATGCGTGACCTTCCGCGGGGGGTGTCATTGACCGGATGACAGCATCGCGGACGGGAAGGGGGGCGCGGGTGAGCCGGAATCTGCCGCTCGCCGGGGGTGAGACCGCCCGTACCGCCTGTGCCCGCGGTCTGCTGCGTACCGGCGTGGAGGAGAAGAGCGGCGAACTCCTGCCCGCTGCCGTGCTGGCCGAGAGGGTGGGCTGGGCTGCCGATCTGGTGTCGGGCATGGTCGCCGCGCTGCTGGCCGGGCACTGGAACGCCGCCGATGTGGACGTGCTGGCCGCCGGTGAGGACGCCACAGGCCACCCGCTGCCGTCGAACGCCTGGATGGCCCTGCGCCGCCTGGGCTGGACGGTCGGCCCGGCCGGGGGCATCCGGGTCAACGACCGCATCGTGCGCATCGCCCAGGAGGCGGCCGGGCGGACGCTGCGTGCGGCGAAGTGGCGCGCCGACCTCACCGCCGGGGTGCTCGCGACCTGGCCCGCCGACCCGGTCAGGCGCACCCCCAAGGAGTGGGACCAGGTGCGTGCGGCGGTGCCCGGCGGGGAGTACCTGCCGTCCAGCGTCATCAAGGGCCGTACCCGGCAGATCACCGCCTTCGCGAAGAAGCACGGCCGGATGCCGGCCAACGTGTTCGAGCTGGAGAGCGCGCCCCGGATCGCGCGGATGCTGCTGCTGTCCGCCTGCGACGGGCAGCAGGCCACCCTCGAACGCGCCGACGAGCCGGGCCGGGCGTTGCTGCGGCTGCAACTGCCCACCCGCCCGGACCCGCGGTCCTACGCGGACTGGACGTGGGTGGCCTGCCCCATCAAGCTGCCGCCGACGGTCCCCGCGAACGCGGTGCTGCACCTGCCCACCCTGCGCATCCGCCGGGGCCAGGTGCGGGCCGACCTCGCCTACAGCCACGCCGTCCCCAAGACACGGCGCAGCGGACACACGGTCGCGCTCGGCGTGGACTGGGGACTGAACACCCTGCTGTCCGCCGGGGCCGCCCGGCTGCACGCCGACGGAACCATCACCGCCCTCGGCAGCGGCGGCATGTTCCGGGCCGCCGGGGTCCTGGCGAAACAGCACCGGCTGCGCCGCCAGGGCGAGCACCTGCACACCAAGGCCGGTCGCTACCGGCGGCTCATCGCCGAAGACGAACAGCACGACCTGACGGCCAGGCACCAGGTCCTCGCCGAGGAGATCCGGCACGTGTCCGGGCGCCGGTCGAACCTGAACGACGCCCTGGCGTGGGCTGCCGCCCGCTGGGCTGTCGATCAGGCTCTCGCCGCCTCGGCGAGCGTGATCTACGTGGAGGACCTGCGCTCGATGGAGGCCCGGGGCATGGGCCGCACGATGAACACCCGGCTCTCCCAGGCCGTGCGCGGACAGATCGTGGACCGGAGCGGCACCTGGCCGCCGAGACCCGGTATCGCCGTGGTCACCGTCCCGGCCCGCAACACCTCCAGGCACTGCCCGCAGTGCCTCGTCCCGCTGCGGCGGCGCAAGGCCCCCGACCGGCCCACCATTGCGGGCTGGAAGTGGGCGCTGTGCGGCTCCTGCGGCTGGCAGGGCGACCGCGACCAGGGCGCCTGGAAGCGCATCGCCGCCCGCGGCCTGACTCACCAGACCAAGACCGTCACCGACCGCACCACCGGTGCCATGGCCATCCGCACCGTGATCGACAAACTCGAAGCGGGCGCGGTCATCACACCCGTGCCGAAGTCCAGCCGGGACCGGTCCAAGACCGGACCCACCCGGCACCGCACCACACGTCCGACGCCCAGGCGACGCCGGACACCCTCCCCCACCGGCCCTTCGGGTCCGGCGGGCCAGCGTCCGGAGGGACACGCTCACACGGACCGGAGACGGCTGCCCCGCGCAGCTGACCGGCACCAGGGCGTGACGACGATCAGCACACCCACCAACCGGCATCGGCCACGAGGGACACCACTGGGCGCGGGCTTCCACCGGCACGCCCACGCCACCCCTCCACGGTGGACAGACCCCATACCGGATACCACGTCTGACATGGGATCACTAGGCTGATCAGAGACGCTACGACAGACCGTCCGGCCGCCGGTCAGCCGGCCGACGGTGCGGGCGTCGGCGAGGCGGTGTTGATGTTCAGGTCCGGGCGCGGCTTGAGGACGAGCACCGGTGATCCCCCCTGCGGCGGGGGCGGGGTGAGCTGGTCCTTGGGCAGCTTCGGCGGGGTGGTCTGCTGGAAGTTGACCTGTTCGTGATTGACCAGGCCGGTGTTCTCCAGCACCGTGATGTGGTCGAGGACGGTGTCGTTGGCCAGGTCGGCCAGCTGGCGGATCATGGTGTTCCGGGTGTTGGCGCGGGTCTTCGCGATGACCGGGAAGATCTGGCCGTGCGTCACACGCATGATGGAGACTGCGGTGGAGTCGAACTCCTTGCCGGTGCTGGCGTCGACGGTCGCCACGAACTGCTGCTGCTGCGGGCTCGCCTGGTTGGGCAGGGTGACGCCGAGTTCCGGCGCGATCTTGCGGCACAACTCGTCGAGTCCGGCGTGCCCGACGATCAGGTGCTTGCCGGCCTCCTTCATCGCCGGCGTCGTACCGCGCTGCATCACTATCTCGCCGAGGGGGTACTCCCACAGCCCGGCCGCACGCACCTTCACCACGAAGTCGCGGTCCGCCTCGGTGAGCGGCCCGTAACGGGTGTTGGCGATGATGCGTTCCGAGGTGCTGGACGTGGTCTCCACCCCGAGCATGGCGGGGTACGCGAGGGCGGTGAGGGTCAGACCCAGCGCACCGACCACGAACACGGTTCCCAGCTTGTTGCGGGAGATGGGCATGGAACCTCCTGGCGCGAACGACTCGTACGCCAGGAGATACGGATGGGGAAGCCGGATCCGTCACTGCGCGGGGAAGTTTTTGCGACCTGCTCCGAGCCGCGTGTCACATGATCGGCTTGTGGGTCACATGATCGCCGCCATCGGTCATCGCGCGACGCGGCCCAGGCGGGCGTCCGCCCGGGCCGGCGCGTAGAGGAACTCGACCACCATGGCCGCCGCTCCGACGACTCCGGCGTGGTCGCCCAGCCGTGCGGTGACGACCTGGAGGTTGGCGGTGGTCCGGGGAATGGCGCGTTGGTACAGCAGTTCGCGGACGCCGGTCATGAACGGGGCTCCGGAGAGCTCACCGGCGAGCATCAGCACCCCCGGATTGAGGAGGGTGACCACGGTCACCAGGACCTCGCCCGCGCGGCGTCCGGCCTCCCGGGCCAGCCGGATGGCGTCGGGATGCCCCTCGGCGAGCAGGCGACTGACATCGGACCCCGAGGTGGTCTCGACGCCCAGCGCGGACAATTGCCTGGCCAGGGCCCGGCCGCTGGCCACGGCGGCCAGGCAGCCGTGGGAACCGCACATGCACAGGGCGTCGGGCCGGTCGTGGAGACGGATGTGACCGATGTCCCCGGAGCCGCCGTCGATGCCGCGGTAGACACTGCCGCCCACGACGACACCGGCGCCGATGCCGGTGGAGACCTTCACCAGGACGAAGGCCGAGCAGTCCCGGTGACCGGCCTGGTGCTCGGCCAGCGCCATGAGATTGGCGTCGTTGTCGACGACGACGGCGACCGGGCCGTCCTCCAAGCTGGGCCCCACATGATCGGCGTACGCCTTCTGGAGACGTTCCCGGATGGGGTACTGGTCCCAGCCGGGCATGATCGGCGGTTCGACGACCCGCCCCGTCTCCCAGTCGACCGGCCCGGGCACCGACAGCCCGATGCCGCAGACGTGGGTGGCCTCGACGCCCGCGGCGGCGATCAAGTCGGGGAACCAGCCCGCGAGCCGGTCCAGCACCTGGTCCGGGCCCTCGCTGATGTGCAGCGGACCGGTGTGCTCGGCGAGGATGGTGCCGCCGAGATCGAGCACCGCGGCACGGGCGTGCCGGGTTTCGAGATCGACGGCGATGACCGAGGCGTGCGAGGGATCGAAGACGATCCGGTGCGAGGGGCGGCCCCCGGTGGAGGTGCCGGTGGTGTGGCGCAGCCAGCCGGCCCGGTTGAGCAGGTCCAGCCGCTGCCCGACGGTCGAACGGGACAGCCCGGTGACGTGTTGCAGATCGGCGCGGGTGTGCGCGCGACCGCTGCGGATCAGCTGCAGCAGTTCCCCCGCGCTGAACTGGCTCGGCATCATCATGAATCCCCATCGCTCAGCTCTTGTCCGCGCCACTGGTCAGGCCCTCGGTGAGCAGGCGTTCGGCGGCGAAGAACAGAAGTACCACGGGGATCGTCAGAACGACGGAACCCGCCATGAGGATGGTCTTGGGCACCTCGACGCCGTTGGACAGCTGCGCCAGGCCCAGGGAGACGGTCCACTTGTCGGGGTCGGCGGCCAGGAAGAGCAGCGCGAAGAGGAACTCGTTCCAGGCGATCATGAAGACGTACAGGCCGGTCGCCATCAGGGAGGGCAGGGCGAGCGGCAGGACCACCTTGCGGACGGTCTGGAGCCGGCCGCAGCCGTCGAGCGCCGCAGCCTCCTCGATGGAGTAGGGGATCGTCGCGAGGTAGTTGCGCAGCATGAAGATCGACACCGGCACGGTCTGCGCGACGTAGACGATGGCGAGGCCGACCAGGCTGGAGGACAGTCCCAGCCGGGCGAAGATGACGAAGAGCGGGACGGCGAGCAGGGTCGCCGGGAACAGGTAGACGGCCAGGAAGAGCGCGCTGATCTGACGGTGGCCGAAGAACTTCAGACGGCTGACGGCGTAGGCGCCCGGCACGGCCGCCAGCAGGGTCAGGGCGACGGTGCCCAGGGACACCAGGGCCGAGTTGAGCAGGAACTTCACAAAGCCCTGACCGCCGTCGTCGGTGGACCGCAGCACGTCGCGGTAGGTGGAGAGAGTGAAGTCCTTGGCCGAGACCCACAGGGATCCGGGGTCGAGCAGGAGCGCGTCGATGGGCTTCACCGACAAAAGCAGCATGTAGTAGATGGGCAGCAGGGTGATCACGGCGAGGAACGCGATGACGAACCACCGCAGGACGCCGAAGAGCCGTTCCTCGAACTGGGCCCTGGTCAGGGCGGCCTTGCCGGTCACGATTCCTCCTGCACCCGGTTGCCGAAGAACTTGAAGTAGAAGCCCAGCAGGATCATCAGGGACGCGGCCAGGACGAGCGCCTGGGCGGCCGCCGCTCCCACGTCGTAGCGGGCGGTGAGGAAGTCGTAGACCCGGACGGCGGCGACGTCGGTGCCCGCGCCGCCGCCCGTCAGCAGGTAGACGTCGTCGAACTTGTTGAACGTCATGATGAATCGCAGCACGCACAACAGCGCGATGACCGGCATGAGTTGGGGCAGCAGGATGTGGCGGAACCGCTGGGAGATCGTGGCCCCGTCGACCGTGGCGGCCTCCTCCAGCCCGTCCGGTACGGCCTGTAGCCGGGCCATGATGAACAGGAAGGCGAAGGGGAAGTAGCGCCAGCACTCGAAGGCGATGACGGTCAGCAGGGCCAGCGGGATGTCGAAGTGCAGGCCCAGCAGGTGCACTTCGTAGGAGCGGGTGGACAGGAAGGCGACGGGGTCGTCCCAGCCGAACAGGCGCCGGCCCCAGTCGTTGACCACGCCGTACTGCGGGCTCAGGGCGACCTCCCAGACGAACGCCACGGCCACCACGGGGGCGACGTACGGAAGCAGCATCGCCGCGCGGAGCAGTCCGCGGCCGTGGAAGGGCCTGCGGAGCGCGAGCGCGGCGATCAGGCCGAGGACGACCGAACCCAGCGTGGTGCCCGCCGTGTACAGCAGGGTGGTGGTCAGGCTCGACCAGAAACCGGCCGAGTCGAAGACCTGCGTGAAGTTGTCGAGGGTCCAGTTGCCGAACACGCCCATGCCCTGGATGTCGACCAGTCTGGCGCTCTGGAACGCCAGCAGCACGGTCCACAGGATGGGCAGGACGACCACCACGAGGACCACGAGGAAGGTGGTGGAGACGAACGCGAGACCCGCGCGATTGGCACGCCGGGCGGCCGTCATCGGCCGGCGCTCCCGGGAGGCGGGCCGTTTGGCGGACCCGGGGCCGGTGTCCCGGCGCTGCGGTGCGCCGGCAGGGGCTGTAGTCATGAGGAGACCTTCGTGACTGGCATGCGGGCGGCTATCGCAGGGACTTCTGAAGAGCGGCGACCTCGTCGTCGGCTTCCTGTGCAGCCTCGGAGGGGGAGGTCTGTCCGCCGGTCATGGCGCTGATGGCCTTGGGGACGGGCAGTTCGCCGTTGGTGGCGCCGACGAGCGCTCCTTCACCCTGGCTGATGCCCCAGCGCCGCATCTTGCCGACGCCGTCGGCGAGTTGGTCGAGCAGGCTCGCCGGATAGACCTGGTCGAAGGGCTTGCGTGTGCCGACGCCGATGTCGCTGTGCCGCCAGGCGTCGAGATAGCGCTCGGGCTGGGCGGCCGTGCCCTCCCGGACGGGGATCTTGCCTTCGGGCGCCATACCGAACCAGGGCTCGTAGCCGGTGCCCATCATGTACTCGATGAACTCGCGGGAGGCCGCCGTCTCGGCCGTCTTGGTGGTCACCCATGAGGTGACCTCGCCGAACTGGGCCGCCTCCCTGGCGTCGGGGCCCTTCATCGCGGTGACGATGCCGCTGCCCCGCGCGAGATACTCCGGGTCCTTCTCGCAGGCGGGGCAGCTGGGCAGGGCGTCCGCGCGCAGACCGGCCAGCTCGTCCAGCAGGAACGAGGACCAGATGATCATGGAGGAGCGGCCCGCGAAGTAGGTGGCCCGGGTGGAGTCCACGGTCTGGGTGCCGGGAGCGCCATAGTCGCGGGCGAGCTTGTCGTACGTACTGAAGGCGGTCTCGCACTGCGGGGACCGAAGCGCGACGTCGTGGCGGTCGTCGACGAGCTCGCAGCCGTTGGCCAGGGCCAGGCTCTCGAAGCTCTGCGAGGTGAACACGTCGGCCGGATCGGTGGCCGCCGAGACGCCGTCGTGGCCCTGGGTGGTGAGCGCCTCGGCGGCGGTCAGGGCCCGCTCGTAGGTGTCGGGGGCCGCCAACCGCTTCTGGTCGAACTGGTCCTTGCGGTACACCAGCAGCTGCAACCACGCGTCGGAGGGCACCCCGAGGCTGGTGCGGCCGTCGGTCGTCAGCTCGAGCGCGTTGGCGTTGAAGGTGCCGCGCCCGAGCTTGTCGACGATCCCCTTCGGGATGTCGGTGTTGAGCAGCCCGTTCGTGTACATCTGCCAGATCTGGCTCAGCGTGACCGCACCCATGACGTCGGGCAGCGTGCCGGAGGCCGCCGCCGACATGATCAGCTGAGGCAGCTGGGCCTCCTGTACGCCGACCAGATGAACCTTGATCCCGGTCTTCTTCTCGAACCCGTCGACGATCTTCTGCGTCGCCGCGACCCGATCCGGGAGGTTCTCCTGGGACCACACCGTGATCTCGCGGTCCTGCTTTCCGGGCCCAGTGCTGCCGGAACAGCCCGTCAGCAGCCCTAACCCCAGGGCTGCGGTAATGCCCACCGCGGTCGTCCTCGACCGCCGGCTCTTGGCGCGCATGGCGTGTCCTCGATGTCGACTTACGTCTAGTCAGAACGCATCACAGCACCAGTTTTGCGTGTTGACAAGACATAAGTCGGAGCTATTGTCGACCCAACCGACACCCGCAACCCTTCGGAGCCATCCGTGGAACGCGTTGTCCAGTTCGCCGGCCCACGCCAGGTGGAGGTCGCCGACAGCCCCATGCTCAAGACGGCCGTCCAGGAACAACTCCTGCCCCAAGGCACCCTCCAGGCCAAGTGGGACGTCGCTCGGGCAGCCGGCTACGACGCCATCGAACTGTGCGCACAGGGCGCCTTCCACTTCGCCTCCCGCCTCGAGGAACTGCGGCAGGCCCGCAAGGACGGCGTGGTCATGGCGACGGTGTGCGCCGACCTGACCCACTTCTTCGGCGCCTTCGACGAGGACCTGCGCCGCGACGCCCTCGCCCAGACGAAGTCCCAGCTCAGCGTGATCGCCGAGATCGGCGGCCGGGGCGTCCAGACCCCGGCCTCCTCCGGCATGTCCGAGCGCCGCCCGGCGTCCTGCGAAACCCCGCGCACCGAGGCGGAGGACCGCGAGGTCCTGCTGACCGGCCTGACCGAACTCGGCGAGCACGCGCGAAAAGAAGGCGTCACCCTCTTCCTGGAGCCCGTCAACCGGTACGAGGACCACATGGTCAACCGACTCGACCAGGCCGCCGACCTCATCCGCGCGACCGGCCTGGACTCCCTCCGGATCGGCATCGACAGCCACCACATGAACATCGAGGAGAGCGACCCCGCCGCCGCGATCCTCGCCCACGCCGACCTGATCGGCCACGCCCAGGTCGCCGACTCCAACCGCTTACAGCCCGGCGCCGGCCACCTCGACTGGCCCGCCTGGCTCGGCGCCCTGCACACCATCGGCTACGACGGCCACCTCGCAGCCGCATGCCGGCTCACCGGCGATCCCGTCGAAGCCGTCCGCTCCATCCCCGCCTTCCTGCGGAGGTCCGGCGCGTGACGGCAATACTGGACCGGCCCGCGCCCACCGCTGCCGCGGCCCTGACACTGCGGCGCGGTGCGGCGCGGGTCCTCATCGACAACTGGACCGGCAGCTCCACCGTCCCCTCCCGCACCCTCTACCCCCACCAGTGGAGCTGGGACTCCGCCTTCATCGCCATCGGCCTGCGCCACCTCTCGGCACGCCGTGCCCAGCGGGAACTCGAATCCCTGCTGGCCGGGCAGTGGGCCGACGGACGTATCCCGCACATCGTCTTCAACCCCGCCCTGCCGCCCGACGCCTACTTCCCCAGCCCCGACTTCTGGCAGTCATCGAGCACCGGCCGGGCAGCGGGCGCGCCGCCGTCCCCCGAGACATCCGGCATCGTCCAGCCCCCGGTGCACGCCCTGGCGGCCTGGCTCGTGCACCGGGCCGATCCCGCGGAGTCCCGGCGACGCGGCTTCCTCACCCGTGTCTACCCGCGCCTGGTCGCCTGGCACGACTACCTCCTCACCCGCCGCGACCTCGGCGGCGCGGGCCTGGCGGCCGTCGTCCACCCGTGGGAGCCCGGCATGGACAACAGCCCCTGCTGGGACCGCGCCCTGCAACGCGTCGAGCCCGCCGCGCCCGACGCCTTCCACCGCGCCGACCTCAACCACGGCAACCCCGCCGACCGGCCCACCGACCTGGACTACGGCCGCTACGTCCGCCTCGCGGCGGACTACCGCGAGGCCCACTACGACGACCGCGTGGCACGGCACCGTTTCGCCGTCGAGGACCCCTGCTTCAACGCCCTGCTCATCGTCAGCGAACTGGCTCTCGCCGACATGGCCCGCGACCTGGGCCGGGACGGCGCACCGCACCGGACGCGCGCCGACGAGCTGACCGGACGGCTCGTCAGCCGCCTGTGGGACGACACCGCGGGCCTGTTCCGCGTCCGTGATCTGGCCACCGACACGCTGGTCGACGAGCGCAGCGTCACCGGCCTCGTCCCGCTCGTCGTACCGCACCTGCCGGACGACCTGGTCAAGCGCCTGCGCGAGGCACTCGACGGGCCGCACTTCAAGGCGGCGTCCACGTGGCTCGTCCCCAGCTACGACCTGACCGGTCACGCCTTCGACCCCCAGCGCTACTGGCGCGGTCCGGCGTGGTTCAACACCGCCTGGCTGATCCAGCGCGGTCTGCGCACACACGGTCTGGGCACGGACGCCGAACGCCTGCGCCAGGGCTTCCTCGCCGAGGCGGCACGCTCCGAGTTCGCCGAGTACGTCGACCCCGCCACGGGCGCCGCCCGAGGAGCCCGACGGTTCTCCTGGACCGCCGCCCTCACACTCGACCTGCTCCGCTCCGACCCCGAGGAGTCCACGCCGTGACGTGGTAGCACGTGTCTGCCGACCTAGTCGGGTGGCCTTTGTGAAGGTCGTCAAACAGGCGCGCTGGTACGCCTGTTGACGGTGGGGCTGGTGATAAGATCATCATACTTTTCAGTGGACTGACCACGCGTCATGAACGCGTACGGGGGACAGTCTCTAGGGCCCCATCGCGAAGGAGTGGTTGCTGGTCCGCACCTGAGGGCCGCGCGGCTGTACAAGGCCGAACGAGCCCGATGGGCCTGCGGACTGTCACGTCCCCGGCGCGAGGCGACTTGAAGAGAGTCTCATGACGTCTTTGATCCAGGATCCCGCACTGTGGATCCTGCTTGTCGTGGTCATCGCCGCGGTTTTCGCGATGATGCGCGCACGGAGAACCAACATGGCTCTCCGTACCAACAACAACAACCTGCAGAGCAGCCTGGTGGCCGCGCAAGGCCAACTGGGCCATGTGCAGTCGAGTTACGAAGCGCTCACCGACCGACATGTGGAGGACCTTGCAGAGGTCAGGGCGGACGCCGAGTCCGCGACCAAGGCCGTACTGAAGTCCGCGATGGGCACCTTGCAGTCGCTGGCCGAAGAGCAGCAAGTCCTGCTGGACAGCCTCCAGAAGGACTACGGCGACGATGCGCGCGTGCTGGCCGACCTGATGCTGATCGACCACACGAGCAGCCAGTTCAGCCGCCGTACCAAGGGAATCTCGGTGCTGTGCGGCGGCTGGCTGGGGCGCCGCGAGGCCAGCGCCTCCGTCTACGACGTCGCGCGCAGCGCACAGGGCCGGATCAAGGACTTCGACCGCGTTCGCGTCCACGCACAGGTCAACATCTCGATCACGAGCAAGGCGGTCGAGCCGATCGCCGTCGTCCTGGCCGAACTTCTGGACAACGCGACCAAGTACAGCGCACCCCAGTCACCGGTGGAGATCAACATCCAGTCGGTGCCCACCGGCGTGTGCCTGGTCGTCGACGACGCCGGCGTGGGCATGAGCCAGGAGACCAAGACCCGGGCGGCGGCCCTGCTGTCCCCCGACAGCGCCGTCGACATCACCGGCCTCGGCGATCCGCCCAAGTTCGGCTTCGCCGTGTGCGGGATGCTCGCCTCCCGCTACGGGTTCTCGGTGTCCGTCGATTCGGTCTCCCCCTATGGCGGAGTGCGCGCCGTGATCCGTGTGCCGGAGGGCCTCTTGACGACCGATGCCCCCCAGCCCGCCCTGCAGGACGACGACGAGCCCGAGGACGAGCCGGCAGCGCAGCCACGTGCCACCGCGGCCGTGCCCGGACCGACCCTCGTCATCGGCAAGACGTCCGGCGGCCTGCCCAAACGCAGGCGGCGCAGCGGGACTGTCTCGGTGGTTCCCTCGCCGGGCCAGGCGGAGCCCGCCGGGGCGGCGCCCGATGCGGAGATCGGCGGCGAAGTGACGGCTTCGCGTCTTGGTGCGTTCGCGCGGGGCACGCACCGGGGCCGGGTCTCGAACAACACGGAAGGACCAGACGACCAGTGAATCCCGACCTGTCGTGGGTGCTGAACGGCGTGCTCGAAGTGCGCGGTGCCCGCCACGCGATCCTTGTGTCGGCAGACGGCCTGCTGATGCAGCGCTCCGACGACATCAGCCGCGACGAAGCGGAGAAGAACGCCGCCGCGATGAGCTCCATACAGTCACTGTGCCGGGCCGTCTCGGGCTTCGTCGGTGGAGGGCAGGGAACCTGGAAGCAGACGCTGGTCGAGTTCGACGGCGGCTGGATCTTCCTCGTCGCCGCCGGCAGCGGCGCCTACCTGGCCGTCTCGGCAGCCCTCGACGTCGACATGGAAGCCATGTCCTTCCGGATGCAGAAGACGGTCAGCGCGCTGCGCGAGGCGATGAGCGCGGCGCCCCGGCAAAGCGCCGGTGCCGGCGCATGAACACCCCCGGCGAGGAAGCTCAGGTCACCAGCGACTTCGTCCGCTCCTATGTCATCACCGGCGGACGGCGCATTCCGTCCGCGGATGACCTGGCGCTGCACACCCTCGTCACACTGGCGCCCGAGCGGGAGATGCCGCTGGGGTCGAGCCCCGAGGTGCGGGCCATCTGGGAGCTGTGTGCGGGGGGTTACCTGTCCGTGGCCGAGGTCGCCGGCCATCTGGAGCTGCCCGTAGGTGTGGCGCGACTGCTGCTGACCGATTTATTCGAACAGGGGCATCTCCTGCGCCGCGCCGAGCCGCCCCGCGCCCAGAACGTTGACAGAGCGATTCTTGAGAAGGTTCTGCATGGACTCGAAAGCCTCAGCTTCGGTTGAGACGTCGGCGACTGGGCCGATATACGTCTCCAGCGCGGTGACCACGGCCGCGAAGATCCTGGTCGTAGGGCATTTCGCGGTGGGCAAGACGACCCTCATCGGGTCGCTGTCGGAGATCACTCCGCTGCGCACGGAAGAGAAGATGACGCAGGCGTCCATGCACGTGGACGACCTGCGAGGCGCACCCGACAAGGTGACCACCACCGTGGCACTGGACTTCGGCCGCCTGACCCTGAGCGAAGAACTCGTGCTGTACCTCTTCGGTACTCCCGGGCAGCAGCGCTTCATGCAGCTGTGGGAGGACATGGCGCGCGGCGCACTCGGCGCGCTGCTCCTGGTCGACCCCGCCAGGCTGGAAGAGACCTTCCCCGTCATCGACCTGATCGACGAATACGGCCTCGAATACGCCATCGCCGTCAACAGCTTCGACGCGGCAAGCCACTTCGAGGAGGCAGAGATCCGCGAGGCTCTCGACCTGCTCCCCGACACCCCCGTCATCTACTGCGACGCCCGCGACCAGCGCTCCTCCGCACAGGCGCTGGTCACGCTGGTACGTCACCTGCTCCGCCGCGCGGCCTGAACCCGCAACCTCCGCTGTCCGGCCGCACGGCTCGGACACCCCAAAGGACACCCCCATGGACACTCAGCACACGGCAGCCGGCCCCGGCGCCAGATGCCCCATGCACGACGGTGGCTTCGCCGCCGACCCGCACCAGGTCTACGAGCAGGTGCGCGCCCACGGTCCGGCCGGACCCGTCGAACTCGCCCCCGGCGTGGACGCCACCTTGGTCGTCGAGCACGAAACGGCCCTGAAGGTACTCCAGAACCCCACCGTGTTCGTCCGCGACGCCCGCCGCTGGACGGCGCTGAACGAGGGCCGCGTCCCCCTGGACAGCCCGATCCTGCCGATGATGGCCTACCGGCCCAACTGCCTGTTCACTGACGGCGCGGGCCACCTGCGGCTGCGCCAGGCCGTCACCGCGAGCTTCGACCGGCTCAACATCACCCGGCTGCGCCGCGACGTCGAGCCGATCGCCGACTTCCTCATCGACCAGTTCAGCGAGCGCGGCCGCGCCGACCTGATCAACGACTACGCCAAGATGCTGCCGCTGCTGCTGTTCAACAAGCTCTTCGGCTGCCCGGCCGACATCGGCGACACCCTGACCGGAGCGCTGGGCGCCCTCTTCGACGGTATCGACGTGCAGCGCGCCAACGAGGACCTCAACGCCTGCCTGATGGAGCTGGTCTCCCTCAAGCGGCGCCGGCCCGGCGACGACATCACCTCCTGGCTGCTCCAGCACCCCGCGGGCCTGAGCGACGAGGAACTCAAGGACCAGCTGGTCATGTTGATGGGCGCCGGCTTCGAGCCCCAGCGCAACCTCATCGGCCACGCTATGCACCTGCTCCTGTCCGAGGAGGGGTCGGGCGGCTCCGGCATGCAGATCGAGGAGGCCATCGACCACGTCCTGTGGAACAACCCGCCCATCGCCAACTACGCCACCCACTTCCCCGTGCAGGACGTCGACCTCGGCGGAGTGATCGTCGAGGCGAACACCCCGGTCGTCATCAGCTTCGCCGGCGCCAACAGCGACCCCGCCCTCAGCGCGGCCCGCGAGTCCCGCAACAAGGGAGCGCACCTGGCATGGGGCGCGGGCCCGCACGCCTGCCCGGCCAAGGACCCGGCCCTGGTCATCGCCATCACCGCCATCGAGCGGATCCTCAACGCGCTGCCCGACCTCGCTCTGGCCGTGCCGGACGAGGCCCTGCAGTGGCGTCCGGGGCCGTTCCAGCACGCCCTGGCCACGCTGCCGGTGCGGTTCAGCCCGACCCCGGCCACCCGCATGGTCTCGGCCATGCAGACCGCGGCGCTGCCCGACGCGGCCGAGCAGCCGGACCGGACGGCCGGTGCCGAGCCCGTGCGGCAGGGGGAGCCGGCGAAGAAGAGGGGGTTCTGGAGCACCCTGGTCGACCTCTTCCGCGTCTGATCCGCGTCTGAGAGGCGGAACGATCTGCACCGCATGTGACGGGAGCAACACGCTCGGGCGCATGATGCCGGAGAGGGGAAGGGTAGATTCCGCCAGTAACGGAAACGCCCAGCCATAGAGGAGCTCCGCGTGACCGCCGTTGGCGACATAAGCGGCACCACCACCGACCGTCGAGCCGTCATATCCCTTCTCCGGCGCCTGCGTTCCCCCGAGGGCCAGAGCAACCCCCTGCCCGTGTGGGATCAGTTACGCGCCCTCGGCGATGTCGTATCCGCTCCCTGGGGCGGTTACCTGGTCACCGGGTACGACGCCTGCAACCAGGTCCTGCGCGGCAGGAACTGGCTCGTGCCGGACTTCGCCTGGCAAGAGAGGCAACCCCACTCCGAACGCTGGCAGGCACCCGCCGCCCAGGAGATGAGCCGGGCCCTGTTCCGGCTCAACGCGCCGACGCACACGAGTCAACGACGCGGCCTGGGCAATCTCTTCGACCGCGGCACCCTCGATTCCCTGGCGCCGCGCATCGCGGACCACGCCAGGCGGATCGTGGACGAACTGGCCGAGCGCGTACACGCCGACGGGGAGGCCGACTTCGTCACCGTCGTCGGTGACCAACTGCCGGTCCTCGCCATGGGCGAGTGGCTCGGCATCCCCGCGCGGCACCACGCGCACATCCTCGACTTCACCCACCGTCAGGTCCACTCCCAGGAACTCCTGCCCACCAAGAGCGAACTGGCCGTCTCCGCCCAGGCGACCGTGGAGATGCGGGAGTTCTTCACCGGGCTCATCCGGGAACGCCGCGCCCGCCCCGGCGACGACGTCATCTCCGGCTGGATCCGGTACTGGGACGGGCAGTTCCCGGACGACCGGGCCGCCGCCGACCAGACCGTCTACGACCTCGTCATGTTCGTCACCATCGCGTCCCTGGAGACCTCGGCGACCCTGATGACCAACGCCGTCTGGTTGGTCGCTCAGGACAGCGACCGATGGGACTGGCTGCGCCGGCACCCCGAGCACATCGACGACGCCGTCGAGGAGACCCTGCGCTACGACCCGCCCGTGCACATCAACTCCCGTATCGCCGCGGACGACACCGTCCTGGCGGGCACGCCGATCGCCAAGGACCAGATGGTCCACGTCATGTACGGCGCGGCCGCCCACGACCCGCGGCGCAACGAGAACCCGGAACGCTTCGACATCCTGCGGGGCGGCAGTCACATGACCTTCGGCGGAGGCATCCACTACTGCCTGGGAGCGGCCCTCGCCCGGCTCGAAGGCCGAACGCTCCTCACCGAGCTGCTGAATCGTTTCGCGACTCTGCGCCCGGTGTCCGCCCCCACTTACGCGCCCCGGATGGTGTTCCGCCGCGTGACCTCCCTGAAAGTGACGACAGATGACGACCCTGCCGCCGGTCCTGCGCCACGGCCTCCAGTTGAAGACGCTGAGAGTTCACCAGCGGGACGCTGTCCTGTCCATCGAGCTGAACACCCCTGAGCAGGGGAATGTCGTCACCGACGCGGCGCTGGACGACCTGCGGGCCGTCCTGGAGCACCAGGATCCGGACATACGCGTCATCGTCCTGTCCGGTGCCGGGGACGACTTCTGTCTCGGCGGCGACCGCACCGAGTTCGCCGAACACCTCCTCGAGGACCCCGCGGGCGGCGGCATCCGCGCCTCGGGGATCCAGGCCCGACGCGTCTGCGACGCACTCATCTCCCACCCCGCGGTCACCATCGCCCGGCTCCACGGCAAGGTGATCGGCGCCGGCTTCGCCCTGGCGCTCGCCTGCGACCTGCGCATCGCAGCCGAGGGCGCGAGCTTCAGGCTGCCCGAACTCGCCCTCGGTCTGCCCATGGCCTGGGGCGGGATCCTGCCCCGGCTGCTCAACGAGGTCGGCGCCGCCCGCGCCCGCGAACTCGTCCTCACCGGCCGTTCCTTCGACGCCCCAGAAGCCCTGTCCCTGTCGATCCTCCACAAAGTCGTGCCCGCCGAAGACATCGACGCGGCCGTCACGGCCTGGGCCCGGCCCATCCTCCGACGACCGCCCACCGCCCTGCGCGTTACCAAAACACTGCTCAACTCCTACACCGCCGCCACGCGCCTGGCGGACACCTCCGCGCTGGACGCGGAACTGATGGCGGCGGTGGCCGCCGAAACACACCGGGCCCGCCCCGTCTGACGCAGATGCCCGCAAAAGCGGCGGCCGGCGTCGGCCGAGTGATCGGAAGTCGCCGGCCGCCGGTGGGAATTTCGGCTGACGGAAAGGAGGCCGCCACCTTTGTGAAATTCCTGGTGGTCGTGTGTGGATTTTTCGGTCATTGTTTATGCGAAGAAAGCGCAAAAGTTTTCCGCTGGGGGGCCTGGAAAGCTCCGGCTCCGCGGTGGAGACTTGCGGGGAACATCTTGCGTGCAGTAATCAGGTGAATTATGAATCTGTTCAGCCGTGGCACCATGTTCCGCCGACCGGAACCGGCTGCTGCTCCCCAGGCCCCCGCCCAACCCCCCGCCGGGCCATGGTCCTTGGCCTCCGCCGTCCTGCCGGATCCGGATCTGGCGGCGCTGACCGGGGAATGGGTCATCGACCCCGCACACAGCCGGATCGGGTTTTCCGTCCGGCACGCCATGGTGACCACCGTGCGCGGAGCCTTCGCCGAATACCAGAGCCGCCTTTATTTCGACGGCCGTGACCCGGCTCGCTCACAGGCGGAGATCATCCTGTCCACAGCCAGTGTCGACACCGGAGTGGAACAGCGCGACGCTCATGTGGCGGGCCGCGACTTCCTGGATGCCGCGACCTACCCGCGCATGAGCTTCACCAGCACCGCCGTGCGACTCGTCGACAGCGATGTCTACCGCATGACCGGCGACCTCACCATCAAGGACATCACCCGCCCCGTCGTCCTCGACCTCACCTACATCGGACACGTCACCGACCCCTTCGGCTATCAGCGGGCCGGCTTCGACGGCACCACCACCATCAACCGCACCGACTGGGGCCTGACCTACAACACCAGACTGGCCGAGGGCGGGGCGATGGTGAGCGAGAAGGTGCGTCTCCAATTCGACATCGCCGCCATCCGCACCAGCCCGATCGGCTGACCGGTCGACCTGCACGTGGGGTGTTCCGCTGGGGTCTATGGCGTGAGGCGGTCCGAGAGCACGGGCGAACGGGCCGTCCGCCGGCGCCCCGGCGAGCCGCGTCCGACGGACTGGTGGGCGGCCCCGGGTTCCGCGTCCCAGGTACTCGGCGTCCCCACCGCTTCAGCCGCCCGTCGACTCCCGGATCACCAGGGAGAACCGGCTGATGAACTCTTCGCGGTCAGCCCCTGGCTCGGTGTTCTCGATCCGTCTGGTCAGGAGTTCGACCGCTCGCCGCGCCATCATGTCGTGGTCCGGATCCACCGTGGACAGCGAGGGGACGAGGAACTGACTCTGCTCGATGTTGTCGAAGCCGATCACCTTGACCCACCCCGGCACGGACACCCCGGCATCGGCCAGGCCGCGCAGCACGCCCATGCCCACGGTGTCGGTCACGCAGAACACGCCGTCGAAGTCGAGCCCGCTCTCCACCATCGCGCGGGCGCGGCGGGCGCCCTCGCTCATGGTGAGCGCCTCCATACGCTGCACGAGGGCGGGGTCCTCGGACAGGCCGCCGCTGCGCAGGGCCTGGCGGTAGCCCGAGAGGCGCAGGCTGGACACGTCGGCTTCCTCCCCGGCCGGCCCGCACACCATCGCGATGCGCCGGCAGCCGCGCTCGACCAGATGACGGGTGGCCGCCCGTGACGCATCCACGTTCGGCATGGCGACGTGGTCCACGGGGCCGCCGAAGATCCGCTCGCCCAGGATGACCACGGGGTAGTCCACCTTGAGCCGTTCGACGTCGGCGGGCCCCATACCCACGGTGCTGAGGATGAGCCCGTCGTAGAGCCGGTGGCGCGACAGCGACAGCGCGTCCAGCTCGTTCTCCCGGGAGGCGCCGGTCTGCTCGATGCATACCCGCAGGCCGTGCCGCTCGGCCTCGGCGATGATGGCGACGGCCAGCCGGCCGTAGTAGGGGCTGTCCACCTCGGGGACGGCGAGACCGATGGTGCCGGTGCGGCCCTTGCGCAGATTACGGGCCGCGACGTTGACGCGGTAGTCGAGCCGTGCCATGGCGTCGAGGACCTTCTCCCGTGTCGCCTCGCGCACGTTGGGATGGTCGTTGATGACGTTCGAGACGGTCATCGCTGAGACTCCGGCGGCCCTCGCCACGTCCTGGATCGTTGCCACGTTCGCCCCCGGTCTGCGTTCTCAGGACCTACCCGACACCATTACACCTCGGCTCGGCCGGCGATGATCAGACCAGCGGGGCCCGGACGGTGAGGAACGAGTGGGGCGGCAGGGTCAGGGCCAGACCCCGGTCGGTGACCTTCAGGGCGTCGAAGACGCGCGGGGAGACGGCGGCGGGTGCGTCGGCGTTGTTGTGGGCCTGGAGCTTGTCGGCTGTCAGGATGCGGGCGGTCGGCTGGCCGATGGAGCGGCCGCGCAGGTCGAGCGTCACTTCGGCGGGTTCCTCGGCGTCGAGGTTGGACAGCGAGATGAGAACGGTTTCGTCCTTGACGCTGGCCGAGGCGGACAGGGTGTCCAATTCTGCGTCCCCCACCGGGCGGCGCGCGTTGTCGGTGCGCACATGCACGTCGAGCGAGGCGGCGTCCTGGTGGCCCTTGTTCATCTCGAAGACGTGGTAGGTCGGGGTCAGGACCAGCGCGTCGCCGTCGGTGAGGACCATCGCCTGAAGGACGTTGACTGTCTGGGCGATGTTGGCCATGTACAGGCGCTCGGCGTGCCGGTGGAAGATGTCGAAGTGGGTGCTGGCCACGAGCGCGTCGCGCAGGGTGTTCTGCTGGTACAGGAAGCCGGGGTTGGTGCCGGGCTCGACGTCCCACCAGGTGCCCCACTCGTCCAGGACCAGGCCGACGGTCCGGCCGGGGTCGTAGATGTCCATGACGGTGGAGTGTCCGGTGAGGATGCGGTCGATCTTCCGGGCGGAGACCATGGTCCGGTAGTAGTCGTCCGAGTCGAAGCCGGTGGCGCTGCCCTTCGCCTCCCAGGCGCCGGTCAGCGTGTAGTAGTGGACGGACAGGCCCTGGAAGAAGGTGCGCGGGGTGGCCTCGCAGCCGAAGCAGCTGATCTGCTGCATCAGCGTCTCGGTCCACTTGTAGTCGTCGTCGGAGGCGCCCGAGGCGATGCGGTAGAGCTTGTTGTCGCCGTGGTCGCGGCAGTACGTGGCGTACTGCCGGGCCAGGTCGGCGGAGTACTCGGCGCGCATGTTGCCGCCGCAGCCCCAGGTCTCGTTGCCGATGCCCCAGAACTTCACCCGCCAGGGCTCCTCGCGGCCATTGGCCTTGCGCAGCCGCACCATGGGGCTGTCGCCCTCGCGGGTCAGGTACTCGACCCACTCGCTCATCTCCTGGACGGTGCCGCTGCCGACGTTGCCGCTGATGTACGGCTCGGCGCCGAGCAGTTCGCACAGCGCCATGAACTCGTGGGTGCCGAAGTGGTTGTTCTCCTCCACGTTGCCCCAGTGGGTGTTGACCATCCTGGGGCGCTCGTCCCTGGGGCCGATGCCGTCCTTCCAGTGGTACTCGTCGGCGAAACAGCCCCCGGGCCAGCGCAGGTTGGGGATGTTCAGCTCGCGCAGGGCCTGTACGACGTCGAGGCGGATGCCTCCTTCGTTGGGGATCGGCGAGTCCTCCCCGACCCAGAAGCCGCCGTAGACGCAGCGGCCGAGGTGCTCGGCGAAGTGTCCGTAGACGTGGCGGCTGATCTTCGGACCCTCGATGTCGAGGCTGATGATCGCGGTGGCTGTGGCCACAGGTGTGCTCCAGGGGTGCGGTGGAGGGCGTTTGTATCGATAAAAATCGCATCGCGTTACGGGGGTGTCAAGACAGGAACGTGCACAGGAAGTGCTTACATCCAGTTGTCGGGACCCGGGTCGCCACCCTCCGCCCGTACGGCCAGACGCTCCATGTAGTGCGTCCAGCCGTCCTTGTGCGCGGCGCGGGCTTCGGGGGACGTCAGGCCGCGGTGCACCAGGCGCAGCAGGGTGCCCTCGGCGATCGGCTCCAGGGTGATCTCCACGGTGGTGGAGCCGGGCGGTACGGGCATGCCGCCGTCGGCCCATCCCCAGGTGAAGACCAGACGCTTGGGCGGGTCGATCTCGAGGAAGCGGCCCTCGGCGACGTTCTCGCCCGTGACGGTGGTCCGGTAGGCGGCGCCGGGTTCGAAGGTGAACTCGCCGTCCTTGCCCATCCAGGACAGCCATTTGTCCCGGTCGGTGAAGAAGGAGAACACCGTCTCGGGGCGGGCGGCGATACGCCGCTCGAGCGTGACCCTCTCGCTGGTCATGGGGCCGTCCCTTCTGCGCCTTCCGCTTCGCCTTCCGCGCGCTCGGCCGCTTCCGCCAGTTCGGCGAGGGTGTCGAGCTTCTCGGCCCACATCGTCTGGAGGTAGTCGGCGAGCGGGCCCAGGCCCGCGCGGTCGGCCCGGTAGAAGCGTCTCTTGCCGTCCTGGCGCAGCGTAACCAGCCCGGTGTCCCTGAGCACCTTGAGGTGCTGGGAGACCGCGCCGAAGGTGACGTCGAACCGATCCGCGATCTGACCCGCGGACAGCTCCGTGTCCCACACCAGGCGCAGGATCTCGCGCCGCCGGGGCTCGGCAACCGCCTGTACCGCATCCATGCAGGTCATTTTAGCCACCACTTGAACTTGCCATCGGCCCCGACATCATTTTAGTCTCTACTAAAGCAACGGGTTCCGGCCACTCTGCCGTAACCGTTCACCGCTCATGAAGGGGCACCCATGCCTGACATCGCTCTGCAGATCCGTATCGAGGCCGACGCCGAGACCGTCTACCGCGCTCTGACCACGTCCGAGGGCGTGGCCGGCTGGTTCACGACCGGCGCCGAGATCGGGGAGGGCGTCGGAGCCGTGCACCGGCTGTCGTTCCCCGGCGCGCCGATGACCTGGGACTTCCGTATCGACCAGGCGGAAGCGGGCAAGCGGCTGGCGCAGACCGTGGTGGCCGGCCCGCCGCAGTGGCTCGGCACCGAGATCGCGTACACGCTGGAGGCACACCCTGAGGGCGGCACGATGGTGCGCCTCGACCACACGGGCTTCGCCGAGATCGACGACATGTTCCGCGAGGTCACCATGGGCTGGGCCGGCATGTTCACGCGACTGAAGGAGTACGTCGAGACCGGCAAGCCGGTTCCGTACGCCACCGTCTGAACCCGCACCGGCCACCGAGCAGCAAGGAGTCTCCCCATGTCCGAGATCGCCTTCCAGGTCGACATCGACGCCGACCGCGATGCCGTCCTCCAAGCACTGAACAGCCATGACGGACTGACCGGTTGGTGGACCACCGGCGTGAACCGTAAGGACGAGATCCTCTTCTTCGACTTCCCCGGGGTGCCCGAGCCCTTCCAGCTGCGCCGCGAGGAGGCGAGTGCGGACCGCGTCGTGTGGACCTCGGTCGGCGCCTTCCCGCCGCACTGGGCAGGCACCGTCATCTCCTGGGAACTGTCCGAAAATCCCGACGCCGACGGCACCCGGGTCCTGTTCCGCCACACCGGCTGGCAGCCCGGCGACCCCGGCCTGCCGCCGGCCGCCTACACCTGGGGCCAGCTCATGACCCGGCTCAAGGAGTACGCGGAGACGGGACGACCCACCCCCTTCTTCACTCTCTGACCGGCCCGCAGCACACCGGCGCCCACGAAAAGGCAGCACCGATGACGATCGACGAGAGGGCGGAACGGGTGATCCCGCTCCCGCCCGGCCAGGTGGCGGAGTACGCCATGGACTGGCGCCACGACGCCGACTGGACCCAGGGCATCCGCGAGGCGACCCTGACGCGGGAGGCCGACGGTGGCGGGTTCGGTGTCGGCGCCGAGGTGACCCGCACCGCCCACTTCCTCGGCAAGCGCATGAACTACGTGCTCCGCGTCGCCGAGTTCGAGCCCCCAGGGCTGCTGGACATGGTGTCGGTGGCCGGACCGATGCCGATGCACATCACCTACACCTTCGCCCCGCATCAGTGCGGCACGCTCGCGGGGATCCGGGTGCGGGGGGATGCCGGTCGCTACTACCGCCTGGCCGCGCCGATCATGGCCAGAAAGGTCCGTTCCTCCATCGGCAAGGACCTGCGTGACCTCGAGCGCAAGCTGCTGGAGCCGCCGTCATGACCGCCGACCCGCACGGCGATGGCCCCGGCACGAGAAGCGGAGTCTGTGGTGGCATTCGACGAAGGACTGGCTGAGCGGATCCGGGAGCGCCTGGGCGCGGACCCGGCGATCACCGAGAAGCGCATGTTCGGCGGCCTTGCGTTTCTGCACCGGGGCAACATGGCCGTCGGCGTCATCGGGGACGAACTCATGGTCCGGGTCGGCCCCGACGCCACCGGCACGGCACTGGCCCGGCCCGGCGCCCGCGTCTTCGACTTCACCGGCCGGCCGATGCGAGGCTGGGTGGTCGTCGCCGCATCCGCCGTCGCCGAAGACGCCGAGCTCGACGCCTGGATCGAGAAGGGGCACAGCTTCGCGGCGGGGCTCCCGCCCAAATGAACCACCCGTCACGGTCGTCATGGAGCCACTGGTGATCCGCGGGAGCGAGGAACGGCCAACGGACGTTCCCCGCTCCTCGGCATGCGGCACTCCCTGCGGGGCCTCGATCCCGGATATATTACGGTGAGCTGGGCGGAGTGGACGCGGGCATGCGGCTACGCATTGCTAGCCGGTGGACAAGGCAGGGGAAGCGTGACGTCGAAGCGCGGCAGTCAGCCGGCGGTAGCCGACCCGGGCCGCACGACGGCGGGCCGGGCCCCGGGGCCGCGTGCGGCGGAGATCCGGAACGCGGCCCTCGCCCTGTTCGCCGAACGAGGGTACGCAGCCACCACGATGGCCGACATCGGCGAAGCCGTGGGGATGCGCGGGCCGAGTCTGTACAAGCACGTGGGCTCCAAGCAGGAGCTGCTCACCCAGATCATGACCGGCACGATGGACGACCTGCTGCGCAACCACCGCATAGCTGTCGCCGGTTGTGAGGACGTGGTGGAGCGGCTGCGCCGGGCCGCCGAGGCTCATGTCCGCTACCACGCCCGGCACCGCCTCGAAGCGTTCGTGGGGACCCGCGAGATCCGCAGCCTGGAGGAGCCCCACCGTACGGAGGTCCTCGAGCGGCGCGCGGCCTACGAGCAGGCGTTCCGAACGTTGCTCAGTGAAGGAGTGCAGGCCGGGCGTTTCAGCGTCACCACGGTGAAGCTGGCCTCCTACGCGATCCTGGATCTCGGGATGGGCGTGCCCGTCTGGTACCGCGAGCACGGGGATCTGACGGAAGACCAGGTCGTCTACCAGTACGGCGACTTCGCCCTGCGGCTGGCGGGCGTGCGCTGAGCCCGCATTCCCAACAGAATCGAATCCGATTCAAAACCTCAAGCAGTTCACCGTGTTGATGTGGTGCCCTGATGTGGTGACCATGTAGCGCGGCCAAAAACTCCTGCACCAAGGCTAGCTGTACTGAGTTCAGTTCTGTACCGTCCCCGGCGTCGGCAGGTACGGGACCGTGCCGAGGGAAGGAGAGTCGGAGCATGAGTGCCACTCAGCGTTCCGCCACATCAGGGGCGGAGTCAGGGGCGGATTCAGCGGCCTACGATCCGCGTACGGTGCGCCGCGCGATGCTCGCCGGCAGCCTGGGCACCCTGATCGAGTACTACGACTTCAGCGTCTACGGCTATCTCGCCGTGGTGATGGCTCCGCAGTTCTTCCCGAACGCGGATCCGGCGGCCTCGCTCCTGGCGACGCTCGCGGTGTTCGCCACCGGCCTGGTGGTGCGGCCGGTCGGCGGCGTCTTCTTCGGGTGGCTCGGCGACCGATGGGGCCGTCGCAAGGCGCTGGTCTCCTCGGTGCTGTGCATGGGAGTGGCCAGCAGCATCACCGGACTGCTGCCGACCTACAGCCAGATCGGCGTGGCCGCCGCGGTGCTGCTCCTCCTGGCCAGGGTGGTGCAGGGCATCTCAACCGGTGGTGAGTCGGTCGGCGCCTACACCTACATCTACGAGTCGGCGCCGCCCCACCGCAGGGCCTTCCTCGGTGCCGTCACACCCATCGGGTCCAACCTCGGGTTCATGTTCGCGGCCGCCACGGCCGGGGTGATCTCCGGGCTCGCCACGAAGGACCAGATGTCCGACTGGGGCTGGCGGCTGCCGTTCCTCATGGCCGTGCCACTCACTCTGTTCTGCCTGTGGGCCCGGCTGCGGATCGAGGACACCCCGGAGTTCGAGGAGGCCGCACAGCGGGCCGACATCCCCTCGGCTCCGATCCGGGAGGTCCTGTCCACCCACCGCGCGGCGCTGCTTCAGTCCATCGGTCTGTCCATGGCGCAGGGCGGCGCCATCTTCCTCGGGCTGACGTACATCGGCATCCACCTCTCCACCGACCTGGGGTACGACTCCACGAAGGTGCTCTGGCTGAGCGCGGGCGTCGTGCTCGTCACCGTGCTGCTCATGGTGCCGGCCGGCTGGCTCGCCGCCCGGTTCGGCTCCCGTCGCATCCTGCTGTTCGGGCTGCTGGGATTCCTGGTGACCGCCTATCCCTCGATGATGCTCATGGACCGGCACAGCCTGGCCCTGGCCGGCGTCGCGTATCTGCTCTTCATGGTGAGCAGCGCGTTCGTGCAGGTCCCGGCGGCCAGTCTGTGGCCGCACCTGTTCGAACGCCGGGTCCGGTACACCGGCATGGCGATCGGGTACAACGTCGGCACCGTCCTCGCGGGCGGTACGGCTCCGTACATCGCGACCTTCCTGGTCCAGCGGACCGGGAACCTGCTCTCCCCGGCGTTCTTCGTCATGCTGGTCTGCCTGATCGGGATCGGATCCCTGCTCACCGTCCGCAAGGATGTGTAGCGGCGTCGCAGGGCAACCGCCGCTGCCGTGAGCGGCGGTCACCGGGGCCCGCAGCGTGGTCAGCCGCGGCTCGGCGGGCGACGTGAACCGGTACGCGTCGTGCGGCTGGTCCTGCTCACAGCTTCTCGAAGATGTCGGAGCCCGCGACGGACATGGCCACGAAGACGCCCGCCGAGGTCACCAGCGTCATCACGAGCGCGATCGCCGCGACCAGCGGGTAGGAGCCGTTGGACCAGTAGTCGAACAGGATGGTGCCCATGACCTGCGTCGTGGGTGCCCGCACCAGCAGCGAGGCGGTGAACTCGTGGGTGAGCAGCACGAACATCAGCGCTCCGGCACCCGCGAGCGTGGGGCGCAGCAGCGGCAGCACGATCTCGGTGGTGGTCCGCAGTGCGCCGGCCCCGCTGGTCCGCGACGCCTCCTGGTACGTGTCGCCGAGCGCCACCATCCCGGACAGTTGCATCCGGGTCGCGAAGGGCAGCATCAGCGTCACGTAGACGAGGACGATCACCGTTCGGGTGCCGTACAGAATGAACGGCTCGCGGCTGTACGTCAGCAGGAAGCCGGCGCCGAAGACCACCGCCGGTATCCCGAGGGGCATCGCCACGATGAAGTCGACCGCGGCCCGGATGACGCGGAACCGGCGCCCCTTGAGCAGCAGCGAGGCGGCGACGAAGCCGAGCGGCAGCGCGATGGCGACGGAGATGACCGAGGTGACGAGGCTGTTGACGATCGCGTCGGTGATCCCCGACTCCTGGAACACGCGCCGGAAGTTGTCGAGTGTGAACCCGCTCGGTTCGATCCTGCCGCTCCAGAAGGCGGAGAGTGACACCACGGTGAGCGCGCCCAGCGGCAGCGCCAGCGCCACCAGGCCGTAGAGGACGATGCCCGTGACCGCCACCCA
Organism: Streptomyces sp. NPDC050619; assembly: GCF_040654815.1. NCBI lineage: Bacteria > Bacillati > Actinomycetota > Actinomycetes > Kitasatosporales > Streptomycetaceae > Streptomyces > Streptomyces sp. NPDC050619. Next base: position 44,020 of record NZ_JBFAIR010000041.1, on the reverse strand, counting down.
GGACGGCCGCCCGCCGGACCGGAACGCCTTGCCGCCGTGCGTGACGAAGCGGCTGTGGTCGCCGAGGATCACTTTCTGGAACAGGACGACGGCGATGCCGAAGAGCAGCAGCGGTGAGCCGATCGCGGCGGCCCTGCCGTAGTCGACCGGGCTCTGCGACACGGCGACGTACATGTCGGTGGTGAGCACGTTGATGCCGTTGTTCCTGCCGAGCAGCAGGGGGCCCGTGAACTGGCCGAGCCCCAACAGCAGGGCCACGAACCCGCCGTACACCAGGACCGGTCGTAGCAGCGGCAGCGTCACCCGGAAGAACACCCCGGCCGGCGACGAACCGCTGACCTGTGCCGCCTCGATCAGTTCCGAGTTGATGTTGCCGAAGCCGGCGCTGACGAACAGGTAGACGAAGGCCGTCAGGCCGAAGCCGGTGATGAGGACGATCCACGGCAGTGTGTAGATGTCGACGGGGCCCTCGTCGAGATGGTTCCACCAGGGCAGGTTGCGCAGCGCCGCGTTGAGGTAGCCGGGGCGGGGCGAGAACAGGAACGCCCAGCCGGTCACCGCCGCCACGGCCGGGACCACGATGGGCAGCACGGGCACGATGCGCAGCAGCCGCAGGCGGGGTGGCAGGCGGGTCGCCGCCCAGGCCAGGAACGTGCCGAGGACGAGCGCGATGACCAGTGAGCCCAGCGCCATACCGGCCGTCGTGCGCAGCGTCTCGGCCATGTCCGGGTTGTCGAAGGCGGCACTGTAGCCACGGGCGTCGTCCTCGAAGGCAAGCCGTTGCAGGCCGACCAGAGGAGCGATCACCAGGTAGCCGATGGCGGCCAGGAAGGCCAGCGCGCCGAGCCGTGGCAGGTGGCGCCGCGCGCGGTTCAGCGCGGTCGGCCGCGACGAGGCCGGGGGCGGTGGTGTCGTCGTGGGGGAGGGGGCGGGTATGGCGGGTGCGGTCACGAGGTCACGCCCCCACTGCCGCGGCGGGGGCGTGCTCGGCCGTCCGTACTCCGTCGGCGTCGTAATAGATGGCCGCTTCCTTGGCGAACCACGCGGTCACCCGCTGTCCGCGGGAGAGATTCCGGGCCCATGGCTTGCCCGTCAGGGGCGCCTGGGCGTGCAGGCGGCTGTTCGCGATCGTGACGACCACGTCCATGTGACGCCCGCCGAACTGAGCGTCGACGACCTCGGCCGGGAGGCCGACGCCGTGGGCCGGCGGTTTCTCGTCGGCCGGACAGAGCCGAAGGTCCTCGGGGCGCAGCCGGGCGGCGACCTCACTGTGCGAGCGGGGCACGGGGAGCTCGTCGACCACGGTCTGGCCTGCTGCGTCGGCGTGGCCGTCGGCGCCCGACGGTGAGGCGAGGGCCCATCCGTCGCCCTGACGCCGGAGCGGAAGCCGGTTCGACATGCCGATGAAGCCGGCGACGTACTCGGTGGCCGGTTCCTCGAAGACCCGCTCCGGCGTGTCGAGTTGCTCGATCCGCCCCGCCTTCATGATCGCCAGGCGGTCGCCGAGTGCCAGCGCCTCGCTCTGGTCGTGGGTGACGAACACGGCGGTGAAGCCCAGTCGTGCGTGCAGTTCGTGCAGTTGGGCGCGTACCTGGTCGCGCAGCCGGGCGTCGAGATTGCTCAGCGGCTCGTCGAAGAGGACCAGGTCAGGCTGGGCGGCCAGGCCGCGGGCCAGGGCCACCCGCTGCTGCTGGCCGCCGCTGAGCTGCGCGGGATAGCGGTCGAGCAGGGCGGAGCATTCGACCAGCTCCGCCGCCTCCTCGATCCGCGTGCGTGCCTGGTCACGGGCCACCCGTCTGGTTCTCAGGGGATATCCGATGTTGCGGCGCACCGTCATGTGCGGCCACAGCGCGTACGACTGGAACACCATCCCGATCCGGCGCTTGTTCGGCGGGAGGTTGACCTTCCCTCGTACATCGAGCACTGTCTGGTCGCCCAGCGAGATACGTCCCTCGTCGGGCGTCTCCAGACCGGCCAGACAGCGCAGAGTCGTGGTCTTCCCGCAGCCGCTCGGGCCGAGCAGAACGATGAACTCGCCCGGCTCGATCTCCAGCGACAAGTCGTCCACCGCGACCGCCGGCGGCTTGCCGGCGAACCTCTTCGTCAAACCTTCGATGCGCACGTGGGACACCGCGGACTCCTCACATCGTCCAAAGACCGAGCGAATGGGCACCCGTCGGCGCGGGTGCCCACACTGCTGTGCACCGGCACCTGGCCGACGCACCCACCGCCCCTACTGGAACAGGGACTTCCACTTCTTCTGGTACGCGGCCACGGCGTCCGGCGTGAGCTTGGCCGGATCCTGCACCCGTACCTTGTCGTTGGTGATCACTGTGCCGGGCACCTTGGGCAGCACCGAGCCGGCGGACGGCGTGATCAGCTTCTGTCCCTCGGCGGTCACCATGAAGTTGGCGAACAGCTGTCCTGCGTTGGGGTGCGGGCCGCCCTTCAGCACCATGCCGTAGTACCGGGCACCCCACGCGCCGTCCGGCGGCATGCGGTAGTCGACCGGCGCGCCCTTCTTCTTCGCGGGCTCCAGCGCGATCGGCGCTATGAAGCTGCCGGCGGCGATCTCGCCGGACTGCAGCGCCTCACCCATCGGCAGGGAGCTGGGGTAGATGCGCGGCTTCTGGGCGGCCAGCTTCTTCACGTAGTCGGCGCCGTACGTCTCCTCCAGCCACAGGTAGAAGTCGACGAGAGACGGCGCCGTCGGCTCGATGACGCCGATCTTGCCGCCGGCGAGGGACGGGTCGAGCAGGTCCGGGTAGTCGGTCAGCCCTTTGGGATAGAGCTTGGTGTTCCAGCCGAACGTGAGCACCGCGGAGTTGGTCTCGAAGTAGTTCCCCTGGTGGACGTACCGCTTGGCGTCATAGTCGCCCTCGCCGGTCAGTTCGGGACCGGTCGGCGCCAGGAACCGCCCGGCCTCGGCCTGCGGTTTCACCCAGGACAGGCTCGCGCTGACGTACATGTCGGCGATGCCTTTGCCGGTGTTGAACTCCGTCTCGACCTTCACGCCGAGGTCACCGTCGACGCCCCGGACGGTCTTGACGTCGATCCCCGGGTACTTGGCCTCGAAGGCCTTCGCGAGGTTGTTGAGGGCGGTCAGATCCTGGGCCGAGTAGACCGTGATCTGTCCTTCCTTCTTCGCTGCGGCGACCAGTTCGTCGATGCCCGCCGCCGCGGGCACGACCTTGGACTCGGCGTTGTCGTCGTTGCCGCCGCCGCACGAGGCGACCAGCAGCGTGGTGATCGATAGCAGGATGAGCAAAGCCCCGCGCCGTCGCGGATCTGATCTCATTCTCGGCTCCCTTAGGTGAAACCGGCTGCCGGCCGAACCGGCGCAGGACCGAGTGGACTGTGCGCTGGGATGGTGACCGGATGGCCAAGATTGCGTGGAAGCTACCAAACTGAACTTGGTTAGACAATAGAAATCGCAGCGGTGCGAGGGAGGGGTGGCGCGGCGGCCTGGGTCTGTAGCGCTCGCTCAACTCCGGCCCACTGTGGCGAGAGTGGAGTTTGGCCCGCGCTCGTCGGCTGTACTGGACTTATTTCAGTTCAGTATTGGCTCGCTTGAGGTGTCGGATGGGTGGGTCGGCATCACGGGGTGCTTCTGGGCGCCCCGCTCGGCCCGCCTCGGTCGGCGGCGTCCTCACCATGCGGAACATCGTCGATCCGCACAAGTGTCTTACCTGTGTTGTCACCCCGCGGCAGTCCCGCCGGCGCCACCGAGGCCTGTGCCGGCCCGTCGATGAGGTGGGGCCGCTGCCTCGGAAGGCCATGATGCCGTCCATCGGTTCTTCGAGGGGGATAGCCGGAAAGCGTTCCGGATCAGCACCTCGCCCGGGCGCGGTTGCCGCCCCCGGAACCTCGACGACGCTGCGCCGCGCCACCCGGCATGAGGGCGCGTCGGCATGGGAATCGAGGCGAGTTCAGGCACCCCGGTTGGCGGCATGTGGGTGGCGTCCGCCTCGCAAGAGCCTCAGACGCCGACGGCGGAAGCGCTTCGGAAGGCATCGCGACGCCGCGCCCACGACCTCACCGCCGATACTTCGTCAGCCGCAGCTCCCCCGCCCAGGGGACGCCGCGCGGACCGTCGCGGTGTCGGCCGCGGTGAGTCCGAACACCAGGGCCGACGCGATGCCGCCGGCGTAGGCCCGGTGCCAGAGGCCTCCGGTGTCCGAACCGGCCGCGAGGAGCCCTTCCACGCGCCCGCCGTCCTCTCCCAGCACGCGTGCCCGGTCGTCGATACGGATCCCGTGGAAGGGGAAGGTGATGGCCGGCACCGTCTCGATGACGTAGTAGGGCGGTTCGTCGAGCGGCAGGCGGTCGAGGCGGCGGCCGGGCGCCGGATCCTCACCCGCCGCCGTCTGGGCATTGAACCGCTCGACGGCCGCGCGGACGGTAGGGCCGTCGTATCCCCACTCCTCGGGAAGGTAGGCGAGTTCGTCGAGGTCCTCGGCGAAACCGACACGGCCACCCCGTTTGCCGGCCAGCGCGAACTTGTCGACGGCGACCGCCCCTTCCACGTACGAGCCCACCACCCAGTCGCGGAACACGCGCGCGTCGGCGATGAGGAGCCCGCGGTTCTCGGGCTGTTCCATCAGTGCCATCGCCGTCAGGTGATCACCCAGCGTCTCGTCGGTGAATCGCTCGCCCAGCAGGTTGAACAGCAGCGCGTGCTCGCTGTAGTACAGCGACAGGTCGACGAAGTCCGACGGATCCGCGAACGCGATGCCGCTCGGGATCAGATGCCCGTAGAAGCCGGCCCCGGGCAGCCCGGTCGATGCCCCGGCGGCGGTCGCCAGGCGGTAGCCGGCCCCGCGGCTATGGGGGTTGGAGCGTAGTTCCATGCGGTCGGCGTGGGGGTGGACGAGCTTGTCGCGGAGGTCCACGTCCCCCTGGAAGCCCCCGGTGGCCAGGAGCGTCGAGGTGGCGCGCACCTGTCGTCGCGTGCCGTCGCTCGTGACGAGTTCCGCTCCGGTCACGGCCCCGTCCTCCAGGAGGAGTCGCTCGGTATCGGTGGTCAGCAGCAGTTCGCCACCCGCCTCGACGATGATGCGGCGGCAGGTGTCTACGTAGTGATTGGTGTCGAACTGGTGTCCCTGGCCGAAGCTGAGGATGGGCTGCGCGCCCTTGGCCTCGACTCCCGTGCTCCGGATCCAGGCGATGCCGTCCTCGAAGCGGTCCACGAGGGCGCGCTTGAGTGAGGTGTCGCCACCCGGGTTGTGCCGCTCCATCACCTCGTGGCTCGGGGCGGTCCAGGCGTAACCCGCGTAGCGCGCGGATCCCCCGACGTCACCGCCGATCTCGACGACCACGACGGACAACCCGTCGCGCACGGCTCTTGCGCCAGCGGTGAGGCCGGCCATTCCCGCCCCGACGACGAGCAGGTCGACCGTTCGGTGGTCCCGGTCCCGCATGAGCACCCAACCCCTTTCTTGGCTACTGGCCAGCTGCCGCGCGGGCGTGACCGACGTGGCCGATGGTCTGGCCGCCGTCGACGAGGAACTCGCCGCCCGTGGTGTACGAGGCGTCGTCGCCGGCGAGGAAGAGCACCATGCGCGTGACCTCCTCGGGCTCCCCGATGCGCGGTACCGGCTGATCGGCGAAGAGTTCGGGTGCGGCGCCGTCACCCATGGACGTGCGGATGACGCCCGGATGGACCGAGTTGACGCGCACCCCGCTGCCCGCCATGTCCAGTGCGGCGGCCTTGGTCATTCCCCGAATTCCCCACTTGCTCGCCACGTAGCCGATGCCGTCGGCGAAACCCATGAGGCCGGCGGCCGAGGAGATGTTGACGACCGCCCCGTGGCCGCGGTCGCGCATGCCGGGGAGGACGGTGTGCATGCCGAGGAAGGTGCCCACCACGTTGACGTCGAGGATCCGGCGGAAGTGCTCGGGCGACTGCTCTTCCACGCCGCCGAAGTGAATGATCCCCGCGTTGTTGACCAGGACGTCCACGGGGCCGAGGGTGTCCTCGACGGTGCGGACGACGGACTGCCACGCCTCTTCGTCGGTGACGTCGAGGTGGTGGTACCGCGCGTCGGGCAGGCCCTCGGCCAGGGCCTTTCCCTCGTCGTCCAGCAGGTCGCAGACGGCGACCCGGGCGCCTTCCGCGGTCAACCCGCGTACGTGTGCGGCGCCCATGCCCCGGGCCCCGCCGGTGACGATCGCGACCTTCCCGTCGAAGCGCATCCCGAACTTCCCTTCCGCGTATGCGTGTGTGTCCGAACCCGGGTGTACGTGATGTCTGAACCCGGTCAGTCGGGGACGAGTACGGCCCGCCCGCGCACTCGGCCCCGTCGAAGCCGGTCGATCGCCTCCGGTGCGGCGGACAGGGGGAACCGCTGCGTCTCGACGTGAATCGCCCCCGAGCGTGCCAGCGCGACGACCTCGGCGAGTTCGGGGCGGGTTCCCCAGAAGGGCAGCGAGAGCCTGAAGCCCGGCGGGAGAACGCCCGGCTTGGAGACCGTCAGACGGCCGCCTCCGCTGCCGACGACGGCGAGTTCACCACCCGGCCGCAGGACACCGGCGGCGAGTTCCAGCGTCTGCGTGGTGCCGACGAAGTCGAGCACGGCGTCCACTCCCACGCCACCGCTTCGCGCCTTCAGGACCTGAGCGGTGTCCGGCCGCACCAGGGTGCCGAAGTCCGCGCCGGAGCGGTCCGCGAGAGCCAGGGCATCCTCCCGGACGTCGACCGCCAGCACGCGACTCGCGGTGGTCGCGCGGAGGATCTGCACGGCCAGGTGACCGAGCCCGCCGACACCGATGACGGCGGTGGTGGTTCCCTCCCCGAGCGCGTGCCGGAGCCCGGCCACGGCGTGATAGGAGGTCAGGCCCGCGTCGGAGAGCGGAGCCGCCTGATCGGCCGGCAAGTCGTCGATCGGCACCAGATGGCGGGCGGACGGGACGAGCACGTACTCGGCCATTCCGCCGTCCCGGCCCAGTCCCGCCCCGTGCCAGGCGAGGGTGTCGCGCCGGTCGCAGTAGTTGTCCCGGCCCGTGGCACACCGGTCGCAGGTGCCGCAGCCCCACGGTCCGTAGAGCACCACGCGGTCACCGATCCGCACCCCGTCGGCGTCGGGCCCCAGGGCCGCGGTCCGCCCGGCGACTTCGTGGCCGAGGGTGAACGGGAGCTGGTAGGGGAGTGCCCCCGCGGCCGCCGCGATGACGTGCAGGTCGGAGTGGCACAGTCCGGTGGCTTCGACCCGCACCAGTACCTCGGCGCCGCGGGGGACGGGCCGCTCGACCTCGACCCGTGTCGGGGGCTCGCCCCACGCCGTCAGTCGCAGTGCCCTCATCTTCACCGTCCCAGGTCTTGTCAGCCCCCCGGCCGCCACGGTAACAGAGGTGAAGTCAGTTCAATACAGTCGAGAGTGGTGAAGGGGAGATCGCCTTGACCGGCACAGACGTGAACGTGCGGAACGTGCGGACGGACAGCTTCGCGGGCAAGGTCGCCATGGTGACGGGCGCCGGCTCCGGCATGGGTGCGGCGGTCGCCCGCAAGCTCGCGGCGGACGGGGCGCGGGCCGTCGTCCTGCTGGACGTGGACGGCGACGCCGCCGAGGCCGTCGCGAAGGAACTGCCCACCGCTCGGGCGGTCGCACTCGACGTGGCGGACGCGGCCGAGGTCGATGCCGCCGTCCAGGATGTACTGCGCCGGCACGGGCGACTCGACGTCCTGGTGCACGCGGCCGGGGTCGACGACCCCGAGGCCAAGCAGCGCATCGCCAACGCGCTGGTCGAGGGCCGGCCGGTCGAGATGGCCGATTCCCTCGACGACGCCTCCTGGCGGCGCGTCATGCGAGTGAACCTGGACGGCACGTTCCATGTGCTGCGCGCCGCGGTGCGCGCCATGCGCCCCTTCGGGGCCGGGGCGATCGTGGTGATCGGTTCGTCGTCCGCCTTCGACACACCCGTCGGCTATCCCCACTACGCCGCCTCCAAAGCCGGTGTGCACGCACTGAGCCAGGCCGTGGCCAAAGAGGTCGTCGCGTCCGGGATCCGCGTGAACGTGGTCGCTCCGGGGCCGACGGAGACGGGGATGGCGGCGCGCACGCCCGAGGCGCTGCGTGCCGGCTTCGCCGACCCGCGGGTGCGCCCGTACGCGACAGCCGAGGAGATCGCCGACATCGCGCTCTTCCTGGCGAGCGATGCCGCGGCGAACCTGGTCGGCGCGGTGCTGCTCGCCAACGGCGGCCGGTTCACGGCCTGAGCCGAACCGACTCGTGCACAGGTCTTGCCCGGCCGGAGACTTGTGCCTACGGTCAATGAATTGAGTTCAGTTTTGTGAGGAGCTCCCATGCGTCGTCGTCACCCCGAGATCGACCCCCAGTCGCTGTCCGAAACCGACGAACAGCGGCAACTGCGCGCCGTCCTGCGGGACTTCTTCACCGAGGCGAGCAGTCCCGAGGACGTCCGCAAGCATCTGGGCACCCCGCGCGGATACGACGAACCGGTCTGGGCGCGGCTCGCGGGCGAGATCGGGGTCCATGGACTGGCCGTTCCCGAGGAGTACGGCGGGGCCGGCTTCACGTTCGCCGAACTGGCCGTAGCCCTGGAGGAATCCGGGCGCGCCCTGTACTGCGCGCCGCTGCTGCCCACGGTGGCCCTCGCCGCGCACGCCCTGCTGTACAGCGGCGACCATACGGCGTGCGAGTGTTACCTGCCGCGGATCGCCGACGGCACGCTCACCGCGACCGTGGCCGGGTTCGACGCCCCTGAACCCGCCAGTCCCGCCAGTCCCGACGGGCCCGACGAGCCCGGCGTCACGGCCGAGCAGGTCGGTTCGGGCTGGGTGCTGCGCGGTCAGGCGGACTTCGTCCTCGACGGGGCCGGCGCGGATCTGATCCTGGTACGGGCGCGAACCCCCGCCGGGCCGAGGCTGTTCGCCTGTGAGCCCACGCAGGACACCAGCCGGCGCACTCCGCGCCGGGTCCTGGACGAGACGCGGCGCCAGGCGCTGGTGGAGTTCCGGGGGGCGCCGGCCACCGCCTTGGGCACGGCGGAGGGGACCGAAGAAACCGTCGCGGCGACCCTCGACGCGGGGCGGGCCGCGCTGGCGGCCGAGCAGGTCGGCGGCAGCGGACACGCGCTGGACGCCACGGTCGAATTCGCCGCCCAGCGCCACCAGTTCGGGCGGCCCATCGGTTCCTTCCAGGCCGTCAAGCACCGGCTGGCCGATGTGCTGGTCGCGCTGGAGGCGGCACGCACCGCGTCCGCGTACGCGACTGCCTGCGCGGCCGCGCGGGCGATGTCCTCGCCGTCCGCCGTCGCCTCGTCGCAGCTGCCGGTGGCCGCCTGTGCCGCCGCCGTGGTCTGCTCCGAGACCTTCCGTCTCGCGACGGCCGAGTACGTCCAACTGCACGGCGGCATCGGCTTCACCTGGGAGCACCCGGCCCATCTGTACGTGCGCCGCGCGCGCGGCGGCGAGGTGCTCTTCGGCACGACGGACCGGCACCGGACCCGACTCGCCGAACTCATCGGCCTCACCACCGGAAACGATCCCACCGCCGGCACCGGCTCCACTGCTGGCATTGGCCCCACTGCTGGCACCGGCCCCACCGCCGGCATCGGCTCCACTGCTGGCACCGGCTCCAGCGCTGGCACCGGCTCCACTGCTGGCATCGGCCCCACTGCTGGCACGGGCTCCACCGCTGGCACGGGCTCCACCGCTGGCACCGGCCCCACCGCCGGCACCGGCCCCACCGCCGGCATCGGCTCCACTGCTGGCACCGGCTCCACCGCTGGCACGGGCTCCACCGCCGGCATTGGCTCCACCGCCGGCATTGGCCCCACCGCCGGCATTGGCCCCACCACCGGCATCGGCCCCACCACCGGCTCCGCCGCCTGACCAGGCAGGAGGACGGACGAGACGACAGAGAGCCGCAGCCGCATGACAGCGACGCCCCGCACCCCGCCCGACCTCGCCGCACCGTTCACACTCGGCGATCTCACCCTCCGCAATCGTCTCGTCGCCACCGCCCACGCCACCGCTGCCGTCAGCGACGGCGCACCCACCGAGGCCGACGCGACCTACTGGCGGCGGCTGGCCCAGGGCGGCGCCGGCCTGGTGATCACCGGAGGCACCGCCGTGGCCCCCGAATCGACGCTGCCACAGCGCTATCTGACCGAAGCGTGGCGCCCCGAGATCAAGGACGCGGTACGCCGCCGCGCCGAGGCCATCACCGACGAGGGTGCCGTGGCCGTCGCGCAGCTCGTCCATCTCGGCCGGGAGACCCTGGGCGCCGGCACGTACTACGCGCCGGTCTCCGCCGCGGCCGTCCGCTCGCCCCGTGAGGCGGCCCCGCCCCGCCCGCTGAGCGCCGAAGAGGTACGCGGCGTCGTCGAGGCGTTCCGCGTCTCCGCGGCCAACAGCGTGCAGGCGGGTTTTCACGGTGTGGAACTGCACGCCGGCCACGGCTACCTGCTCGCCCAGTTCCTCTCCCGGGCCAACAACACCCGCGACGACGAGTACGGCGACCGCATCGCCCTGCTCGCCCAGGTGATCGACGCCATCCGCACCGAGATCGGTGAACTCCCCATCGGCGTACGGGTGTCGGTGGAGCCCGGCGAGGACTCCGGACTCGGCCTGGGCGACCTGACCGAACTGCTGCCACGGCTGTGCGCCGCCTCGCCCTTCGGGTACGTCAACGTCACCACCGGCGTCCGCAACACCTACGTCCCCGGTATGGCCACCACTCGCCCGCCGCTGCTGGAGTCCGTGGCCCGGCTCCGCTCGGCGGTCGCCCTGCCGCTCCTGGTCAGCCAGGGTTTCCGGTCGGTGGCGGACATCGAGCGGGCGCTGGACTCGGGGGCCGATCTGGTCGGGATGGCCCGGCCGTTCATGGCCGACCCCGACTTCGCCCGCAAGGTGATCGCGGGCGACGAGAGATCCGTACGCCCCTGTACGGGCTGCAACGAGGGCTGCCGGACCTTCGAGCCCACCGGGTCCTGCTCGGTGAACCCCGAGCTGGGTCCGCCGGGAGCCGCCACCCGCCCGGCTGTTCCGCTGCTGCTCACCCGGCCGGGCGGTCGCAGCGGTCCTGCCGCCGGCGGTCCTGTCGCTGTCCTGGGAGCGGGCCCCGCCGGCATGGAGTGCGCGTTGGCGCTCGCCCGTTCCGGCGCCGAGGCGACCGTCTTCGACACGGCCCGGCAAGCCGGCGGCCAGGCACGCCTCGCGTCCCTCGCCCCGCACCGTCCCGGCTGGCAGAAGTTCGTCGACTACCAGCGCGAGCAACTCTCCGATCTCGGCGTGCGGGTGCTGCTGGGGGCCTCCCCAGAGCCCGACGACCTCGACGACCTGGCGGCGTACGACCGAATCGTGCTCGCCACCGGCGCGGAGGAGGCGTCCGTCTCCGTGCCCGGCGAACTTCGGACACTCACGAGTTCCCTTTTCCTGAGCCGGTGCACGGACGTCGTACCGGACGCGCCCGTCGTCGCCGTCCTCGACGACGGCTTCGGCTGGTGGCAGGGCATCAGTGCCGTGGAGAGCGCGCTGGCGGCCGGCGCCAGGGAAGTCACGTTCATCACCCCCGGCACCGGTTTCGCCACCGGCCTGTCGCCGGAGAACCGCACCCAGCTGATGAACCGGCTCACCGGTGCGCCCCTGCGTGTCGTCGCGATGAGCACCGTGACCTCGACGACCACCGACGGCGTACGCCTGCGCCATGTCCTGGACGGTCAGGAGACGCCCCTCGCCGCCGATGTCCTGGTCACCGTCGGCGAACGGCGCCCGCGCCGCCCCGACTTCTCCCCGGCCGCCCACCAGACCGTCCGCGCGGTCGGCGACTGCGTCGTGCCGCGCCGCATCGCGGACGCGGTCGCGGAGGGGCGCGCGGCGGCCGAGTCCTTGGCGGCACGGGCCGCGAGGCCGCTGTGACGAGCCGCTTCCGCGCTTCCTCGTTTCTCGCGTTTCCCCAGAGAGGCAGTCACCGCATGGCACACCACTACGACCGCATCCTCATCGGAGGCCGGCTCACCGCCCCCTCCACCGACCGCGTCGCGCAGGTCGTCTCACCCAGCACCGAGGAGGTCATCGGTCACGTTCCCCTGGCCTCCACGGTGGACGTCGACGCCGCCGTGGCCGCGGCCCGCCAGGCGTTCGACGCCGGCCCCTGGCCGAGGTGGAGCGTTCACCAGCGCGCCGCGGCCCTGCGCGACCTCGCCGACCGCCTCGACACGCGCGCGGCCGAACTCGCCGGACTGGCCATGGCCGAGACCGGCTGCCCGCGCGGCTTCGCCGAGGGCTACTTCGCTGTCGCGCCCTCCAACTACCTGCGCTTCTACGCCACATTGGCCGAGGGACACGTCCTCGAGGAGGAGCGGGTCAACGGACCGACCCGCACGCTCGTCGTCCGCGAACCCGTCGGCGTCGTCGTGGCCATCCCCGCCTGGAACGGCCCGCTGCCGCTGAGCGCTCAGAAGATCGCCCCCGCCCTCATGGCCGGCTGCACGGTCATCGTCAAGGTGCCGGTGCAGGATCCGCTCGCCTGCCATGTGTTCGCCGAGGTCGTCGCCGAATCGGCCGTTCCCGAGGGCGTCATCGGCCTGTTCGCCGCCGACGCCGAGGAGAGCGCGTACGTGGTCGCCCACCCGGGTGTGGACAAGGTCAGCTTCACGGGAAGCACCGCGGTCGGCGCCCGTATCGCCGAGGCGTGCGGCCGCGACATCCGCCGAGTGACCCTGGAACTGGGCGGGAAATCGGCGGCGATCGTGCTGGAGGACGCCGACATCGACGCCGTCGTCCCGGGACTCGTCGGCTGCGGCGCCGCCTTCATGCAGGGCGAGATCTGCACCGCCCAGACCCGCGTCCTGCTGCCGCGCTCCCGCTACACCGAGTTCACCGAGGCCCTGGCCCGCCACATGAGCGCCCTGCCCATCGGCGACCCGGCCGATCCCGCGACCGTGATCGGGCCGATGATCACCGAGGCGCACCGGGCGCGCGTCGAGGAGTACATCGCCCTCGGCAGGAAGGAAGGTGCCACCGTGGCCTGCGGCGGTGGCCGCCCCGCCGACCCGAGCACCGGCTGGTACGTCGAACCCACCCTCTTCACCGACGTCACCAACGACATGCGGATCGCGCAGGAGGAGATCTTCGGCCCCGTCGTCGTCGCCATCCCGCACGACGGTCCCGACCACGCCGTCGAACTCGCCAACGACTCGCCGTACGGGCTCTCCGGAACCGTCTGGACCCAGGACGAGGAAGCCGCCCTCCGGATCGCCCGCCGCGTACGCACCGGAACCTTCAGCATCAACGCCTACACCCTCGACATCAACGCCCCCTTCGGCGGCAGCAAGAAGTCCGGCATCGGCCGCGAGAACGGCCCCGAAGGCCTCGACGACTTCCTCGAATCCAAGTCGATCGCCCTGTCCGGCGCACCCCTGGGCTGAGGAGCGGCTTCACCTCCACGAAGAAGAGCTTCATCTCAACGAAGAGAAGAAGAGAGGTAACCATGGCACGTCGCATAGTGGTGTGCGGCGGAGGTTCCGCCGGTGGTGTCCTGGCCGCCAGGCTCAGCGAGGACCCCGCGAACACCGTCACGCTGGTCGAGGCGGGTCCCGACTACCGCACCCCGGAGGAGACCGCCCCGGAGGTGCTCGACGCCGACCAGTTCGGCTTCACCACCCACGACTGGGGCTACGAGTCCGCCGACCACGTCGTCGACGCCGACAGCATCCCGATGTTCGGGATCGTCCAGCAGGGCGTCGTACCCGTCCTGCGGGGCAAGGTCATCGGCGGCTCGTCGTCCGTCAACGGCGCCAACGCCCTGCGGCCCACCCCCGAGGACTTCGCCCGCTGGACCGGACTGGGCAACGACCGCTGGTCCTGGGACCAGGTGCTCCCGTATCTGAAGAAGCTGGAGGACGACCCGGTCGGCGGGGAACTGCACGGCACCGGAGGCCCCGTACACATCGAGCGCTTCACCGAGGGCAACGGGCTGCGCCCGGTCATGTCCGCGTTCCTGGAGGCCTGTGCGCAGGCCGGCCACCCCCTCCACCAGGACATCAACGGAGCCCGCCGGCGCGGCGCGGGCCCGGTCCCCTTCAACCGCAAGAACGGCATCCGGCAGAGCTCCGCCATCGCCTACCTCGGCCCGGCCCGCCACCGCGAGAACCTGACCGTACTGGGCGAACGGACCGTGGACCGCGTGGAGTTCACCGAGGACGGCACGGCCCGTGCGGTGATCCTCGCCGACGGCACCGCTCTCGAAGCCGACCTGATCGTCCTGTCCGCCGGGGCCATCGGCAGCCCGGCGATCCTGATGCGCTCGGGCATCGGCCCGCGGCGGCTTCTCGAAGAGCTGTCCATCCCCGTGATACGGCACCTCGAAGGCGTCGGCAGGAATCTGCGCGACCACCCGATGGTCTACCTCACCTACGCCGTGGACGCGGAGGCGGTCGGGGAGGAGCTCATGCCGCCGCTCCAGACGGTCCTGGCGTTCTCCTCGGCGGGCGGCGCGGGCACGGGAGCGGTCGGCCAAGGCGAAGTCGACCTGCACGCACTGCCGTTCACCATGGAGCCCGGGGTGATGCTCGTGCCCCTCGCCGTGGTCCGCCCGTACTCGTTGGGCAGAGTGGAGATCACCTCACGCGCCCCTGAGGCCGACCCGAGCATCCGGTTGGGGCTGTTCGACCACCCCGACGACGTACGGCGCATGGTGGCCGGCATCCGGCAGATCCGGGAGATCGTGGGCTCGGGCCCTCTGGAGAAGTACGTACGTGCCGAGACCTGGCCGGGCCCCGAGGCGACCACGGACGCCGACCTCACACGAGCCGTCCTCCAGGGCAAGAACACCTACTGCCACGCGGTGGGCACCTGCGCGATGGGCGGGGAGGGCACCCCGGCCGCGGTGGTCGACCAGGCCGGCAAGGTGCACGGGGTCGACGCGCTGTACGTCGTCGACGCCTCCGCCATGCCGGACATCCCGGCCGTGCCGACCAACACCACGGTCATGATGATGGCCGAGCGCTGGGCGGACCAACTTGGCACGGTAACTGAACCGAAGTAGGCCTGTATCGATCAAGGGGTTGACAGGGACAGGCATCGCTTTCACACTCGTAATGAATTCAGTTCAGTTTGAGCATCGGTTCGTTCGAAGGGGTTGGAAGATGGCAGTGGAAGACGAGATCCAGTTCGAGCGCGACGGCCACGTCGCCCGTGTGTGGCTCAACCGCCCGTGGAAGAAGAACTGTGTCACCGTGCCGATCCTGGACCGGCTCGACGAGATCATCACCGAGGTCGACGAGGATCCCGAGCTGCGGGTCCTGGTGGTGCGCGGCCGGGGCGGCACCTTCTGCTCGGGCTTCGACCTCGACAGTCTGAAGGCGGAGTACGTCGGCAAGTCGAACGCGATCGACGTCGCGGTGAAGTCCGCGAAGGTGTGCGACCGCCTCTACTCGATGAAGACCCCCTCGGTCGCGGTCCTGGAGGGCTACGTCACCGCCGGCGGCTTCGAGATCATGATCTCCTGTGATTTCGCCATCTCCGTGGACGACGCCAAGATCGGCGACTTCCACATCCGCCGCGCGCTGTTCGGCGGGGCCGGCCCGATCTACCGGGTGCCGCGCATGATCGGCATCCGCAAGACCAAGGAGCTGATGCTCACCGGCAAGCTCCTCTCCGGTGTCGAGGCCGTCGAGTTCGGACTGATCAACAAGTCCGCCCCGGCCGACAAGCTGGACGAGACGGTCGATGACTTCATCGGGGACCTCGTCGACAAGAGCCCCTTCATGATGTGGCTGACGAAGATGACGATCGACCGCAGCCTGGACGCCGACATCCAGTCGCTGATGGTGATGGAACACCTCGCCGTGGGCGTGGCCCTCAACTCCGAGGACGCGAACGAAGGCGTGTCGGCGTTCCTGGAGAAGCGCGAACCCAAGTGGACGGGGCGCTGATCCGCATGGTCACGGATCCGCGGAGTCCGACCGCCGTCGCCGCCGCCGTCGGGCTCCAGGGCTCACGCTGCTCCGGCTGCTCGGTGACGGCCTACCCCGCGGAGGACGCGTGCCCGCGCTGCGGTGGACCGGCCGATCCGGCGGTCCTCCGGGGCACGGGCAGGCTGTGGACCTGGACGGTGCAGCGGTACGCCCCCAAGTCCCCGCCCTACAAGGCCCCGCCCGGCGGCTTCGAGCCGTTCGCGCTCGGCTACGTCGAGCTGGTGGAAGGCGTGCGGGTGGCCGCCGTCCTCGAAGTCGACGACCTCGACGACATCCGTATCGGCATGCCCCTCACCGTGACCGCCGGCCACGGTGTCCCGCGGGCCAGGCCCACGACCCCCGGCGAGGAGGGAACATGAGTACGGACGTCCTGATCTGCGGCGCCGGGCGCACCCCGTTCGGCCGGTCGGAGGCGAGCGGCCGACAGCTGGCCGTGGGTGCGGTGAACGCCGCGCTCGCGGACGCCGGGATCGAGTGGTCGCGGGTGCGGGCCGCGTTCGGCGGCAGCGACAGCGCCGGCCTCGCCGACACCCTGGTGGCCCAACTCGGCCTCACCGGGCTGCCGTTCGTCAACGTCAAGAACGGCTGCGCCACCGGCGGCAGCGCGCTGGTCTCCGCCGTGAACGCGATCCGCTCCGGCATGGCGGACGTCGTCCTCGCCGTCGGCTTCGACAAACACCCGCGCGGCGCCTTCGACCCGAGGCCAGAGGACTGGGGGCTGGGGGAGGAGTACGGCAGCGACGGGCTGATGGTCACCACCCAGTTCTTCGGCATGAAGATCCAGCGCTATATGCACGACCACGGCATCACGCCACGGACCCTGGCCCTGGTCGCCGAGAAGGCGTACCGCAACGGTGGGCTGACCCCCGAGGCCTGGCGCCGCAAGCCGGTGTCCGCCGAGGAGATCCTCGACTCCGGCATGGTCAGCGATCCGCTGACCCGCTTCATGTTCTGCTCCCCGGGAGCAGGCGCGGCCGCGCTGGTGCTGTGCTCACCCGAGGCCGCACGCACCGTGGAGGGCACGCCGGTCACCCTGCGCTCGGCGGCGGTACGCACCCGGCGCTTCGGCTCGTTCGAGGTGTTCAGCCCCTGGATCCCCGGGGGCCCGCTCACCAGCGTCAGCCGCGATGCCTCGGCCGCCGCCTTCGAGGAGGCCGGGATCGGCCCGGGCGACATCGACGTCTGTCAGTTGCAGGACACCGAGAGCGGCGCCGAGGTCATGCACATGGCCGAGTGCGGGTTCTGCGAGGACGGCGAGCAGGAGCGGCTTCTCGCCTCCGGTGCCACCGAGATCGGCGGGGCCCTGCCGGTCAACACCGACGGCGGCTGCATCGCCAACGGCGAACCCATCGGCGCCTCGGGCCTGCGCCAGGTCTACGAGATCGTCCAGCAGCTGCGCGGACGGGCCGGCGAGCGACAGGTCCCCGGCGAACCCGTGATCGGCTTCACCCATGTGTACGGCGCCCCGGGCGTGAGCGCGTGCACGGTGCTGTCCCGCTGAAGTGGCCTGCTGAAGGGCCCGATGAATGCCCCGCTGAACGGAGGTGGAGGAAGAGATGAGTGCCATCCCGGAACCCGAGGAGTTCCGCGCCCAGGCCCGGCAGTGGCTCGCCACGGTCGCTCGGCGCCGCACCGCCGACGGGGAGTGGGGCAGTGGCTCCGACTCGGTCGCCGTCTTCGAGAACTGGACCGAGGAGCAGGAGCGCGAGCACACCGCCCGCACTCAGGAGTGGGAACGCACCCGCTACGACCACGGGTGGGGCGCGCTCAACTGGGAGGAGCCGTACGGCGGACGTGGTCTGCCCGCCTTCTACGAGCAGCTCTACCGCGCCGAGGAGGCGGCCTTCGACGTGCCGCATCGCACCGAGGTCTTCCCGGTGACGCAGCAGCTCGTCGCCCCCGCGATCGGCATCTGGGGCACCGAGGAGCAGAAGGAGCGCTGGCTGCGGCCCATGCTGCGCACCGACGAACTGGCCTGCCAGCTGTTCTCGGAGACCGAGGCCGGATCCGACCTCGCCGCGGTGCGGACCAGGGCGGTGCGCGAAGACGACCACTGGGTGCTTCAGGGGCACAAGGTGTGGACCTCCGGGGCCCGCGTCGCGACCTGGGGCGTCGCGGTGTGCCGTACCGATCCGGACGTCCGCAAGCACGCCGGCATCACCGTCTTCCTGGTGCGTATGGACGCGCCGGGCGTGACCGTACGGCCCATCCAGCAGATGACCGGCGGCACCAGCTTCAACGAGGTCTACCTCGACGGCGTGGTGGTGCCCGACGCCGACCGGCTCGGGCCGGTCGGCGAGGGCTGGCGGGTCACGCTCAGTGTGCTGGCCGCCGAACGGCTCGACTCCGGCAACCTCGGCCTGGACAACGCCGACCGGGCGCTGGAACTCGCCGGGAACCTGCACCGCCCGCTCACCGGCAGCGAGCAGCAGCGGGCCGCCGACCTCCACATCCGCACCCTCGTCCAGCGGCTCATCGGACTGCGGGTGACCGCCGCCCTCGTCGCCGGACGCGAGCCCGGCGCGGAGGCCTCGGTCGGCAAGCTCTACGCCACCGAGACCATGCGGCGCACCAGCGATCTGGTCTCCGAGCTGCTGGGCCCGAGCCTGGTCGCGGACACGGGGGAGTGGGGCACCTACGCCTGGACGGAACACCTGCTCGGCGCCCCCGGCTACAGCATCGCGGGCGGCACCGACGAGATCCAGCACAACATCCTCGCCGAACGCGTGCTCGGCCTGCCGAAGGAGCCCGTCCGATGAGCACGGCCGCCACGCGGGTGCCGGAGCTGTCCGTCCGGGTCCGCGACCGGCTCGCCCGCCGCCATCCGGGGGCCCGGGTCGGGGAGTTGGAAGTGCTGCCGGGCGGCCACTCGGGGCTGACGTACTCGGTCACCGCAGGGGATGCCCGGTACGTCGTCAAGGCCGTGCCTGAGGGGCAGCGGCCCGTCGGGCGCAACGACGTGCTGCGCCAGGCGCGGGTCCTGCGTGCGCTGGCCGGGTCAGTGGAGCAGGTGCCGGTGCCGGGGGTCGTGGCCGTCGACGAGACCCAGCCGGCGTGGTTCGCCATGGACTTCGCGGTCGGCGAGGCCGTCGAGCCCGTACTCGACGAGCCCGAGGTGCCCGCCGCCACGGCCCGCGCCCGCATGCTGGAGATCGCCTCAGTGCTGCGGCGGCTGCACGCCACCGACACCCGTACCCCCGGGCTCGACGCGCCGGAACCGCTCGACGCGGGCGGTGAGTTGGCGCGGTGGAGCCGCACCCTGCACGCCGTACCACCGGAACTCCGGCCGGGCGGCGAGGAGTTGCTGGCTCGCCTCGCCGCCGACGTGCCCGGCGGCCTCCCGCCGGTGCTGCTGCACGGGGACTTCCGGCTCGGCAACGTGCTGTGCGCAGGCGAGCGTGCGGTGGCCGTCGTCGACTGGGAGATCTGGAGCGTCGGCGACCCGCGCATCGACCTCGGCTGGTTCCTGCTCTTCGCCGACCACCGCAACTTCCCCCAGCTGGGGCACGCCGTGCCCGGCCTGCCCAGCGAGGCCGAACTGCTGGACGCCTACCTCGACGGCCGGCCGGCGCTGCCCGCGATGGACTGGTTCCGGGCGCTCGGCCGCATGAAGATGGCCGCGATCATGGGCCACAACCTGCGCCGGCACCGTGAGGGCAAGCACCACGACCCGGACCAGGAGCGGCTGCCGCCCACCATCGCCGCGATGATCGGCACGGCGCGCGACATCCTCGGCTGATCCGGCCCGACCACACGAACCACGGCACTGCCGCACCCCGGCACCCCCGCACCTCGGCAACCCCCCGCCCCCGGACAGGAGCAATCGTGGATTTCGGATTCTCGCCACGGGCGAGTGAACTCCAGGACCGCATGCGGTCGTTCATGGAGCAGCACGTCTTCCCCGCGGAAGCGGTCTACGACCGGCAGCTGGCCGAGGCCGACGACCCGCACGCGCTGCCGCCGGTGATGCGCGAGCTGAAGGAGAAGGCACGCGCCGAGGGGTTGTGGAACCTCTTCATGGCGCACGGCGACTGGGGCGCGGGGCTCACCAACCTCGAGTACGCGCCGCTCATGGAGCTGGCGGGCCGCTCCATCATCGGCCCCGAGGTGTTCAACTGCTCGGCGCCCGACACCGGCAACATGGAACTGCTCGCGCTGTACGGCACCCCCGAGCAGCAGAAGCGGTGGCTGAGCCCCCTTCTGGAGGCGGAGATCCGCTCCTGCTTCGCCATGACCGAGCCGGAGGTCGCCAGCTCCGACGCCCGCAACATCCGTACCCGCATCACCCGCGACGGCGACAGCTACGTCGTCAACGGCCGCAAGTGGTACACCTCCGGGATCCTCGACCCCGACTGCAAGCTGATCATCCTGATGGGCAAGACCGATCCGGACGCGCCCGCCTACCGGCAGCAGAGCATGCTGCTCATCCCCCGGGACACCCCGGGCGTCACGGTCCTGCGCGACCTGCCGATGTTCGGCTACACCGACCGGCTCGGACACGGTGACGTGCTCTTCGAGGACGTCCGCGTGCCGGTGGAGAACATCCTCAGGGGCGAGGGAGAGGGCTTCGCGCTCGCCCAGGGGCGGCTCGGTCCGGGGCGGATGCACTACGCGATGCGCGCCGTGGGCTTCGCCGAGCGCGCCCTGGGGCTGATGTGCGAGCGCGTCACCGAACGCACCGCCTTCGGCGGACCGCTCGCCGACCAGGGCGTGGTGCGCGAGTGGATCGCCCGCAGCCGCATCGAGATCGAGCAACTGCGCCTCCTCGTCCTCAAGTCCGCCTGGCTGATGGACACCGTCGGCAACGCCGCCGCCCGTATGGAGGTCGCCGCGATCAAGGTCGCGGCGCTGGAAGTCGCCCACAAGGTGGTCGACCGCGCGGTGCAGGCGCACGGCGCGGCGGGGGTCAGCGACGACACCGTACTGGCCCGGCTCTACGCCATCACGCGGGCGCTGCGCATCGCCGACGGCCCCGACGAGGTGCATCTGCGGACGGTGGCCCGCCAGGAACTCGCCAAGTACCGCACGACCGATATGAAGGCAGGGGCAGCGTGAGCGCCAATACTCTCGACGGCCGGGTCGCCGTCATCACCGGCGGGTCCCGCGGCATCGGGTTCGGCATCGCCGCCGCCTACCGGGCGGCCGGGGCCCATGTCGTGATCGCGGCCCGCAAGGCGGCCGGACTCGCCGAGGCGCGCGAGGAGTTGCTGCGCGTCAAGGGCGACGGCGACCTGCACACGGTGGTGGCCAACGCCGGCGAACCCGAGCAGGCCGAGGCCTGCGTCGACGAGACCATGGCCCGCTTCGGGCGGGTCGACATCCTCGTCAACAACGCGGCGACCAACCCGTACCACGGCGATCTCCTCGACCTGGACCTGCCGCGCGCGGAGAAGACCGTCCGCGTCAACCAGTACGGAATGATCGCCTGGACCCGGTACGCCTGGCGGGCCTGGATGGCCGAGCACGGGGGAGCGGTGGTCAACATCGCCTCCGTCGGCGGTCTCATCGTCGACCCGCACATCGGCTACTACAACGCCACCAAGGCCGCCATGCTGCACATGACCCGGCAACTCGCCTACGAACTCGGGCCACGGGCACGGGTGAACGCCATCGCCCCCGGGCTGATCAAGACCGAACTGGCGCGGGCGGTGTGGGAGGTGCGCGAACCGATCCTCACCGCCAAGCTGCCGCTGCGGCGTCTTGGCACGGTGGAGGACGTGGCGAACGCGGCGCTGTTCCTGGCCTCCGACGCCTCCTCCTGGATGACCGGCCAGACCCTGGTGCTCGACGGCGGCGCGACCGCCCTGCCGATCGGGGTGGACGAGTGAGCGCGCCGCGATCCGCTGCCGAACTGTTCTCACTCGAGGGCAGAACGGCCGTCGTCACCGGCGCCTCCGCCGGGCTCGGCGCACGCTTCGCCGCCGTCCTCGCGCAGGCCGGCGCCACCGTGTTCGCCGCGGCCCGCCGCATCGACCGGCTGAAGGAACTCGCCGACTCCCACCCACGTATCCACCCCGTGGCCTGCGACGTCGCGATCGCCGCCGACCGTACGCGGCTGGCCGAGGCCGCGCTGGCCGCTACCGGCCGCATCGACATCCTGGTCAACAACGCGGCCTCCTCCGGTGAGACACGCGCCGAGGACGAATCGCCGGACGCCTTCGCCGACGTCCTCGGCGTCAACCTCACCGCGCCCTACCACCTGGCCCGCCTCACCGCCGAGGCACCCGGCGACACGGGCGGCAGGAGCATCATCAACGTCTCCTCCATCCTCGGCCTGGTGACCGCCGCCCCCCTCGGCGGCGCGAGCTACTCGGCGTCCAAGGCCGGACTGATCGGCCTGACCCGGGAGTTGGCCGGGCAGTGGGGTCGTAGCGGCATCCGCGTCAACGCGCTCGCCCCGGGCTGGTTCCGCACCGAGATGACCGCGGACCTCTTCGGCGACGAGCGCTCCAGCCGCTGGGTCGAGCGCAACACCCTGCTCGGGCGCGGCGGCGACGGCCACGAACTCGACGGCGCCCTGCTGTTCCTCGCCTCGGACGCCTCCTCGTACTGCACCGGACAGGTGCTGACCGTCGACGGCGGATGGACGGCGCGATGAGTGTCGGCACAGAGATCGACGACGACGGTCTGGCCCAGGTCACCTTGCGCCGGGGCGGGGCGGGCAACGCCATCGACCTGGACCTGGCGCGCGGGCTGCTGGACGCGGCACGCGCCTGCGAGCGTGCGGACGTACGGGCCGTGCTGCTCACCGGCGAGGGGAAGTCCTTCTGCGTCGGCGGCGACCTCAGGGAGTTCTCCCGGCTCTCCGGCGAGGCGCTGGAGAAGCACCTGACCGCCGTGACCGACGCGTTGCACGACGCCCTGCGTACGTTCGCCGCGATCGACGCGCCCATGGTGGCCGCCGTCCAGGGCGCGGTCGCCGGCGCGGGCATCGGCCTGGCCGCGGCCGCCGATGTCACCCTCGCCGCCGACAACGCCACGTTCACCGCCGCGTACACCGGCATCGGCTACTCACCGGACGCCGGAGTCAGCTGGTTCCTGCCCCGTCTCGTCGGCCCCAAGCGAGCCCTGGACCTGCTGCTGACCAACCGCCGCATACCGGCGGCGGAAGCCGCGGCGATCGGACTGGTGAGCCGGGTCGTGGCCCCCGACCGACTGGCCGCCGAGGCGGCGCGCACGGCTGAGGCCCTGCGGGTCGGCCCCACCGCCGCCTTCGGGGTCACCCGCCGGCTCGTCGCCTCCGGTCTGACCGCGGACCTCGGGCCGCACCTGGACCGCGAGGCCCGCGCGCTCGCCGCCGCGGCCGCCTCCGGCGAGGGCCGTGAGGGCGTCGCCGCCTTCCTGGGCAAGCGCGCGCCCGACTTCACGCGCGTCCCGCCCAGCAGCTGAACCCGTACCCGAAACCCCTGGAGCCCACCGTGTCGGAAGCATTCATCGTCGGAGCCGTCCGCACCCCCGTCGGCCGCCGCAAGGGCACGCTCAGCGGCGTGCACCCCGCCGATCTCGGCGCCCATGTGCTGCGCGCGCTGCTGGAGCGCACGGGCGCCGACCCGGGCGCCGTCGACGACGTGTACTTCGGGTGCGTCAGCCAACTCGGCGCACAGACCGGCAACATCGCACGCACCGCCTGGCTGTCGGCCGGGCTGCCGCAGCACGTTCCCGGCACCACCATCGACCGCCAGTGCGGTTCCTCTCAGCAGGCCGTGCACTTCGCCGCGCAGGCGGTCGGCTCCGGCGCCGCCGATCTGGTGGTCGCCGGCGGGGTGGAGGTGATGAGCCTGGTGCCCATCGCCAGCCCGATGTTCGTCGGCGAGCAGGCCGGCATGGGCAGTCCCTTCGCGGGGGACGGCTGGCGCGAGCACTTCGGGGACCAGGAGGTCTCGCAGTTCCGCGGGGCCGAGCTGATCGCCGAGAAGTGGGGCGTCTCCCGTACGGACATGGAACGGTTCGCGCTCACCAGCCACCAGCGGGCCCTCGCCGCCCAGGCCGACGGTGTCTTCGACGACGAGATCACCCCGGCCTTCGGGCTCGCCGCCGACGAGGGCCCGCGTGCCGACACGACCCTCGAGAAGATGGCCGGCCTGAAGACCCTCACCGAGGACGGCCGGCTGACCGCCGCCGTCGCCAGCCAGATCTCCGACGGCGCCGCCGCCCTGCTGATCGCCTCCGCGGAGGCGGTACGCCGCCACGGTCTGACCCCGCTGGCCCGCGTGCACAGCATGGCCGTGGTCGGCTCCGACCCGATCCAGATGCTGACCGGCCCGATCCCCGCCACCGAGAAGGTCCTGAAGAAGGCCGGGCTCTCGATCGGCGAGATCGACCTGGTCGAGATCAACGAGGCCTTCGCTTCCGTCGTCCTCGCCTGGCAGAAGGAGATCGGCGCCGCCGAGGAGCGGGTCAACGCCTTCGGCGGCGCCATCGCGCTCGGGCATCCGCTCGGCGCCACCGGTGCCCGGCTCATGACCACGCTCGTCCACCAACTGCGCAGGACCGGCGGACGTTATGGTCTTCAGACGATGTGCGAGGGCGGCGGCATGGCCAACGCGACCGTGCTCGAGCGCCTGTGAACGTCTGTGGCCGGAAGTCGATTGGCAACTGAGTTCAGCTTGGGTCTACTCTCGGGTACGCACGAGGTGGGCGGCAGCCAGGAGACGGGTCAGTTCATGGCGACAAAGATCGTTGAACCGGAAGCGGGGCCGAGGTCCAAGCGCGCGGCCATTCTGGCGGCCGCCGTCGACTGCTTCGGCGAAACGGGCTTCGAGGCCACCAAGTGGTCCACCGTGGCGGAGCGGGTCGGCATCGGGCAGACCGCGCTGTACCACTACTTCGAGTCCAAGACGCACTGCCTGCTCACCATCATGCGGCTTGAGCTCCAGCGCTCCCACGACAAGTTCACGGAAGCGACCGCGGACGTCGCGGAGCCGGTCGAGGCGCTTCGGGCGGCCGTTCGCGCGGCGTACGACGTCTCCGACCAAGAGGTCCTGCAGATGCGCATCCTGCAGAACCACATGGACCTGCTCTCCGGCCCGCGCAAGTCGAAGCGGGAGGAGGCGGAGCGCGTCGCGGCCCGCCAGCTGGTCCAGCTCGTCGAGCGGGACTGGACGAACCTGCTGGTACGGGGCATGTCCCAGGGTGCGTTCCCGCTGCGCGACGCACAGTTGCTGGGGGCAAGCGTGCTCGGCCTGATCGTCAGCGTCTGGCGGTGGTACCGGCCGTCGGGGCCGACGCCGCTGGCGGAGGTCGGCGAGCTGATCGAGGGCGCCTGCGTGCGGATGGTCGCCACGTGACGTTCTGAGCGGTTCCCGCGGCTCCCTGCCCCCTGGAGGTCATCTTTCAGGGGGCTTCCGCATTGCTATTGCCACGCTTGTTTCGGCGGGATTACCATCCAAACTGAATTGAATTTGACTCAGGTTGAGTCGCCGCCAACCGAAAGGGCTCCCCATGGGGTTGCGCGCGTACATGGCCAGCATGGACAGCCGGCATCCGGAGCGGACGCTGGACCTGCTCGAACCCGACTTCTCCTTCCTCATCGCCCTGCCGGGCAAGGAGGCCATCGGCAAGTCCAGGGAGGACTTCGCCGCGTACATCGAGGGCCGTAACGCTGTGGACCGCTCGCACGAGATCCTGCGCCACAGCCGGGACGGCGACCTCGAGACCGTCTATGGAGTGGTGACGGAGGGCGGGCGGTACGTCGGCTCCTTCCTCTCCGCCGCGGTGATCTCGCCCGGCGGACTCCTGGCGCGCTACCAGTCCTTCTTCACCACCTCGTTCGAGCTGGTCGACTGGTCCGCACAGGACAGGAGCCGGGCATGACGGACACCTCGACCGCGGCCCCCTTCCTCACGGCATGGTTCGAGATCCTCGACGGTGACGAGCCGACCCGGATCCTCGACCTGATCAGCGACGACTTCTCGCTGTCCATCCTGTTCTCCACCGGCGACGGCAACGCCACCGACTTCGCCGGCGACCGCGCCGCCCTCGTGGGCTACCTCGAACAGCGCGAGAAGGGCACCCGCACCCACCACCGGCTGTCGGCGACCACGCTCGGCCAGGACGAGCTCTTCCTGGGGGAGGTGCGACGCGCGGGCGTCCCCGAGGCGAGCTTCGTCGCCGCCGGGCGGGTGAACGACGAGGGCCGGCTACAGCGCCTGCTGATAGGCCGCTCGTCCGAGATCCGCTTCGACTGATCGCACGCCCTCACCCCACCGCCTACGGAGGAACCTCATGTACAACCTCGTCCTGCTGGCAGCCCGGCCTCCGGAATGGACGCACGAGCGGTTCATCGAGTGGTGGCGCGCCGACCACGCGGAGCTGACCTATCGCCTGCCCGGACTGCGAGCCTGGCGGCACACCGAGATCGACGCCGCTCTGGAGCCGCGCTCCGAAGGCTGGGACGGGATCTCCGTGCTCGGCTTCGACTCCCCGGAGGATCTGAAGAAGGCCCTCGCGAGCCCCGAGTGGGCCGAGGCCGTCGCACAGGTCGGAGACATGAAGGGCCGCCGTATCGCGGTCATGGGGCACGAGGCGGAGATGTTCGCCGCCTGAGGTCGCTCCTGCCGGACGATCCCGGCGCACCGGCACGGCACGTATCTCAGCGTTCAACAGACGGAGTTCGGCGCAGCGCAGCGAGGGACAAGATGCGACAGGTAGTGCGGGAGTTCCAACACAAGGCGGACGAGGCGGACTTCGTCGCGGTCATCGACGACGCGGGTAGCCATACGGCCCGGCAGTTGCTCGACGAGGCCACGCTCGTGGCCCGAGCGCTGTCCACCACGAGGGCCGGCGGAGCGGGCGGCACCGTCCTGGTCCAGGCCGACAACTCATGGCGCACTGTCGCCGCCACCCTCGCCGTCGGCCTGAGCGGCGGCGTCATCGCGGTCGTCAATCGGCACACCACACACGCCGAGTTCACCGCGGCCTGCGAGGACATCCGCCCGGACGCGGTGGTCGCCGAGCCCTCCGCGATCGACGAATGGGCGGTGGCCGAACGGCTGCCGGGCCGGCCACAGCAGGTGCTCGACGGCTGGACGTGCCTGTCCACACCCCAAAAGCGTGAGGTGTCGCGCTGGTCGGGCGGCGCTCTGATCGGTCTCACCTCGGGGTCGACCGGGCGGCCCAAAGGCGTCGTACAGTCCGAGCCGGCCCTGCGCTATGCCGCCACGAGCACCATCACCGTCAACGGACTGTCGCCCGGCGACGCCGTCGCCGCGATCGTGCCGCTGTCGTCGACGGCGGCGTACTGCTTCGGTGTCTACCTCTCCCTCATGCTGCGCGGGCCGCTCGTCATGACGGGGAAGTGGGACCGGGCCGTCGCACTGCGGCGGATGGCCGACGCCGACGTCCGCTGGACCATGTGCGTACCGACCATGGCGCTGCAGATGGGCGCCGAGGCGGCCGGCTCCGGCATCCTTCGGCGCGTCCGATCGATCACCGTCGGCGGCGGACCCATGGACCGCGGAGCACTGGCCCGGGCGGAGCAGTCCCTGGGCACGAAGATCCTGCGCGTCTTCGGCATGTCCGAGTGCCTCGGTCACACCTCGCCGAGCCCCGACGACCCCGAGGAGATCCGGCTCGGCAGAGACGGCCGCCCTTTCCCGGGTACGGACGTACGCGCGCTCACCCCCGACGGGCGGCCGGCCGGTCCCGGCGTGACCGGCCGGGCGCAGGTGCGCGGCCCTTCCCTCTTTCTCGGCTACGCGCGCAACGGCGAGGTCGATCCGCCGGCCCTGACCCAGGACGGCTACCTGCCCACCGGCGACCTGCTGATGACCCACGAGGACGGCACCCTCAGCATCATGGGCCGGGAGAAGGACATCATCATCCGCGGCGGCCGCAACATCGACATCACCGAGATAGAGCGCGCGGTCGCCAGTTACCCACGCGTGGCCAGGGCCTGTGTCGCGGCGGTTCCCGACGACGTGCTCGGCGAACGCGTGGCACTGCTCGTCGTCACCGAGGACGGCGGCGGCATCGACCTGGCCGAGGTGACCGGGCACCTGGAGAGCGCCGGCCTGTCCAAGACCAAATGGCCCGAATTCGTGTACGGCATCGAGGAACTGCCCCAGACCAAGGTCGGCAAGCTCGACCGGAGCGGGGCCCGGGACCTGGCCGTCCGACTGACGGCCCGTACGCTCGACGACCGGGCCTGACGAGGCGACGATTCGCGAACTGTGCCGTCACGCATGCCATCCGGCATGATCCCGCGGCGGTCACATCACAAGGAGGATCATGACGACGCGGTTCGACCAGGGCCCGTGGGCCGCAGCCGGAGTCCAGACCGTACAGCCCGGGGTGCACCGCGTTCCGCTGCCACTTCCCAACGACGGTTTGCACGCCGTCAACGTCTACCTCCTGGAGGACCTCGCCGACGACGGCGGCATCGTCATGATCGACGGCGGCTGGGCGATCCCCGAGGCGCGCAAGGCGCTCGAGGAGGCCCTGGCCGCCATCGACCGTGACCTCGGCGACATCAGCCACATCCTGGTCACCCACATCCACCGGGACCACTACACGCACGCGGTGGAACTGCGCCGGCTGCTGGGCTCGCGCGTCTACCTCGGCGCGGGGGAACGCCCGGGTCTGGAGATGCTCGACCGACTGCGCAGCGACGAACCCGCCAGCTCACTGGAGACCCTGCGCAGGGCAGGCGCCGGCGAACTGGCCGACCGTATCCGGGCGATGGACCACGGCGGTTTCGACCCGAGCGTGTGGGAGGCCCCCGACCGCTGGCTCGCCGCCGAGACCCTCGACTTCGGGGACCGCGAGCTGCGCGTCGTACCGACTCCGGGACACACCAAGGGACATGTGGTCTTCCTGGACGAGCAGCGGGGGCTGCTGTTCTCCGGGGACCACGTCCTGCCGCACATCACCCCGTCCATCGGCTTCGAACTGACCGAGCCGGGAGGCCGGCCGCTCGCCGACTACCTGGACTCGCTGCGGCTGATGAACCGTTACGCCGACGCCCGCCTGCTGCCCGCGCACGGGCCGGTCTCCGACAGCGCGCACACCAGGGTCGCCGAGCTGCTCGCCCACCACGACGACCGGCTGGCCAAGAGCCTGACGGCGCTGGGCGAGGACACGCTCGACGCCCACGCGGTGGCGCGGGGGCTCGGATGGACGCGCCGTGCGGTGCCGTTCGGCGAGCTGAACGCCTTCAACCAGATGCTCGCGGTCAACGAGACGGCGGCGCACTTGGATGTCCTCGTGCTCCGGGGGCGGGCGACAGTGACGTCCGTGGGCGGCGTGAATCAGTACACGCGCGTGCGGTGACCTCGTTGGGACGGGATCAGTACACGCGCGTGCGGTGACCTCGTCGGCAAGGGACGGGTGTGGGGAGCCGGGCCTCAGCGTGCCGTCCAACCCCCGTCCACGTACAACTCGGAGCCGGTGACGAAGCTAGCGTCCGGCGAAGCGAGGAACGCCACCGCTCCCGCGACCTCGTCGGGCCGGCCCAGCCGCCCCAACGGGGTGCCCTCGACCATCGCCGTGTGCCGGGGCGTGCCCCGCCACAGTTCGCGGGAGCGGGGCGTTTCGATGAAGCCGGGGTGGATCGAGTTGACGCGCACGCCGCGCGTGGCCCAGTGCAGCGCGGCGTTCTTCGTCATCAGCCGGACGGCGCCCTTGGCCGCGTGGTACGAGAACTGGCTTCCGAAGCCGCCGACCGTACCGAAGATCGAGGCGATGTTGACGATCGAGCCGCCACCGGAGCGCTCGATCGCGGGCCCGCCGTGCTTCATGCCGAGCCACACACCGGTCTGGGTCACCGCGATGACCTTGTCCCAGGATTCCCTGGTCTCCGTCTCCACGGTTCGCATCTCGGCGATGCCCGCGTTGTTGACGAGCACGGACAGCCCGCCCAGCTCGGAGACGACCCGCTCCACCGTGCGACGCCACGTCTCCTCGTCGCTGACGTCCAGGGCCAGGCCGAGCGCGCGCGCCCCGCCGTCCGTCAGCTCCTTCGCGAGTGCCTCACAGCGGCCGGCGTCCACATCGGTCACCGCGACCGCGGCACCCTCGGCGGCCAGCCGGCGTACGACGGCGTCGCCTATGCCGCCGGTCGCGCCGGTAACCAGGGCGGTCATTCCGGACAGCCGGTCTCGCACGGGGTCTCCTTCGTCGCGGACGTCGGTTTCGTCAGATACGTCGGTGTCAGTGATCGTCATGCCGGCAGCTCCAACCCTGAGCGCAGCAGCGCCGGGACCGCGGAGCCGACCAGTTCGAAGCCGGTGCCGACGGTCTGACCCGCGAGATAGCGGGCGTGGATGCCCTCGGCGATGACGGCGAGCTTGAAGCAGCCCAGCGCCTGGTAGAAGGCCAGGGCCTCGATGTCCCGGCCGGATCGCGTGGCGTACCGCTCGGCCAGCTCGCGGCCCGCGGGGAAGCCGGGGTTGGCCGTGGGAACGTGGCGTGCCCCGAGCACGGGCTCGCAGACGGGGTCCCAGTACATGAGCAGCATCCCGAGGTCGGCGAGGGGATCGCCGAGCGTGGCCATCTCCCAGTCGACGATCGCGGCGATCCGCCCGAAGTCGCCGGGTGCCAGGATGGTGTTGTCCAGGCGGTAGTCGCCGTGCACGATCGCCGGGGCGCCGCTCACGGGCCGGGCGCGGGCGAGCCTGCGGTGCAGCGCTTCGAGGTCGGGCAGCGCACGGGTGGCGACCTTGTCCCACTGGCTGCGCCACCGCCGCACCTGGCGCTCCAGGTAGCCGTCGGGACGGCCGAAGTCGCCGAGCCCGACGTCGGCCGGGTCGACCGAGTGCAGTGCCACCAGGGCGTCCACCAGCGCGTCGGCGCTGCGCCGCGCGTCGGCCGGGGGCAGCGCGGCGACCTCGTCACCGTCGCGCAGTACGGCGCCGTCCACGAAGTCGACGACGCAGAACGGCGCCCCGATCACCGCCGGGTCCGTGCACGACAGCACGGCTCGGGCCACCGGTACTCCGGTGCCGCCCAGCGCGGCGACGACACGGTACTCGCGGTCCATGTCGTGCGCGGTCGGCGTGAGCACGCCCAGCGGTGGCCGACGCAGCACCCATCGGTGTGCCCCGTCGGTCACCTCGTAGGTGAGATTGGAGCGCCCGCCGTGCAGCAGCTCCACCCTCAACGGGCCCGCGCACTCAGGTACGTGGCGCTCGAAGTAGCGCTGGAGCGCGGTCTCATCGATACCCACCACGGCCGTTTCAGCCGTTTCAGTCGTTTCAGTCGTTTCAAAAGAGGTCACCGTACGGCCTTCCGCTCCCGCGCCGCCCGCACCGCGCGTTTGGCTATGGCCCAGCGGTGGGTCTCGGACGGGCCGTCGTAGATCCGGAAGGGACGCACCTCCCGGTACAGCCTCGACAGCGGGGCGTCTGAGGAGATGCCGAGCGCGCCGCACACCTGCACGGCCCGGTCGACCACGCGGTTCACCGCCTCCGAGACGTACGTCTTCGCGATGGAGGTGTGCTGGGCGGCCGAGCGGCCCTGGTCCAGTTCCCAGCAGGCCCGCCACAGCACCGCGCGACTGGTCTCGATGTCGATCTCGGAGTCGGCCAGCAGCTGCTGCACCATGCCCAGTTCAGCCAGTGGTTTGCCGAAGGCCGAGCGATCCACCGCACGCTCCAGGGCGATGTCCTGTGCCCGGCGTGCCACCCCGAGCCAGCGCATGCAATGCGTCATACGGGCGGGCCCGAGCCGCACCTGGGCATGCGCGAAGCCCTGGTCGACCTCGCCCAGCACGGCGCCGTCCGCGACCTCGCAGCTGTCGAAGACGACCTCGCTGTGCCCGCCGAACAGGCCCTGATCCAGGGTGTCGATGTTCCGGACGATCTTCATGCCCGGGTTGTCGGCGTCCACGAGGAACATGGTCGCGCCGCCCGCGTCGCCCGGGACGCCGCTCGTACGGGCCATGCAGATGGCGAAGCCGGCCCCGTCGGCGCCGCTGATGAACCACTTGCGGCCGTCGAGCCGCCAACCGCCCCTGGTTCTCGTCGCCGTGGTGGCCAGCGCACGAGGGTCGGATCCCGCGCCCGGCGCCGGCTCGGTCATCGCGAAGCAGGAGCGCACCTCGCCGGCCGCCAGCGGCCGGAGATACCGCTCTTTCTGCTCCTCGTCGGCGACCACTTCGAGCAGGTGCGTATTGCCCTCGTCGGGCGCCGCACAGTTGAGGGCGAGCGGGCCCAGCAGCGAGTATCCGGCCGCCTCGAACACCACTGCCTGGCCGCAGAGATCCAGCCCGAGCCCGCCCCACTCCACACCCACATGCGGGGCGAACACACCCGCGGCCCGGGCCGCCTCCTGTAGCCGGCGCCGCAAGGGCTCCGGCCCGTCATGGACGTTTCCGTCGCATGCCTGCTCCTCGGGCAGCACCACGTCCCGGACGAACTCGGTGGTGCGCCCCGCGATGTCGGCGACCCGCTCGTCGGTCTCGAACCCGATCGACACGTTGACCCCTGACCTTGGCTACTAGTCATTAGCCATCACAGAGGTGAACGGACTTGTATGTCAAGAGCTCTGCATGACATCGCGTTCGAAGCGGAGGAGTTAGGCTAATTATCAATAGCCTCAGGACCCGACCTGTCGGAGCCGGCTGAGTCCGAGGGCGCGCTCCCACGCACGGCCGCGTGGTCAGCGCGTCGGCAGGGTGATCGCGGAGGGGTGTTCCGGGTCGTGGAGACCTGCTGATCGGCGGTGCGGAGGGTGGTGGCGCCGGATGACGGTCAACGTCTGGACGCCGGCCCCGGATCCGGCCGCCCGCCGTCCGGTGATGGTGTGGATCCACGGCGGCGCCTACAAGCTCGCCTGCTCGATCAGGTCGCCGCTCCGGAGTGGGTGCGGGAGAACATCACGGCGTTCGGAGGGGCCCCGGCCAGGTGACCGTCTTCGGCGAGTCGGCGGGCGCCGGGTCCATCGCCGCGCTGCTGGTCATGCCCGGCGCGGCGGGGCTCTTCGGGCGGGCCATCGCGCAGAGCGTGCCGGGCACGTTCTGCGCCGATGCCCTGGCCAGGGACGTCGCGGCGGCGATCGCGGGCGAGGCGGGTCTGCGTCCGGCGGGCAGGGAGCTGTCGGGTGTGAACCCACGACAACTGGCGGCGGCCGGACGGGCGCTGGAGCCGAAGATGCGGCAGTACGAGGATCGCCGGGGCTCCTTGGGCGCACACGCTGTCCCCCTACTCTCCCGTCGTCGACGGCGAGGTGCTGCCGGACGCGCCTTGGCAGGTGCCGGCGCGGGGCTGGACGGCATGTGGAGCTGATCGTCGGTCACAGCCGCGACGAGTTCCGCCTGTTCGTCCGCACGCCGCCGTCGGTCACGGCGTACCCGGAGGAGACCTCGCGCCGCCTGTGGCACGACCACGTCTTCGAGGCACATCCCCTGCTGACCGCCTGACGTCTTCAGGCGGTCAGCGACCAGCTGGTGGCGTCGCCCCTCAGACCAGTGGCCACAAAGCCGCGGTCAGGGCGAAGCCGGCGAAGCCCATGACGGTCGTCAGGACGGTCCAGGTCCGCAGTCCGGCGGCCACGTCGAGTCCGGCGAGTTTGGTGAACATCCAGTACCCGGCGTCGTTGATGTGTGACACCGAGAGCGCCCCCGCGCCCATCGCCAGTGCCACCAACGACAGCTGGCCGGTGGACAGGTCGGCCCGCTGAAGGAGCGGGGTGAGGATGCCGGCCGTGGTGATCAGGGCGACGGTCGCCGATCCCTGGGCGGCGCGCAGGGCCAGACAGGTGAGGAAGGCCAGGAACAGGGCGGGCAGCCCGGTGCGTTCCAGGATGTCGGCGATGGCGCCGCCGATGCCGCTGGCGACCAGTACCTTGCCGAAGACGCCGCCCGCTCCGGCCACCAGGATCACCATGGCGACCGGCGGCAGGGCGGAGCCCATGACCTCGGCGATGCGCGCACGGTTCCAGCCGCGGCGGGCGCCGAGGAAGTAGCCGCACAGGGTGACGTCGATGAGCAGCGCCACCATGGGAGCGCCGAGCACGGTGAGGACGGCCCGCAGGGTCGAGCCCTCGGCGAGGGCGTTCTGGCCGATGGTGCCGAGGAGGATGAGCAGGATCGGCGTGACGATCAGCGTCAGCACCATGCCGAACGACGGCGGCCGGACTTCGGTGGCCGGGGCGACCGGCTTGGCCAGGACGGCGGTGGCATGGCCGCCGTCGTTCTGCGTTCCCTCGGCCGGTCTCGCGGCGGGCCTGCTGTCACCGCGGTCCCCGGCGTCCGGCTCGCCGTAGACCTCGGCGTACACGACCGGGTCCATCGGGTACTCGCGGCGGGTGAGACGGCGGGAGAAGAGGTAGCCCAGCAGGACCACGACGGCCGTGACCGGGATGCCCATCAGCAGCACCAGGCCCTGGCTGGCGCCGATCGCCTCGGTGACCGCGACGGCGCCGGGGTGGGGCGGCAGGAAGGCGTGCACGGTGAGCATCGCGGCGCCCATGGGCAGCGCGTACACCAGCAGCGGCTTGCGGGAGGCGCGGGCGACGCCGTAGGCGATCGGCATCAGGATGATCAGGCCGACCTCGAAGAAGACCGGGATGCCCAGGACGAACCCGGCGACGGTCAGGGCGAGCGGGGTGCGGCGGGAGCCGAACCTGTCGATGAGGGAGTGGGCGAAGGAGTGGGCGCCGCCGGAGAGTTCGATGATCCGGCCGATCATGGCGCCCAGCGCGATGATGGTGGCGATGTGCCCGAGGGTGGCGCCCATGCCGTCCTCGATGGTCTTCACCAGGTCGGCGGCGGGTACCCCGGCGGTGAGCGCGACGCCGATGCTGACGACGACGAGGGCGACGAAGGGCTGGACCTTGGCCTTGAGGATGAGCAGGAGCAGGACCGCGACACCGGCGACGGCGATGGTCAGCAGGGTGGTGTGGCT
The DNA here is from genome assembly GCF_040654815.1 of Streptomyces sp. NPDC050619. Classification (NCBI taxonomy): domain Bacteria; kingdom Bacillati; phylum Actinomycetota; class Actinomycetes; order Kitasatosporales; family Streptomycetaceae; genus Streptomyces; species Streptomyces sp. NPDC050619. The sequence continues at coordinate 9,236 of NZ_JBFAIR010000041.1, read as the reverse complement.
CATCGTCCTTCTCCCTCGGTGCCGTTGACGGTCTTGGGGGTCTTGGGGGCCTTGGGGGAGAGGATGGTGACGACGGAGGAGTCGTCGCGGGCGCCGAGCCCGGAGCCCTCGCCGAGCAGGTACAGCTGTTCGGCCGCGGCGGCCAACGGCACCGGCACGTGGGCGTCCTTGGCGATGCCGGTGACGATGCCCATGTCCTTGACGAAGATGTCGAGCCGCGACTTGACCTCAGGCTCGGGGCCCTCGTCGTAGGTCTGGACCATGCGCGGGCCGCGGTCGGCGAACATGAAGGAGCCGGCGGCGCCGTGCTTGAGGCTGTCCACCACGGTGGCCGGGTCGAGGCCGAGTCCGCGGGCGAGGGCGATCGCCTCGGCGGCGGCCGCGATGTGCACGCCGGCCAGCAGCTGGTTGATGGCTTTGAGCGCCTGCCCGTCGCCCGGGCGCGGTCCGACGACCGTGAGGGTGGACGCGAGCAGGGCGAGGACGGGCCCCGCCGCCTTGAGCGCCACGTCGTCGGCGCCCACGACGATCAGCAGGTCGCCGTTTCCGGCGCGTACCGGGCCGCCGCTGACCGGCGCGTCCACGGTCAGTACGCCGAGCTCGGCGAGCCGCCCGGCGGTGGAGCGGGCCGCCTCGGGGCCGACCGTGCTGGTGAGGACGACGACCGAGTCGGGGCGGAGCGTCTCGGCGGCACCGTGCTCGCCGAACAGGGCGCCCTCGACCTGGGCCTGGTCGCGTACGGCGAGCACGACGACCTCGGCGTCCCGGGCGGCCTCAGCGGGGGAGGCCGCCTCCCGGGCGCCCTCGGCGACCAGTTCGGCACGCCGGCCGGCCGCGATGTCGTACACGGTGACGGGGAGTTCGCCGGACAGGCGCCGGGCCATGGGCAGTCCCATGGCGCCGAGGCCTATCACGGCGGTGCGGGGACGGGGGTGGTCAGACATCTTTGTCCTTCGGGGAGATGGGGCCAGGGGAATTGAGGCCAGGGGAATGGAGCCAGGGGGATGGGGAGTGAGCGGAGAGCGTGCCGGGGGATGGGGAGAGCCCCGCACGAGGGGTGCGGCGGATTACCGAGCGCGTTACGGGACCGCCTCACGAAACGGCTTACTGGACCGGCGGGCTCAGCCGCGAGATGACCTCCACAGCGGCGGCGGTGACCGCGTCGCGGCCCGCCGACCACAGGGAGACGACGTCGGAGCCGGGCAGGGCCCGCGGAAGGTGGTCGCGGACCGCCTCCAGATAGGCGCGGCGCAGTTCGGCGTTGACGTTGACCTTGGCGACGCCGCGGGCGAGGGCGCCGTGGAGCTGTGCGACGGGCAGGCCGCTGGCGCCGTGCAGGACGAGCGGCACCGGCACGACCTGGTGGATGGCGGCGAGCCGGTCCAGGTCGAGCCGGACCGGGTCCTTGGTGAAGCCGTGCACATTGCCCACGGAGACGGCGAGCGCGTCCACACCCGTCGCGGCGGCGAACTCCGCCGCCTGGGCCGGATCGGTCATCGCAGCCGACTGGGCGATGGCGTCGGTGGAAACGTCCTCGTCGCCGGGCAGCGCGCCGAGCTCGGCCTCCACCCAGGCCCCGTGGTCGCGGGCCCGGCGGACGGTCTCCCGGGTCAGGGCGATGTTGGCGGCGAACGGCAGATGCGAGCCGTCGACCATGACCGAGGTGTAGCCGGCCTCCAGGCAGGCCGTGATCTCGTCCAGGTCCCGGCTGTGGTCGAGGTGGACGCCGAGCCGGGCGGTGGAGCGGTCGGCCGCGTCCCACGCCAGTCGCATCAGCGCGTGTCGGCCGGCGTGCTTGAAGGGGCTGGCGCCCGCCTGGATCAGGACGGGCCGTCCGGTGGCCTCGGCGGCGGCCGTGATGCCCTGGACCGTCTCCAGGTTGTAGGCGACGAACCCGGCCAGGGCCTGGCCGGCGGACGCGGCCTGCTTGAGTGCGTCGGTTCCGTGCAGCAGCATCACGCGCTCCTGAGCAGGTCGAGGGCGTCGGCGAGGGCCTCGTCGCCGCCGACGTTCCCGGCGAAGACGATGTACGGGATCCCGGCGGCGGGGCCGTCCACCGGCTCCCACAGCGAGACGATCCCGGGCAGGAGCGTGCCCCGCGCCCAGGCCCGGCGGATCCCCAGACCATGGGTCGCGGTGTCACTGGAGGTGATGCCGCCCTTGGCGACGACGAACGCGGGCCGGCGGGACGCGTTGACCCGGCGCACCACCTCCACCAGCGCGGCCGAGACCCGGCGCGAGATCGCCAGACTGTCGTCGGCGTCCACACCCGTCACCAGCGTGCGCGAGGTGCGGATCACGGCGTCCGCGCTCTCCAGCGCCCCGGCGGCGGCCGCCGCGACCTCGGCGATGTGTGCCTCGCGCCGTTCCGTATCCAGCAGGAGCGTCACGTCGAGCTCGTACTCGGCGATCGAGCCGCGCTCCCGCAGCCGGTCCAACTGCCGTGTGGTCAGGGAGACATGAGAGCCTACGGCGATCAGCCCGTGCGGGGCGTCCCCGCGCAGGGGGCGCAGTTGCGCGGGGGTGAGCGGTGCCCGGGCGGTCTGACCGGCGCGGGCCCGCACGAACGACGGGCCGACCCGGTACAGCAGCCGGGAGCCCTGCTGCTCCGCCTCGGCGAGCGCCAGGGCCAGTACGCGCAGGTCGTCGTCGCACACCGCGTCGACCACGGCGGTGCGGCCCCTGTGCAGGGACAACAGCAGCGCCGCCACGTGGGCCGAGCCGCCCCCGCGCAGATCGTCGAGCGTGATGCGCAGGACCTCGTCCGCGGCCACGCGCCCCGCCGTCTTCTCCTCGACCCACTCGGGCAGCGAGGAACTGCGGTAGCCGAACGTGGCGTCCCGGGCGAACTCGCTCTCGCCCACCGGCAGCAGACCGCCGGACGTCCGCATCCAGTGGCGCGAGTCCACGGTCAGCCGGCCGGCCTCGATGTAGGCGGGCACCAGCACCACACCGTCCACCGGTCCCGCGCCCAGCCGGGCGAGCTCCTGGGCGAGGACGTCCGTCTCCAGCGGGAAGTGGCCGCGCAGCGTCGAGTCGCTCCGGCTGGCCAGGACGTAGCCGGTGCCCTCGGCCGCCGACGCCTCGTGCAGGGCGCGCACCACCTCGCGGTTGCGCACGGCGGCGTCCTCGGGCGACAGGCTGCGGGTGTTGGTGAGTACGAAGAAGGCGGAGCTGTCCTGGCGCAGAGCCCAGCGCAGGTCGTCCACCGTCCACGAGGTCAGGACCGGGACGCCGGCGACGGTCTGGGTACCGGTCGGATCGTCGTCGAGGACGACCAGACGCGGCCCCCGCGCGATCCGGGCGGCCACTTCGTCGGCGGACACCTCACGGACCGGAGGCAGCCCGTCCAGCACCTCGTGTTCGGGCACCGGCGTGCCGGGCCGCGTTCGGGCATGGAGGGGTAGGGACATGGTGAATTCCTGTACTTTGTGCGGGCGTTGGAGGAGCGGGGCGTCAGCCGCGGTCGCGCTTGATGACGTGCGTGCGCAGATCGTCGGCGGTCTGGTTCATGTGGGCGTCCATCGCGGCGCGCGCCGCCGCGGGGCTGCCGGACTCCAGCGCGGCGAGCACCGCCTCGTGGTGCGCGATGGCGTTCGTACGGATCTCGGTGAAGGCCGAGGTTTCCCGGCGGCCCTCGACGAGCAGCGGACCGAACGGCTCGAAGAGCAGCGGGACGAACAGGTTGCCCGTCGCCCGCATCACCGTGGCGTGGAAGTCGATGTCGGCCTGCACGAACTGCTCGGTGTCGCCCGCCTCAGCCGCCTCCCGCATGGCGGCCAGATGCTGCCGCAGCGCGTCCAGGTCGTCCTCGGTCCTACGCGAGGCGGCCAGCTCGCAGGCCCCGTTCTCGATCAGCCGGCGCGCCTCGATCAGCCGCTCCGACAGCGCCCCACTGGTCCGCGAGGCCGCTCGCACCACCGGCTCCAGGGCCGTCCACCGGTCCGGCGGGTTGACGTAGGTGCCCCGGCCGCGCACCACACGGACGATGTTCGTCGCGCGCAACTGCTTGACCGCCTCGCGCACGGTCAGCCGGCTGACCCCGCCCTGCTCCGACAGCTCGCCCTCAGGAGGCAGGGCGGAGTCCGGCGGGTACTGGCCGTCGATGATCGCGGTGAGCAGCTGCTCCGCGAGGTCGTCCGAGAGTGACATGGTGAGAACCCCTGCGTTCGCCCTTGACGTCAGACATCAGACATCAGATGTCTATGTGCCGGAAACGATGACACCGGGGAGGGGTCCCGTCAATCTCTCGGCGGGAAAAGTTTTGGACGGCGTCGGAGGGCGGGACGCACACCTCCGACGCCGCTCATGGGACCCGTCGCGTCAGCTGCCCGGCAGGGGCCGCAGCCGCAGCGTGAGGATCTGGAAGGGGCGCAACGTCAACTGGATGTCCGCGTCGGAGCGTTGGTGGCTCGTCGGGTCGTCCAGGGGGCGTTCGAGCAGGTCCGTCGCGGTGACCGAGGCCAGCGGGAATCCGGGGGTGAGGGTGGCGCGGGCTCGGGTGCCGCGGGATTCGTAGAGGCGGACGACGATGTCGCCGCAGCGGTCGTCGGCGAGCTTGACGGCCTCGACGACCACGCCCTCGTGGTCCACGCGGACCAGGGGGGCGACCGCCGCGCTGCCCGGCAGGGTGCGCTCGGGCAGGTTGAAGCGGTAGCCCTCGCGCACGGCATCGGTGAGGTCGGCGCCGATCACCAGGGCGTAGGCCAGCCGGTGGGTGCCCTGGTCGGCGTCGGGGTCCGGGAAACGCGCGGCGCGCAGCAGGGAGAGGCGGACCGTGGTCGTCGTACCGCCGTCGGCGCGGACGTCCCGGGTGACGTCGTGACCGTAGGAGGAGTCGTTGACCAGCGCGGCGCCCCAGTCGGGCTCGCCGACGTGCAGGAAGCGGTGGGCACAGACCTCGAACTTGGCCGCGTCCCAGCTGGTGTTGGTGTGGGTGGGCCGCTGCACGTGCCCGAAGGGGATCTCGGCGGTCGAATGCGCGGCCCGTATGTCCAGCGGGAAGGCCGCCTTGAGGAGCTTCTCCCGCTCGTGCCAGTCGACGACGGTGTCGATCACGAGCCGCCGCGAGCCGGCCGGCAGGGTCAGGGTCTGCTCGATCCGGGAATCGCCGAAGGTGCGGACCACCCGGACGTGCTCCCCGGTCGCGGTGACCGAGTCGGCCTCGGTGAGATCGCGGACCGTGTTGCGGTAGAAGACGTCGACGTCCCACGCGTCCCACTGATTCGGGAAGTCCTGGTGGAGCTGGAGCAGGTTGCCGACCGCGCCGGGCGCCAGCGCCTCCCGGCCCGCGGCGATGTCGTAGGCGGAGGTGATCAGGCCGCGGCCGTCCACCGTCACCCGGACCAGACCGTTGTCGAGGACGAACCCGTCCCCGTCCGCCACCGGCGGCACGGGCGTGTCGGCCGGCTCGGGGCGCGGGCCCGCGCCGAGCGCCGGGACGCCGCCACGGGCGTGGGGCGCGGCGTTGAAGATGACCGTCCCTCCGGGCGGCCCGGCCAGCGCACGCTGGGCAGCGCCGGTCACGTCCGTCAGCTCCCGGGCGACGGCCGCGTACGTCTCCTCGGCCTCCCGGTGCACCCAGGCGATCGAGGTCCCGGGCAGGATGTCGTGGAACTGGTGCAGGAGCACGGTCTTCCACAGCCGGTCCAGCGCGTCGTACGGGTAGGGGTGCCCGTGCCGCACGGCCGCCGTCGCCGCCCACAACTCGGCCTCGCGCAGCAGGTGTTCGCTGCGCCGGTTGCCCTGCTTGGTGGCGAGCTGGCTGGTCAGAGTGCCCCGGTGGAACTCCAGATACAGCTCCCCGGACCACACCGGGGCGCCGCCGTTCTCCTCGTACTCGGCATGCGCGCGCTCGAAGAAGTCGGCGGGCTTCTCCATCTCGATCCGGGCCGAGCCCTCCAGGTCCCTGAGCCGGTCGGCGCGGGCGAGCATCTCGCGGGTGGGGCCCCCGCCGCCGTCGCCGTAACCGAACGGGATCAGTGACTGGCTGGAGCCGCCCTTGTCCTGGAAGTTCCGTACGCTGTGGGCCACTTCGGCACCGGACAGGTCGCTGTTGTAGGTGTCGACGGGCGGGAAGTGGCTGAAGATCCGGGTGCCGTCGATGCCCTCCCACCAGAAGGTGTGGTGCGGGAACTTGTTGGTGGTGTTCCAGGAGATCTTCTGCGTCAGGAACCAGCGCACCCCGGCCAGCTTCATCAGCTGCGGCAGGGCCGCGTTGTAGCCGAACGTGTCCGGCAGCCACATCTCCTCGGTCTCGACGCCGAACTCCTCCAGGTAGAACCTCTTGCCGTGCACGAACTGGCGCACCAGCGCCTCGCCGCCGGTGATGTTGGTGTCCGGCTCCACCCACAGGCTGCCGGTGGGCAGGAACTGCCCGGTCTTCACCTTCTCCTGCGCCCGCGCGTACACCTCGGGCCGGTGCTCCTTCAGCCAGGCGAGCTGCTGCGCCTGGGACATGACGAACTTGAACTCCGGATGGTCGTCCATGAGTTGGGTGACGTTGGAGACGGTCCGGGCCACCTTGCGCACGGTCTCGCGCAGCGGCCACAGCCAGGCGGTGTCGATGTGCGCGTGTCCCACCGCCGACAGCCGGTGCGCGCTCGCGTGCGCGGGAGCCGCCAGCACCGGGGCGAGTGCGGCCCGCGCGGCGACCGCGCCGCCGCTCACGTCCTGGAGGTCGATGGCGTCCAGGGCCTGGGAGACAGCCCGCAGGATCTGCCAGCGGCGCGGGGACTCGGCCGGCAGCTCGTGCATCAGCTGACCCAGTACGTCCAGATCCTGTACGAGTTCGTGGACGCCCCGGTCGAAGACGGCGAGGTCCAGCCGCCGCAGCCGGTACAGGGGCTCGCCCGGGTCGGAGGCCGGGTCACCGAGCCAGGGCGCGCGTGCGCCGACCGCGGTGGGCCCGAAGGTGAGCTCGTCCGGACCGGTGTGCATGACGACCGGATTGGCGGCGGCCTCGACGAAGGCCACGAACTCCTCGCCGCCGAGGGCGACTTCGACGACCGGCAGCCAGATGTTGCGCGGGTTGAGCGCCTTCACCGCGGTGCCGTCGGCCCGGTAGACCAGTCCCTCGGCGGAGAAGCCGGGGGAGTGGGGGGAGAAGCCGAGGTCCAGTACGGCCTCGACGCTCGTCCCGGCCCATTCCTCGGGGATCCGGCCGCTGACCTTGAACCAGCTCGTGGTCCAGGCGGGCCCCCACCGGTCGCCGACGCGGGCCGGACGGAAGGGAGCGGCCAGGCCCTCGTGGACCGGCACCGGTTCGCCGGACACGTCCCAGACCGCTACGTCGAGGGGGACGGACCGGGCATGGACCGCGGGCCGCAGACGCTCGTTGAGGACGCGGGCGAGCCGCTGTTCGGTGACGTCACGGTCGTTGTGCATGGGGATTCTTCTCCGTGGTGGCGGGGCAGGTGGGGGTACGGCCGTGCGCGTGGGGTCAGCCCTTGAGCGCGCCGCCGAGGGCGAAGCCTCCGCCGAGTTTGCGGGCAAGCAGCAGGTAGAGCAGGACGACGGGCAGCGAGTACAGCAGCGAGAACGCGGACAACTGGCCGTACTGCGTCTGGTCGTGGGCGCTGAGAAAGGTGAACACGCTGACGGACGCCGGGAGTTTCTCCGGGGACAGCAGCAGGATGAAGGGGACGAAGAAGTTCCCCCACATGCCGATGAAGGTGAAGATGGTGACCACGACGACGCCGGGCCGCATCAGCGGCAGCACCACCCGCCACAGCACCTGCATGGTGTTCGCGCCGTCGATCCGGGCGGCCTCCTCCAGGACGACCGGTACGCCGTCCATGAAGTTCTTCATCAGCCAGATCCCGAAGGGCAGCGCGGAGGCGGCCAGGAACAGGGTCGTGCCGGGCATCGAGTCGATCAGGTTGACCTGCACGAACATGCTGTAGACGGGGATCATCACGGCGGTGATGGGCAGCCCGGTGGAGAACAGGATGGTGTACAGGAACGGCCGCCGCACCCGCGAGCGGTAGCGCGACAAGGGGTAGGCGGCGAGCACCGACACCACCACGGTCACCGCCGTTCCGAAACCGCACAGCAGCAGGCTGTTGAGCATCGGCCGGTAGGTGGTGTCGACGTTGAGGACCGCGTCGAAGTTGTCGAGAGTGAGCGACGAGGGCAGCTTCAGGCGGAAGGTGTTGGTGTCGCTCACCGAGGCGAGGACCATCCACAGCAGCGGCAGCACGTACAGCACCGACACCGCCAGCAGGACGGCGTTGACCGCGACGCGGCCGGGCCTCACGCGGCGCCGCCGCGGGGCGGGCGCGGTGGCGGCCGGCGCGGCGGAGGTCAGGGGCGGCGGCGTGGCTACGGCGACCATCAGTCTTCCTCCAGTTTCAGGAGCCGGATGTACACCACGGAGAACAGGGCGCCGACCACCAGCAGCACCAGGGCGATGGCGGTGCCGTAGCCGATCAGGCTGTTCTGGAAGGCCTGTTGGTACATGAAGATCGGCAGGGTCTCGCTCTTGTTGCCGGGTCCGCCGCGGGTCATCGTGTAGATCAGGCCGAAGACGGAGAGCGTCTGAAGGGTGATCAGCATCAGGTTGGTGAGGATCGACGGCCGGATCACCGGCAGCACGACCCGCCACAGCCGCTGCCAGGGACTCGCGCCGTCCATCTCGGCGGCCTCCAGCAGCTCTTGGGGCACGTCGTTGATGGCGGCGGTGAAGACCATCATCGAGAACGCGGTGCCGCGCCAGACGTTGGCCAGACACACGGCCAGGATCGGCATCGTGTACAGCCAGTTCTGCTGCGGCAGATGCACGGCGTCCAGCAGCGAGTTGAGCGAGCCCTGGTCGTAGAAGAAGGCGTACATCAGGTAGCCGGCCACCACCTCGGGCAGCACCCACGCCGCGATGACCACGCCGTTGACCAGCGACCGTACCGGCTTGGTGGCCTTCTGCATCAGGACGGCCAGCGCGAGCCCGAGCGTGTTCTGGCCGACGACCGCGGAGCCGACCACGAACACCAGGGTCAGCTTGACCGCGTTGAGGAAGTCGGCGTCCTCGAACGCCCTGGTGAAGTTGTCGAAGCCGACGAAACTGGTGCCGGCGGCGCCGGTGAGCTGCATGTCGGTGAACGCGTAGTAGACGCAGTACGCGATCGGGCCGCCCAGGAACACGGCCAGCAAGAGCGCGGCCGGCAGCGTCGGCAGGCCGCGCAGCAGCGTGCGGACGACGGGGGCGGGCGCCCCGCGGGACCGGCGGCCACCGCCGGTCC